>NZ_CP015243.1:0-313387 GCF_001648175.1 Halotalea alkalilenta | reverse complement strand
AAGGCTCATGGTCGTGCGGTTCGGTGACCACGGTATCCCGGCCGAGCAGGTCGACGAGCTGGTTCCTGAGCGATGTGACGAGCGCTTCTGCTTCCATTGCGTCGGTCGAGCCTCCGTGGAGCGTAGCGATACAGTGATCCAAAGATCGATTGCCGGGTCGGGCGAGAGGGAAAGAATCACTCGGCGGATGGTGGCGAAGACGACGTCATGTCATCTGACAACGAGAGCATAGAATGCGTCGACAGGCGTGGGTAGGCGCCGAAAGACGTAGGCGCGGAGCATGGCGTCGGCCGCCGGCTGGCCTTGTGGCGGAGGCGGCCATATGCTGGATCTTTCCCTTTGCTGGAGCTCGTCATGGCTGAGACCAGACGGCTGACGCTGGAGGCGCTCGAGCGCCTGACCCACGGCGTGCTGGCCGCCAGCGGCTTCGATGCCGACCACGCTGAGGCGATCGGCCGGGTGATCAATGCCGCTCAGCGCGATGCCTGCCACTCCCATGGCGTGTACCGGCTGCTCGGCATGGCCAGCGCGGTACGCGAAGGGCTTGCCCGCGGCGATGTCGCGCCCGAGGTGATCGACCATGCCAGCGCGATCGTCAAGGTCGACGCGCGGTTCGGCTTCTCCCCGCTCGCCTTCGAGCGCGGCCTCCCCGCGCTGATCGAGAAGACGCGCAGGCAGGGGATCGCGGCGATGGCGATCAACCGCTGCTTTCACTTCACCGCGCTTTGGCCCGAGGTCGAGCGCATCGCCGCCGAGGGGCTGGTCGGCATCGCGATGACGCCGAGCCACGCCTGGGTCGCGCCTCACGGCGGCTCGCGCGGGCTGTTCGGCACCAACCCGCTGGCGTTCTCCTGGCCGCGCCCGCACGCCGAGCCCTACGTGTTCGATTTCGCCACCAGCGCGATCGCCCGCGGCGATATCGAGCTGCATCGCCGCGCCGGCAAGCCGCTCGAACCCGGCTGGGCGGTCGATAGCGCAGGCCGGCCGACGCTCGATCCGCAGGCCGCGCTGGACGGTGCGATGCTGAGCTTCGGTGGGCACAAGGGATCGGCGCTGGCGACCATGATCGAACTGCTCGCCGGTCCCCTGATCGACGACATGACCAGCCTGGAGTCGCAGCGTTTCGACCACGGGCGCGGCGCTGCCCCCTGCCATGGCGAGCTGATTCTCACCCTCGATCCCCAGGCGTTTCTCGGCGTTTCACTCGAAGCCGCCCAGACGCGCGCCGAGGCGCTGTTCGCCGAAATCGTTGCCCAGGGCGCGCGGCTACCCTCCGAGCGCCGCCGCGCCGCACGCCGGCAAGCGATCACAGAGGGCGCGGTGGAGATTCCCGCCGCGCTGGTCGAGGAGCTCGAAGCGTTGCGCAGCGGCCAGGGCTGAGGGGGGATGCGGCTGGCGTGGATGGCCATCGGTCGTGACCGCTTGGTTGTCACCCCTTTTCTACCCCACGACGGCTCCAGTGCCGGTCGCAGGCCTGCTTTTTCCTTTATGTTTTGTTTCGCTAATGAGGCGTAACCGGATAGAATGATCCATTAATAGATCGTATTGCCTTTGTCCGCGCAGTCTTTCGTCAGCAAGATTGCTCTATTAATAGTTCAAAAATTGGAAATATGCCTCGTTAAAGGAACAGGAGCGTAGCCATGGCGAAACCCTCCACACGCACTTACTCCCGCCATAGCCGCGATGCAGCGCGGTTGCTCGGATTGATGATCCGCAATGCGCGAATCGAACGTGAGCTGACGGTAGAGGAACTGGCAGAGCGCGCAGGTGTGTCACGCGGCCTGGTCTATCGGGCCGAGCAAGGCGATATGGGATGCGCGATTGGAGCCGTTTTTGAGCTCGCCACCATTGCCGGCGTTCCACTTTTCACCGCGGATCGATCTGCGATGACGCTTCACATCGCAAACGCGGAGAAAATCCTCTCTCTTCTTCCCCGCGCTGTTCATCATCCGAAGAAGGTGGTGAATGATGACTTCTAGGAAAGCAGTCGACGAAGCCTATGTGTGGATCTGGTTGCCCGATGCGATGGAGCCCGTTGTCGCGGGTCGGCTGAGCCGGGATGAAGACCAGCTCATCTTCAACTATGGCCGCAGCTACCTTGAGCGGAACGATTGCATCCCGATCTATGAGCCTGAGCTGCCACTGACGCGTGGCGCCATTTTTCCTGAGCCGGGGCTGAAGCTGGCGAGTGCGCTACGCGACGCGGCACCAGACGCATGGGGGCGTCGTGTCATCCTTAATCGACTGGTGGGGACCAGGAGTAAAGACGCGGATGTCGGGGCGCTGGATGAACTGACATACCTACTCGAATCCGGTTCAGACAGGATTGGTGGTCTCGATTTTCAGGCATCACCAACAGAGTATGTACCGCGCCTTGCGCAGGCCGCGCCCCTAGAAGAATTGATGAACGCAGCAGCAATGGTGGAGAACGGAGTGCCGCTGACGCCCGATCTTGATCAGGCTCTTTTTCATGGCAGTTCGCTGGGCGGGGCACGGCCGAAAGCGATGATCGAAGCAGAGAAACAAAAATTCATCGCGAAGTTCTCGTCTTCGACGGACACCTACAATGTTGTGAAGGCTGAATACATCGCTATGCGGCTGGCTGCGGAGGTCGGTTTGCATGTAGCGCCGGTGCGCTTCCACCACACGCTAGGCAAGGACGCTCTCCTGGTCGAGCGTTTCGACCGCTCGAAGGCTAGAGGTGGCTGGAAGCGCCGGCTGATGGTCTCGGTACTGACCCTTTTCGGCCTCGATGAGATGATGGCGCGATACGCGAGCTATGAAGAACTTTCGGACATTATTCGTCAACGCTTCGACGAGCCGGAAACGACGCTGCGCGAATTGTTTGGCCGACTAGTCTTCAACATCATCTGTGGCAACACTGATGATCATGCACGAAACCACGCTGCTTTCTGGGACGGCAACACACTGGAGCTGACACCAGCCTACGATATATGCCCTCAGAACCGGACAGGTAACGAGGCAACGCAAGCGATGCTGATCATCGGCGAGAACCGGATGAGCAATCTAGCCGTTTGCCTGGATGCGGCCCCAAAGTTTCTGCTGGAAAGAAACGAAGCCGTTGAGATCATCACGCATCACATCGAAACCGTACGTGCGCGCTGGACAAGCATTTGCGATGAGGTCGGGTTGAGCGAAGTGGATCGCAAGCTGTTTTGGTCACGGATGTTCCTCAACCCATTTGTTTTCGAAGGTACGCCGAAGGCGATATCGCGGTTGGCATAGGTTTGGTCCAAGACCATAACGGCTCATTGTTGGGCTTGCCCCGCCCCTCCGAACAGGTTGGTTAACTTAACAAGTGGTTGCTTCGAACTGCATGGGGCTGACGTATCCCAGCGTTGAGTGCAGGCGTCGTGCGTTGTAGAAGCGCTCGGTGTAGTCGAACACGTCGGCGCGACATTCATCTCGGGATTGGTAAATTCGCCGGCTCAGCCGTTCGGTTTTCAGCATGGAGAAGAAGCTCTCCATAGCGGCATTATCCCAGCAATCCCCGCGCTTGCTCATGCTGCACACGATCTCGGCATCGGTCAGCAGCATCTGGAACTGCTCACTGCTGTATTGGCTGCCCTGGTTAGAGTGATGTAGGACCTCTCGTGGCCGGCCTCGGCGATGCAACGCCATCATCAGGGCATCGGTCACTAGTTGATCCGTCATGCTGGCCTGCATGGACCAACCGACGATGCGCCGCGAGTACAAGTCCATGACGGCAGCCACATAGAGCCAACCCTCCGCAGTCCAAACGTAGGTAAAGTCGGCTACCCATTTCTGGTTGGATGCGCTGGCCGTAAAGTCTCGATCCAACACATTGGCGGCAATGGCATGAGCCGATCTTGGTCCCGTATCTGACGGATGGCGACGGCGCCTGGTTCGTGCCACAAGGTTTGCGCGGCGCATTAGTCGCGCCACACGGTGCCTGCCGCAGTGCTTACCCCAGGCACGTAGGTCGAGGGCTGCCGTACGTCCGGTCGCTGGCCTGGAAGCTCGCGCGGATACGGCCAGTCAAGCGTTCGTTGGTCAGATTCCGAGCGCTGGGCGAGCGGCCATGCCATTCGTAAAAGCCGCTGCGTGACACGCCCAAGGTTCGGCATAGCTCACTGACCGACCAGACGGCCCGGTGTCGGGCGATGAACGGATACTTCATGTCTGGTCCTTGGCAAAGTATCCGACCGCTTTTTTTTAAGATATCCCGCTCGGTCTTGACCTTGGCCAGTTCCCGGCGCAGTTGCTCGATCTCCTGCTGCTGGGCACTCTTGAGCGGCTTACCAGGCGCCGGCTCCCATGTGCCGCCACGCATCTGCCCGACCCAACGCCGTAGAACGCTGGGGTCCAGACCCAGGTCCTGCGCCACGCGCGATACGTTGCTATCAGGCTGCTCGGCCAGCCGCACCGCCTCGCGCTTGAACTCGTCCGTGAAATGTCTTCTGTTTCGTGCCATCGCTTCGCTCTCCAGGCAGAATCATGCCATCTGATCTGTCCGGAGGGGCGGGGCTAGCCCATGTGTCCCGGCGAAGCGTTCTTATGCCTGGTGAAACCACGTTGCCGTGCTATTACCTCGATCCGCTTGAGATTTGAGCGCGCGTGGAAACGTTGGTGAGTTTTCAAATACCAGATTTGCATTTACGTATTTTTGTGTTGCAATTCGAGTGATTCGTTATCTTTGCGTTAAGAGCGCAGAGGGGTCATGTTCTACGCGCACTCCACCTTGACGACCGATAAGTCGAATTGGCAATCGCTCGATAGCCACTTGATCAGTGTTGGGCAGATGGCGGCCGAGCGTGCCGCGCGTTTCGGCGCAGGCCCTTGGGGCGAGGTCGCGGGGCTGCTCCATGACCTGGGTAAGTACACCAGGGTATTCCAATGCCGCTTGGAGGGGGCGCCAGTACGGGTCGATCACTCCACGGCAGGCGCGCGTATCGCCATGGAAAAGTATCCCCAACTCGGCCACCTGTTGGCCTATCTGATTGCCGGCCATCATGCGGGGTTGGCCAATGGTCGCGATAGCGGCGAGCGTTCCTCACTGAACGATCGTATGGCGGCGGACCTGCCCGAACTCGACCCGGCTTGGCGGGATGAGATCGTCCTGCCTGTCAGTTTGACACCTCCAGCGCATTTCACGCCGCGCCGTGATCGAGGCCACTTCCAGTACGCCTTTTTGACTCGGATGCTGTTCTCTTGCTTGGTCGATGCCGACTTCATCGATACCGAGACCTTCTATGCCTCGCATGAAAAAGGATTGCCTCATGCGCGTGGCGGGGGGCCGAGGTTGGAAGCCCTGCGCGATGCGCTGCATGCCCATCTGTCGGTGTTCAAGGCGGACAGCGATGTCAATCGCCTGCGTGGTGAGATTCTGACTCATGTGCGAAGCCAGGCCGAGTTACCCCCGGGACGCTTTACGCTGACGGTACCGACCGGCGGCGGCAAGACGCTGGCCTCGCTTGCCTTCGCTCTCGATCACGCCATGGCGCACGGCATGGATCGGGTGATTTACGTGATTCCGTTCACCAGCATCGTCGAGCAGAACGCGGCGGTCTTCCGGCGCGCGCTGGGTGAATACGGCGAAGCGGCCGTGCTCGAGCATCACAGTGCCTTTGATGCTGGTAACCAGCGGGACCGCTACACCATCGACAAGCTGCGCCGTGATAGCGAGAACTGGGATGCGCCGATCATCGTTACCACGGCGGTGCAGTTCTTCGAGAGTCTGTTCGCGGCCAAGACCTCACGCTGCCGCAAGCTGCACAATATCTCCCGCAGCGTGGTGATCCTCGACGAGGCGCAGACCCTGCCCTTGCCGCTGCTGCGTCCCAGCGTGGTGGCGCTGGACGAACTGGCGTTGAACTATCGCACCAGCGTCGTGCTGTGCACGGCGACGCAGCCGGCGCTGGCCGAAACCGATGATCCTGAGTGCAGCTTTGCTGGTGGCTTGCGCGATCTCAGGGAGCTTGCCCCCGATCCTAAGTGCCTTTATCGCCGGCTGGAGCGCGTCACGGTACGCCATATCGGTACGCTGAATGATGACGAGCTGCATGACGAACTACTCGCGACCGAGCAGGTGTTGTGTATCGTCAACAACCGTCGCCATGCTCGGGCGTTGTTTGAATCGATCTCGGATCAGCCTGGCGCCTACCATCTCACCACCTCAATGTGTGCCGTGCATCGCCGCCGAGTACTGGCTGAGATACGAGAGACCCTCAAAGCTGGTGCCCCTTGTCGAGTGGTATCTACCTCCTTGATTGAAGCGGGTGTCGATGTCGATTTTCCACGCGTATTGCGTGCCGAAGCGGGCTTGGACTCCATCGCCCAGGCCGCCGGGCGCTGTAACCGGGAAGGCAAACGTAGTGCGGCGGACAGCGAGGTCGCGATCTTTGCCACCGCCAACGAAGACTGGGCGCCGCCGCCGGAACTCAAGCAGTTCGCCCAGGTGACCCGCGAGGTAATCAGGCAGTATGGCGCCGATCCGCTGTCATTGGCGGCGATCGACGCCTACTTCCGGCTGCTCTACTGGCAACAAGGGGACCAGCGGCTGGACCGGCATGGTTTGTTGAGACTGATCGAGGAGGGTCGCCTCGACGGCCTGCCTTTCGAAACCCTTGAACAGAAATTCCGCATGATCGAGAACGGCCAGCGTGCCGTGATCATTCCCTTCGACGATATCGCGCGCAGCGCGCTCAGGAGATTGGCGCATGCCGAGGGCGTGGGCGGTATCGCCCGCGAGCTGCAGCCCTATACCGTACAGGTGCCACGCCAAGGCTTCGTTGCGCTGGAGCGGGTCGGTGCCGTCGCTGCCGTCGAGCCCGGCAAGTTCGGCGAGCAGTTCATGGTACTGGTCAACGAGGATCTCTATGACCGCAAGGCGCTGGGGCTGAACTGGAGCGAGCCGACATTCCGATCCGGCGAATCAAATATCTGGTGAATTGGCCGATGTAATCATAATGAGCGAATAGGAGTAGGTGATGGCTTTCGGGATTCGTCTGCATATCTGGGGGGAGCGGGCCTGCTTTACACGACCGGAGCTCAAAACGGAAAGGTTTTCCTATGACGTGATCACGCCTTCTGCGGCACGCGGCATCCTGGAGGCCATCTATTGGAAGCCCGCTATTCGCTGGTGCGTGGATCGTATCCATGTGCTGAAGCCGATCCGTTTCGAGTCTCTTCGTCGTAACGAAGTAGCGGGGAAACTATCCGAGCGTACCGTCACCAAAGCCATGAAAGAGGGCCGTGTCGATGAGGTGGCCTATTTCGTCGATCAAAATCGCCAGCAGCGCGCCGCTACCATTCTGCGCGATGTCGGCTACGTGATCGAGGCGCATTTCGAGTTCACCTCACGTGCCGATGATATCGATACTCCTGGTAAGCATCTGGATATCTTCAATCGTCGTGCCAGGCAGGGACAGTGTTTTCATACGCCGTGCCTAGGAACACGGGAGTTTCCGGCCAACTTTACGTTGGTCGAATCCGATGAAGCCATGCCCTTTGTAGATGACCAATTGAGCGGCGAGCGTGACCTCGGATTTATGCTTCACGATATCGACTTCGCCGATGGCAAGGTGCCGCGCTTTTTTCGCGCGACGATGCGAGATGGTGTGATCGAGGTGCCTCCCTTCGAGGAGGCGCTGGCATGATCCTCTCCGCGCTCAACGACTACTATCAGCGGCTCGCAGAGCAAGACAAGGTGCCGGTACCGGGGTTCAGCAGCGAGAAAATCAGTTTCTGCCTGGTGTTTTCCCGCGAGGGTGAGCCATTGCAGATCGATGACCTGCGCGACACCACGGGCAAGAAACCGCAACCGAGTACTTATCAGGTGCCCGTCGACAAGCGGCGTACTTCGGGTATTCACGCCTATCCGTTGTGGGACAAGACGGCCTATTCCCTCGGCGTCTGCGCCGGTGAAGGCAAGCGTCTGGCCGATGAGCATGCGGCATTCAAGGCACGTCAGTTTTCGCTGTTTGGCGAAAGTGGGGCCCCCGACCTGAGGGCTTTCTTGAGGTTGCTCGATCAATGGCGGCCGGATCAACTCGCCGAACTCCTCGGGTATAGCGATGACGTAATGGATACCAATGTCGTATTTCGTCTCGATGGCCAGCAGCAGTACCTGCATGAAAACCCAGAAGCTCGTCGTATATGGGTAGCCGCCTTGGAGAGTGGCGAAGGCATTCCGGGCCAGTGCCTGATCACCGGGGAGATTGCGCCTCTGGGAACCGACCACCCCGCGATCAGAGGCGTCAGGGATGCCCAGCCATCGGGTGCATCGCTCGTCTCGTTCAACAGCGATGCCTATGAGTCCTACGGCTACAGCAAGAATCATAACGCCTCGATCTCAAAAGCGGCTATTTTTGGTTACTCGACGGCGCTCAATCATTTGCTGAGAAGCGGTGACGACAACCGCCAGCGTCTGCAAATCGGTGATGCCACGACATTATTCTGGGCCAAGGCCAGGGATGCAGCACATGCCGAAGCCGCCGAGGGATTCTTCGCGATGCTCAATGATCCGCCCAGCGACGAGCAGGAAGCCGCCAAGTTAGGCTCCCTGTTGAGGCAGGTTGCTGAGGGGCGTCCTCTGGCAGAGCTGGATTCCATGCTAGAAGCGGATACCCAGTTCTTCGTGTTGGGATTGGCCCCCAATGCTGCACGCCTATCGGTGCGCTTCTGGTATGTCGATAACCTGGAGCGCTTGGCGCGGCACTATGCTCAGCACTATCGCGACTTACAGTTGGCGCCCATGCCATGGAAAGGCGTCGCCCCAGCGATGTGGCGGCTGCTCTATGCCACTGCCCCGAGCCGAGATGGCAAGGCCAAAGCAGAGGATATTCCCCCGCAGCTCGCTGGTGAGCTGACCCGTGCCATTCTGACCGGGAGTCGTTATCCGCGCTTGTTGCTCACCAACGTCATCATGCGCATGCGTAACGACGGTGATATCAGTGGTATCCGCGTCGCTCTCTGCAAGGCTGTACTCGTGCGCGAGGCTCGTCTCGCGGCACATTCGAACTCAACCACTCAGGAGGTGCCCGTGAGTCTCGATCCTCATTCCACTCATCCCGGCTATCTATTGGGCAGACTATTCGCCGAACTGGAAAATGCACAGCGAGGTGCTCTCGGAAACGAAGTGAATGCCACCATTCGCGACCGGTATTACGGCGCAGCATCAGCGACTCCAGCCAGTATTTTCCCAGTGCTGTTACGCAACGTCCAGCACCACCTGTCGAATATGCGTAAGAAGGATAAGGGTGGGCTGGCATACAAGATAGAGAGCGAAATAGGCGCTATTGTCGATGGTTTGGGCGACAGCTTTCCCAAAAGTCTGGGCATCGAAGATCAAGGGCGCTTTGCCATCGGCTACTACCATCAATTGCAAGCACGCTACACCAAGCGTGGGAACGCAACGGTAGCAGAAGAATCCACGCAGGGAGAAGACGCATGACCGCCATCGCCAACCGCTATGAGTTTGTGCTGCTGTTCGACGTCAACAACGGCAACCCCAATGGTGACCCGGACGCGGGTAACCTGCCGAGACTCGATCCTGAGACCAATCAGGGCCTGGTGACCGACGTTTGCCTCAAGCGCAAGATTCGCAACTATGTTGCGCTTGAGAAAGAGAAAGACGCCGGTTATGCGATCTATATGCAGGAAAAGTCGGTCCTCAATAATCAGCACAAGAAGGCGTACGACGCGCTTGAGATAAAGTCCGAGCCGAAGAAACTCCCCAAGGAAGCGGAAAAAGCTCGGGCGGTGACCGAATGGATGTGCAAGAATTTCTTCGATGTGCGGACCTTTGGTGCGGTTATGACCACCGAAGTCAACTCCGGACAGGTGCGCGGCCCGGTTCAGATGGCCTTTGCCAGCTCCATCGACCCGGTGGTGCCGATGGAGGTATCGATTACCCGCATGGCGGTCACCAATGAGCGCGATCTCGAAAAAGAACGCACCATGGGCCGTAAGCACATCATTCCCTATGGTCTCTATCGTGCACACGGCTATGTATCGGCAAAGCTCGCTGAGCGCACGGGATTCTCGGAGGACGACCTTGCGTTGCTGTGGCGCGCTCTGGTCAATATGTTCGAGCACGACCGCTCCGCCGCACGAGGCGAAATGTCGGCACGCAAGCTGATCGTCTTCAGGCATGACCATCCGATGGGTAATGCGCCGGCCCATATATTGTTCGATAGCGTGAAAGTCGAGCGTGTCGAAGGTGAGACCGATACGCCCGCTCGCCATTACAGTGATTATCGAGTGGCTATAGATGCTGAGAGCTTGCCGGCCGGCGTCAGCGTAATCGAGCATTTGTAGGTCAGTGGGAATGGGGGATGAGACTCGCTTGATCCCGCTCTCAGCACTGCAGCATATGCTGTTCTGTCCGCGTCAATGTGCGCTGATCCACCTTGAGCAGCAGTGGACGGAGAACCGTTATACGGCGGAAGGGCGCATCCTCCATGAGCGCGCTGACCACCTGGGGCATGAGCGCCGACGCGGTATTCATACGGCCATGGCGCTACCGCTGGCTAGCGAGGTGCTGAGCTTGAGTGGTGTCGCCGACATGGTCGAGTTCGACGAATGCCAAGAGTCTGTGGTTGTCCGGCCCATCGAGTACAAGCGTGGCCGGCCCAAGGCGCACCGTGCCGACGAAGTGCAGCTATGCGCCCAGGCACTTTGCCTGGAAGAGATGCTAGATGTCAGAGTCGAGCAGGGCGCGCTCTACTATGGCAAAACGCGGCGGCGCAAGGTTATTACCTTCGATGATGAGTTGCGGGCATTGACCCTGAAAGTTATCGAGGATACTCGCGCGCAATTCGAGAGCAACCGTACTCCACCCGCCATTTATGAATCCAAGCGCTGTAATCACTGCTCGCTGACCGATATCTGTCAGCCGCAAGTAATGGGCAAGCAGCGCTCGGCGAGCCGTTGGCTGGTGCGTCAACTGCAAACACTGGATGAGTGAGTCGCCATGCGTCGCCAGCTCAATACGCTATATATCACTACCGAGGGTGCCTGGCTCAAGAAAGATGGTGCCAATATCGTTATGGATATCGAAGGTAAGGAGCGAGCTCGCTTGCCCATCCATATGCTCGAATCGCTGGTATGCTTTGGGCGGGTATTGGTATCCCCACCGCTAATGGGCTTTTGTGCTGAGCAGGGGGTAACCATCACGCACTTATCGCCTAATGGCAAGTTTCTCGCGCGTATCGAGGGGCCTGTATCGGGCAATGTGTTGCTGCGGCGTACACAATATCGAGTTAGCGACGATGGCGCAGGATGCGCCGAAATCGTGCGTAGTATACTGATCGGTAAAGTGCATAATCAACGGGCCGTTCTCTCGCGCGGTTTGCGGGACTATGGCGATAAATTGGATGAGGGGGAGCGAAAACGGCTGGAAAATGCGCGCTCACGTATGAGTAGGATCACTCGTGATCTGCTAGATGAGCCCTCCACCAGTGGTTTGCGAGGTCTGGAAGGAGAAGCTGCACAGGTTTATTTCAGTATCTTCGATTCCCTTATTCGCCATAGCAGCGAGGATTTTCGTTTTACCGGTCGTAATCGCCGACCGCCCCGTGATCGTATCAATGCGCTACTGTCGTTTCTTTATACGCTACTGACCCATGATTGTCGTTCAGCCTTGGAGAGTACTGGGCTGGACCCCGCTGTCGGGTTCCTTCATCGAGATCGGCCGGGACGGCCCAGTCTGGCACTCGATCTAGCCGAGGAGTTTCGGCCACTATTGGGAGACCGTCTGGCTTTATCGCTAGTCAATCGTCGCCAGTTGCGAGAGAAAGACTTCACTGTCGCCGAAAGCGGTGGTGTAGTGTTGGCCGATAATGCGCGCAAGACTGTATTGACTGCTTACCAAGAGCGTAAGCGTGAGGAGCTCAGCCATGCGTTCATCGGCGAGAAGGCGCCAATAGGAATGCTGCCTATCCTGCAAGCTCAATTGCTTGCACGCCACCTGCGCGGTGATCTGGATGCTTACCCGCCATTCCTTTGGAAATAGAAGTAGCCTATCCATGAGGAGGCCAAGCAATGATGGTACTGGTCAGTTACGATGTGAGCACTTCGTCCGACGGTGGAGAAGGGCGCTTGCGCCGTGTGGCGAAAGCCTGCCGTGATTTGGGGCAGCGCGTACAGTTCTCTGTATTCGAGATCGAAGTCGAGCCTGATCAGTGGGTGCGCCTTCGCCAGCGGTTGATCGAGTTGATCGATGATGAAGTCGATAGCCTGCGTTTCTATTTCCTGGGCAGGAATTGGAAGAATCGGATCGAGCATATCGGTGCGAAACCTTCACTGGATATGAACGGCCCTCTTGTCTTCTGATTTCCCGTAGCTCTGCGAACCTTAAGTGTCGTGGTTTTTGCCGGTGGGTTCGCAGTTCTTTAACAATTTGTTTTCTTTGCACTTTTTTCTCATATACGGGGGGAATTAAAAAATTAACTCTCATCCTTGGAGAGTTTCGCTGTCCCAAAAGTATTTCACTTTCATTATCAATATGTTATGAGAGTGGGGGTCGCGGCCCGCACGGCCGCGCGGATAGAAACGTGTCGATCCCTGTGATCAGGCTCGCAGGGCTGGAGTCGCGGCCCGCACGGCCGCGCGGATAGAAACGAGATGATCGCGGCAGGGTTGAGCCCGTCGATGAATGTCGCGGCCCGCACGGCCGCGCGGATAGAAACACGATCACCGGTTCGGACTGCGCCTCGGTCATCGAGTCGCGGCCCGCACGGCCGCGCGGATAGAAACCTGAGCGCGACGCATGTACCAGTCCTTGTGCTGGTCGCGGCCCGCACGGCCGCGCGGATAGAAACAAGGCTGAACGCCGCCAGGACATCGAGAGCCGCGAGGTCGCGGCCCGCACGGCCGCGCGGATAGAAACGCTTTGATGAGCATGTCGACGACGACGAAGTCGCCGTCGCGGCCCGCACGGCCGCGCGGATAGAAACTGAATCAGCCCGGTGCCGCTAGACTTGTCCTCGATGTCGCGGCCCGCACGGCCGCGCGGATAGAAACACAGATAGCCGATCGCCTCGGGCGGTCGGTGAAGGGGTCGCGGCCCGCACGGCCGCGCGGATAGAAACGCTCGAGCGCTGACTGATCTGCTGGCCTAGGAGGGGTCGCGGCCCGCACGGCCGCGCGGATAGAAACCCAGTATTGCCACGATCTCGGCGTGACTTTGCCGTCGCGGCCCGCACGGCCGCGCGGATAGAAACTCGTGAATCCAGCAGCGGACAAATGCCGTGGGGGTCGCGGCCCGCACGGCCGCGCGGATAGAAACTGCATGTACTGAGACAGGAAGACGTAGAGGTCGCGTCGCGGCCTCGCACGGCCGCGCGGATAGAAACTTCTCCTATGCGGCATCCAACGACGCCATGGCATGTCGCGGCCTCGCACGGCCGCGCGGATAGAAACACCTCGGCGAGCGTGGTGTAGGGAGAGGCTATCGCTGTCGCGGCCTCGCACGGCCGCGCGGATAGAAACGTACCTCCCCGGCCCGGGTCGAAGGGCTACGGGTAGTCGCGGCCTCGCACGGCCGCGCGGATAGAAACATGTGGTGGTTGCCTGCGGGTATGTCGCTTGGGTGTCGCGGCCTCGCACGGCCGCGCGGATAGAAACTTGGGAGTGCAATGGTTCGAATGGCGCATTGACCGTCGCGGCCTCGCACCACCGTATGGGTAGAAAAGAACAGGCCCACTTCGCCTGCTCCAGCGTTGTCGCTGTTCAGAAGATTTTTCATTAGCAGCGTATTTGGAACTTCGAGAGGCCGTCGAAATTGGCATTGGCGATGGCGAAGAAGTTCACCCTGTGGTCGAGGCAGACATCGATCTGGCGCCTGGCAGCGGACAGGTCGGCGCCAAGTCGTGCCGAACTCTCCCTTGCCACTGAAGGTCATGGTGCCGAGGGTCCGCTCCGGTACCCATAGTCTCGAAGACTTAGAGAATGAAGGCATGCTTGTCTGGATCGCGCAGGCAACGCCTCACCCGACTATCGCTTTTTTCATTTGGGCAGCGACATCGGCGATCTCGCCACGGATGTCGCTGCGGCGCTGCGCGTCCAGTCGAGCGACGGGAATCGAGGTGCTGACGGCGATGCTTTTTCCGCTGGGGGTCTGGCCGACATAGGCGGCGAAACAGCAGAGCCCAGCGGTTACCTCTTCCTGCTCCGTGGCCACTCCGGATCTTCGTACCTCGCGCAGCTGCTCGAGCAACTGCGCGAGGTCGGTGACCGTGTGTTCGGTGATGGCGGGTAGCCGTGCGGGCAGGAGCTGTTGCAGCTTCGCCTCAGGGAGCTGGGCGAGCAGCGCCTTGCCGAGTGCGCAGGCATGAGCGGGAAGCCGCGAACCGAGCTCGGATACCAGCCTCACCGGGCGGGGAGCGTCTTCGCGGGCGATGTAGACGACCTCGTCGCCGTCCAGGACCGCGAGTTGCAGCACCTCCTTCTCTCGTTCCACGAACTCGACCGCGGCATGCCTGAACGCTTCCTGGAGTGCGTCGTGCCGGAGATACGAGGCCCCCAGGGTGTAGAGCCCGATACCGATGAGATAACCGTCGCTTCTCTTCTCGATCCAGCGTCGCTGGACGAGGGACTCGAGCAGCAGATACAGCGTGCTCTTCGGCAGCCCGGTCGCTAGACCAAGATCCGCCGCGCTGACCGGGGTCCCCTTCGTCGCCAGCGTCTCCAGGATCTGATGGGCTCTTCTGATCGCGGGTACTTCGTAGTCGGTGGCCATCGTGGCGTCGCCTTATCGAGCGGATATTTCCAACATATTGGACAATAAAACAAGATATTGTACAAGCGGTGGGGTTTTTCTACAGTGGCAGTTCGACATCAGCGATGGATCGAACAATGGCTCGTGATGCGTATCTTCCTATCGACCTGGACTCGGCACTGCTGGTCGGCCGCGTTTGGCGTGATGCCCCGATCAACGGCCCCGCTGTGGTGACGATTCGCAATCGCGAGGTCGTCGATCTCACGCAGCACGTTGCCACGGTCGCCGACCTGCTCGAGCGTTCGGATCGTCATCGAATCGTTCGACACGCGCCGGGTGAGGTCATCGGCACGCTGGATGCGCTGCTCGACAACAGCCTCGCCGGCGGCGGGCGGGCGCCTTACCTGCTCGCTCCCTGTGACTTGCAGCCGGTGAAGGCTTCCGGCGTGACCTTCGCCGTGAGCCTGCTCGAGAGAGTGATCGAGGAGCAGGCCGAGGGCGACCCCTCCAGGGCGGAGGCCATTCGCGGTGCGATGGTCGAGTTGATCGGCCGCGACCTGTCGACGGTTCGGCCTGGTTCTGCCGAAGCGCAGGCGCTGAAAGCGGAGTTTCAGCGTCGCGGTCATTGGTCCCCATACCTCGAGGTGGGCATCGGCCCGGATGCCGAGGTTTTCTCCAAGGCGCCGCCGATGGCCAGCATAGGATTCGGCTCGCCGGTTGGACTGCACCCTGATTCGAGCTGGAACAACCCCGAACCGGAGATCGTGCTTGCCGTCGACAGCCGGGGGGAAGCAGTGGGAGCGGCGCTGGGCAACGATGTGAACCTGCGCGACATCGAGGGGCGCAGTGCGCTGCTATTGACCAAGGCCAAGGACAACAACGGCTCTTGCGCGATCGGACCGTTCATCCGCCTGTTCGATGAGCGCTTCGACATCGATGCGGTGCGCACCGCTGATGTGTCGCTGCGGATCGAGGGACGAGACGGCTTCGAACTCGAAGCCATCAGCCATATGAGCGAGATCAGCCGGGATCCGCTCGCCATCGTTCGGCAAACCATCGGAGCGCATCACCAGTACCCAGATGGAATGATGCTTTTCCTCGGCACCATGTTCTCCCCGACCGAGGACCGGGACACGGCCGGTGGCGGTTTCACCCATCACCTCGGTGATCGCGTGATCATCTCTTCCCCCCGGCTGGGAGCGCTGGTCAACGAGGTGAGCCTGTCGACGGAAATAGCGCCCTGGACCTATGGCATCCGCTCGCTTTTCGCGCATCTGGCCGAACGGCGCGGCGCCTGAGCGGTTGGAAGGGGCACCAGCGGACACCGGGGTCGGACTTGAATTTTCAATCGCGCTTAGGGAGGCGACATGCAGATCACAGGCAAGAACTACATCGGCGGTGAGAGAAGCGGCGAGGGCGATGAGCGTATCCATAGCTACGACGCCACCAGCGCAGCGCGGCTGCCTTATGAATTTTGCCAGGCCACGCCAGCCGAGATCGATAGCGCCGCCCGCGCCGCGGCATCGGCCTATCCTGCCTATCGCCGTCTGCCTGCCACCCAACGAGCCGAGTTCCTCGACGCCATCGCCGATGAGCTGGATGCGCTGGACAACGGCTTCATCTCCTTGGTGACGCGTGAGACCGCCTTGCCGGCCGCCCGCGTCCAGCGGCTGGTGGACGGCAAGCTGTCGAGCGCCGCGATCTGAGCGCCGATCAGGCGGAAACCGTTCGCTGGCGCTGTTCACCCAACCCCTCGATGCCCAACCGCACCTCCTGGCCCGGCCTCAGGTACACCGGCGGCCTCTGCCCCATGCCGACGCCGGGCGGTGTACCGGTGGAGATCAAATCTCCCGGCTGCAGGCTCATGAAGCGGCTGAGGTAGGTAATGATCTCGGCGACGGAGAAGATCATCGTACGGGTGGAGCCGTCCTGGTAGCGATGGCCGTCGACGTCGAGCCACATCGACAGTTGCTGTGGGTCGGCGACCTCATCGCGGGTGACCAGCCAAGGGCCGATGGGGCCGAAGGTGTCGCAGCCCTTGCCCTTGTCCCAGGTGCCGCCGCGCTCGAGCTGATACTCGCGTTCGGATATGTCGTTGACCACGCAGTAACCGGCGACGTGATCGAGCGCGTCGCGCGGCTCGATGTAGCGTCCGGGCTTGCCGATCACTACGCCGAGCTCCACTTCCCAGTCGGTTTTAGCCGAGCCGCAGGGAATCAGGGTATCGTCGTTGGGGCCGCAGACCGCGCTGGTCCACTTGCCGAAAACCACCGGCTCCTTGGGAATGTCGGCGCCGGTCTCGGCGGCATGGTCGGCATAGTTGAGCCCGATGCAGATGAACTTACCGATCCCTCCGACGCAGGGAGCGATGCGCACCTCGCCCTCCACCTTCGGCAACCGTGCAAGATCGAGTGCGCGGATTCGCTCGAGCCCTTCGGGCGTGAGCGTCTCGTTGGCGATATCGTCGATGTCGCCGGAAAGATCGCGAAGGCTGCCGTCGGCGTCGAGGATGCCGGGTTTTTCCGCCCCATGGGGACCGTAGCGCAAGAGTTTCATCTGTTGTTCAGCTCCGACGTTGAAAGGAGAAGTCGCCCGGATCGCTTCGCAAGGGCTTCGCTAGTTCGACCAACCGCCGTCGATCACCTGGCTGGTACCGGTGATGAAGGCCGCCTCGTCGCTGGCGAGAAAGGCGGCCAGCGCGGCGATTTCTTCACTGCTACCGAGCCGTCCCATCGGCTGGCGGGCGATGAATTCGGCATGTACGTCCGCTTCGCTGCGTCCCTGTGCCGAGGCCAGCGTGTTGATTCTCTCGCGCAGCGAAGGGGAGTCGATGGTGCCCGGGCAGATCGCATTGCAGCGCACTCCCTGGGTCACGTAGTCGGCGGCTATCGATTTGGTCAGGCCGATCACCGCTGCCTTGGTGGTGCCGTAGGCGAAGCGGTTGGGCACCCCCTTGAGGCTCGACGCCAGCGAAGCGATATTGATGATGGCCCCGCCGCCGCGTTCGAGCATGCCGGGCAGGAACGCCTTGCAGCTGTGGAACATGGCGCCGACGTTGAGCGCCAGTGAGCGTGACCAGGCGCGCTCGTCGCACTCGAGCAGGCTGCCCTGGTGGACATAGCCCGCGCAGTTGACCAGTACGTCGATGGTGCCGAGTTCGACGGCGAGCGCGGCGATCGCTTCGCTGTCGAGCACATCGAGCATTGCGGGCTGCGCACCCTCGAGATCGGCCAGCTTGGTGATCTCGAGGTCGGTGGCGATCACCGTGGCGCCCTCTCGAACCAGGCGCTGCGCTATCGCCCTGCCGATGCCCTGTCCCGCGGCGGTGACTACCGCCTTCTTGTCCGCTAGTCGCATCTGCCACTCCTCCAAGGGATCTGCATCCGTCGGCCTGATCTTTCGACCCGTGACCATCGCGCTTCGCCCTTCGATGGGGCCTTACGCGTCAGCGGTCGAGATCCTGCAGCGGATTGTCGCTGAATATGTAGCGATCCACTTCGTTGCCGTCCTCGACGGTGCTGGCATCGAATAGCATCTGCCGGGTGTTTTCGAGATGACGCCACATCGCCGATCGCGCCTCGACCGGATCGCGCCGAATCAGGGCGCGCAGGATCGCATCGTGGTCGTCGCACCAGCTTGCGAGCGATTCGCGGTTGTCGATCCGGTCGAACAACTTGCGCCACATTGGGTTTCTCTCCCGCTGGTACCACATCTTCTCGACCAGATAGACCAGTACCGAATTCTGCGTGGCGCTCGCGACGCCGAGGTGAAAGCGCCGATCCCAGTCGGAATCCCGATAGCGATCCTCGGCGCGGCTTCTCGCCGAGATCTCCTGCAGCTCGAGGATCCCGGCCTTGGTGATCTGCCGCGCGGCGAATTCGGCGATGTTGCTCTCGACCAGCTGGCGTGCCTGGATCATCTCGAACGGCCCGGCCGACAGCTCGTCGTGATAGGGCTCCGGCGACGGCTCGACGGCAGCCTCCTTGGGCTCGATCACATAGATTCCCGAGCCCTTGCGCACCTCCACCCGGTTCTCGATCTCGAGCAGAATCAGCGCCTCGCGTACCACCGTGCGGCTGATATCGAGCTCCTCGGCGATGAGCCGTTCCGCCGGCATGCGGCTGCCGACGGGGTAGTCTCCTGCCTCGATCCTCGAGCGGAGGATGGCGGCGATCTGCTGGTAGAGACGTTTGGGCTTGGCGCTGGTCATGGCGGCTCTCGCGAGATGGGGAGGGCTCGATGATAGCAATTGATATTGGATGGACCAATTCGCCTCGCCATTTGCTCACCATGGACCAATCCGGATGGTCAGAACATCAGGTTGGGCAGCGTCAGCGCCAGGGCTGGAAAGAACGTCACCAGCAGCAGTACCACCAGCATCACACCCCAGAACGGCAGCACCTCGCGAATGAAGGTGCCGATGCCGGCACCGGTGATGCTGCAAGTAGTGAACATCACCGTGCCCATCGGCGGCGTAATGGTGCCGATCGAGGCATTGATGATGAAGATGATGCCGAAGTGCACTGGGTCGATGCCGAACTCGGCGGCGACGGGGGCCAGCAGCGGCGAGAGCACGATCAGGATCGCATTGCCTTCGAGAAACATGCCGATGGCGAGCAGCAGCAGGTTGGCCAGCAGCAGGAAGGCGATCGGCCCGCTGACGTGCTCCGAGAGCAGCTCGGTCATCTGCTGCGGAATGCCTTCCCAGGTCAGAAAGCGGGCGAACGCTGAGGCCACGCAGATGATGAACAGCACGTTGACCGATGCCAGCATCGACTCGCGGGTGGCTTGGGCGATCGTCGTTGGCCTTAGTTCCCGATACACGAACACGCCGACGAACAGCGAATAGAGCACTGCCATGGCACCGGCTTCGGTCGGCGTGAACAGGCCGAAGCGGATGCCGCCGATCACCAGCACGGGCAGCACCAGCGCCAGCAGGCCGGCGCGGGTGATGCTCAGCCACTGGCCCTTCGGTACTGGTTCACGCTGTGGCAGCTGGAAGCCACGCCGGCGGGCGATCAGGTTGACCGCCACCATCAGCAGCATCGCCATGATCACGCCGGGAATCACGCCGGCCATGAACAGCCGCCCGATCGAGACGTTGTTCACGTAGCCGTAGACGATCATCGCGATCGCCGGGGGAATCGTCGAGGTGATCAGTGACGAGGCGGCGGTCACCGCCGAGGAGAAGCCGACCGGGTAGCGCTGCTCGGTCATCCGCGGCACCAGCAGCTTGGCGCTCATCGCTGAGTCTGCGATGTTCGAACCCGAAAGCCCCCCCATCAGTACGCTGAGCATGACGTTGGCCTGGGCCAGCCCGCCATGCATGCGTCGGGTCAGCAGCCCGGCGAGATTCAGCAGCCGGGTGGCGATCCCCGATCGATTCATGAACACCCCAGCCATGATGAAGAAGGGGACGGCGAGCAGCGAGACGGCGCTGAGACCGCCGGTCATGCGCTGTACCAGCAAGACCATGGGTTCGCTGCCTTCGACCACGAAGTAGAGCAGCGTCGACATCAGCAGCGCGAAGGCCACCGGGGTACCCATGAAGAACAGCACCAGCATTCCGATCAGTGCGCTCGCAACGGCCATCGTCTCAGCTCCTCGGATCAATGTCGGGTCCCGCATGAACGCGGGGCGGGAGATCGGGAATCAGTCCAGGCGCGACCGCGGCGAGGGGGTCGACCGCCGGGGGCGAGATCAGGTTGCGCAACGAGTGGATCAGCATCAGTGCGCCGGCGATCGGGATCGCCAGGTGCACCCAGTAGAAGGGGATGTTCAACATCGGTGTGCTGCGCATCGCGGCGAAGGGCAGCAGCTTGAGTCCCCACACCAGCATGACCGCCGCGCATACCAGCGTCACACCGACGTTGAAGATTCGGGTGTTCCATTTCGCCAGCCTTGGGGGTAGCCGGTCGCTTACGATCGAAATCATCACATGTTCGTTGCGCCGTACCAGCGCGCTGGCGCCGAGCATCGTCGTCCACAGCATCAGCAGTTGCAGCACTTCCTCGGCCCAGGCCAGCGGCATCGACATGAAATAGCGCATGAAGACGTTGCAGATCGCGACCAGGAAGAGGGCGAATAGCGCCACGCTGGCGAGCAGCTCGTCGACGCGCAGGAGTGCGTCCAGCCAACCGGTGCGCGGGGAAAGAACGGCGCCATCGGTACTCATAAAGGATCCTCCTCGGGGCGGGGTGGGTCATTGGCGGTGATCTCGAGCATGCGATCGAAGAGCCCAGGATCGGACCACTGCGGGAATGCGCTCGGGATCATCTCGCGTGCGCGACTGCGAAATGGCGCGAGATCGACTTCGATGACCTCGACGCCCGCGTCGCGCATCCGCTCCAGGTCCGCCTCGCTGCGCTCCTCGATCAGTCGGTTGGCGTACTCGGCCATTCGTGCGCCGGTCTCGCTGAGGATCCGGCGCTGCTCCGGGGTGAGCCGCTGCCAGAACTCCTCGCCAGTGACGAAGGGGGCGGTGGTCTGCATGTGGCGGGTCAGGCTCAGCCGTTTCACCACTTCTTCGAAGCGCCCGCCATGCAGGACCGGGATCGGGTTCTCGACCCCATCGATCATGCCCTGGGCCAGCGCCGGGTAGACGTCGCCGAGCGACATGGGGGTCGGCACCGCGTTCATGGAGCGCAGCGCGGCTACGTACATCGGCGAGTTCTGTACCCGGATCCGCACACCGCGCAGATCCTCTGGCGTGCGTACCTCACGGTTCGAGAGCAACTGGCGCTCGCCGTAGGCGACCCACGGCACCACGATGCGATAGCCCTGCTCGACCAACGCCGCGGACTGGGCCTGAAACCAGTCGGAATCGAAGATCCGGGCCTTGGCTTCGAAGCTGTCGGCGATGTAGGGCGCGTCGATGACGCTGAGATCCGGCGCGACGTCGAAGAAGTTGCTGTAGGCGCTGATCCCGATCACGGCGGAGCCGAAGCGAGCCTGTTCGGTGATCTCGGTTTCGTTGCCGAGCTGGCTGGCAGGGAAGGGGCGCAGCACCAAGTCTCCACCGCTCTCCTCTTCGACCCAGGTTGCCCATTGGCGAACGGCGAGATCGATCGGCTCTCCCGGCTGGTTGCCGTAGGAAACGCGTATTACCGTCTCGGCGGCGACGCCGGGAGCGAAGGCGCCGATGGTGAGGGCCGCGATGACTAAAGCCATGGCAGGGCGAAGTGGTCTCATGGTCGTATCCCTTTGGAAGATCGGGAAAATCCCGGCGTCAGTCATTGACGTGGACCAGGCCCTTGATCACTCCCGTTGCGGGAGCGCACCAGTGCGCCATGACCGCCGGCATCTGTTCGAGCTCGGCACGGTGGGTGATCATTTCCCGTTCGGCGAGCGCTCCTGCCTCCATCAACCGGGTCACGGTATCGAAGTCCTCGCGAGTGGCATTCCGGCTGGCGAGCAGGGTGATCTCGCGTCGATGGAACTCCGGGTCGTGGAAGGTGATGTCGGCCTTGACCAGGCTGACCAGCACATAGCGGCCGCCGTGGCCAACCAGCGCGAACCCCCGAGCGATGGCATCGGGATTGCCGGTGGCGTCGAACACCACGTCGGCGAGTCCACCATCGGTGAGTGCGGCCACGGCCTCTTCCACCGAGTGCTCGCGCGGATCGACGGCCTCGGTCACCCCGAGCTTTTCGCGGCAGAACGCCAAGCGCTGGGAATTGGGGTCGATCACGATGACCCGGGCCCCTCGGGCACGCGCGATCTGGATCACGCCCATTCCGATCGGACCGGCGCCGACCACCACCGCTGTTTCTCCTGCGCGCAGTTCGCTGCGCCGCACTCCATGGGCGCCGATGGCGAGGCACTCGACCAGCGCCAGCTGCTCGGCGTCGAGAAGATCGCTGGGCACCACGTGACGAGCGGGCAGTACCAGGAAATCGCTCATGCCCCCATCGCGATGCACACCGATCACCTCCAATCGTTCACAGCAGTTGGTCTTGCCACGCCGGCTCGCCGGCGAATCCGGGTCGTGCAGATAGGGAATCACGTAGCCCTTGCGACCAAGCATGTCGAGATCCCGTGGACTACCCGCGGCGACCACTTCAACCGAGAGCTCGTGGCCCAGCACCCGGGGATAAGTGAAGTAGGGCTGCTGGCCGGCGAAGGCGTGGATGTCGGTGCCGCAGATGCCTACCCGCAGCACCTTGACCAGCACTTCGTTGGGGCCGCAGACGCCCAGCGAGGTGGTGGAGAGCCGGAGTTCGCCGGGGGCGATGCAGCTGAGGATGCGTGTTTGCCCTGTCACGGTCGATACTCCAAGAGTTGCCATCTCAAGCGTCGATGGTGTTCGAGCATCGGAATTTGGACTGTCCAATTAATGGTTGAAACTGGACATTGGTCTACGAAGGGTTGTTGAAGGCCGATATCTCGTATTTTATTTCGATATTGGTTGGACCAAAGTATCGAGCGACGAGAGACCTGACGCCATGACACGCACTATCATCACGGATCGTCCACAGCAGGTGACCCTGCGCATTCATCCCGACGACAATGTGCGGGTCGCGCTGCGCGATCTGCCTGAAGGCTATGAAGTCGACGAAGGCGGGGTGAGATTGGTAGAGCCGATCGCTCGCAAGCATAAGTTCGCCTTGGTGCCGTTGGCGGTCGGCGAGCAGGTGGTGATGTACGGCGTCACGGTCGGTCGGGCGACACGAGCGATCGCGGCTGGCGAGGCGATCCGGGTCGACAATGTCGAGCATGCCACGCTCGGTGCCGGCGCTGAATCAGGGGCGAGTAGCTGGCAGGGGCCAGACGTATCGCGCTTCGAGGGGCTCACTTTCGATGGCTACCATCGCGCCGATGGTCGGGTCGGTACCGCCAATTTCTGGATCGTGGTGCCCTTGGTCTTCTGCGAAAATCGCAACATAGAGGTATTGCGCCAGTGCGTCGCTGAAGTGCTCGACGACGATCCCTATCGCGACTACAAGCGTATGGCGCGAGAGATGCTGTATGGCGAACAGGCCGCACCGGTTCCGAGCGCTCCGACGGCGCCGCTGTTTCCCAATGTCGACGGCGTACGTTTTCTGACCCACACGCTCGGCTGCGGTGGTACCCGAGAGGACGCCGAGGCGCTTTGCGGACTGCTGGCGGGCTACATCTGCCACCCGAATGTCGCGGGTGCCACTGTACTGAGCCTTGGTTGCCAGAATGCCCAGATCGAGCTGCTCAAGGCGGCGATGGCGCAGCGTGACCCCAATGGGAGCAGGCCCGTGCAGTTCTTCGAGCAGCAGCGTATCGGCGATGAGCGCACGCTGATCACGCAAGCGCTGGCGTCGATCTTCGCGGGTCTCGCCGAAGCTAATCGAGTCGAGCGCGCACCAGCGCCGCTCTCCGAGCTGACCATCGGTGTCGAGTGCGGCGGCTCAGACGGCTTTTCGGGTCTTTCGGCCAACCCCTTGGTTGGGGCGGTCTCCGATCGGGTGGTAGCCCTCGGCGGTAGTGCGGTACTGGCTGAGTTTCCCGAGCTCTGCGGCGTCGAGCACGAGCTGATCGCACGCTGCGCAAGCGCCGCGGTGGCCGAACGCTTCAGCGCCCTGATGGCCGCCTACCAAGCGCACGCGGCCAAGGTCGGCGCCGATTTCTCGATGAATCCATCGCCGGGCAATATCCGTGATGGGCTGATTACCGACGCGATGAAATCGGCCGGTGCGGCGAAGAAGGGGGGCGGCAGTCCAGTGGTCGATGTACTCGACTACACTGAGCCGGTGCGCAAGAAAGGATTGACGCTGCTGTGCACGCCCGGCAACGATGCCGAGTGCACCACCGCGTTGGTGGGTAGCGGCGCCAACCTGGTGCTGTTCACCACTGGATTGGGCACCCCGATGGGCAATCCCATTGCGCCGGTGTTGAAGATCGCCAGCAACAGTGAGTTGGTGAAACGGATGGGCGATGTGATCGATTTCGATGCTGGGCGCATCATTGGCGGCGAGGCGGGGATCGATGAGACTGCCGATGCCTTGCTGATGCTATGTGTTGAAACCGCCTCTGGTCGCCACCTCGCTCGCGCTGTGTCGCTCGGCCAGCAGGATTTCATCCCATGGAAACGTGGTGTGTCGCTTTGAGCCCGCCAGGCGGCGTGAATCACGCAGGGTGACTCGCATGCTCATGGCGAGTGGCTCGATGCCTCGGCAGCGACGCCCGAACTTCAGCTCGGCAAGGTTGGCACTTTGCGCTTATGGAACGATTCTGTAAGAAATAGCTTGTCGGCAGAGGCCGGGCAGGCGGACGCCGATCGGGAGGAAGTGGTGAGAGAATTGCTGGAACGAGCAGCCAATGGAGCCAATCTCCCGTTCCGGGACCTGCATATCATCCTCGACGCCCTGCCAACCCCGCTTTCCTGGGCCACCCTGCCCGGGGGACAGATACGTTTCGTCAATCGCTTCTTCACCAACACCTTCGGCTACGCCGATGGTGAATTCTCGACCGTGGATGACTGGATCGATCGGGCCTATGTGCTCGAAGAAGATCGTCGACAGGCGCGCGTTCGATGGAAGGAGCTTTGGGAAGTCGAATCGACGGGAATTGCCGAGGTCGAGCCCTTCGAAGTGCAGGTGCTCTGCGCCGACGGCTCCATACGTACCGTTCAGCACCGCGGCATCCTGCTGCATGAAGTCGGCGTAGGGATCGCCACCTTCGAGGATATCTCGGACAGGAAGCTCGCCGAAGACGTACTGCGCCGTATCGCTTTCGAGGACCCCTTGACCGGCCTGCCGAACCGGCGTGTGCTGCAGGAGCGGTGGTCCAAGTCGATGCCCATCTCCGGGGGCCCTGAAGGAATGGCCGCGCTGCTGCTCATCGATCTCGATGGCTTCAAAGGGATCAACGACCGGTTCGGGCACGATGGAGGCGACGAAGTACTGACCGAGGTCGCCCGCCGGCTGTGCGACAGCGTGGGGATCAGCGGCCTCGTATGTCGGCTGGGAGGAGACGAGTTCGTGGTACTTCTGCCGCATCTACGTACCCTCGAACAGGTAGAGCAGCTCTGCTGGCGCATCGAGACAGCACTCTCACGGCCATTCGCACTCGCAGCGCGCTCCATCACGCTTGGCGCCAGCATCGGCGCAAGCCTCTACCCCCAGGACGGACGCGACCTGCACGACCTGCTCAAACGCGCCGACGAAGCGCTCTATCGCCTCAAGACCCTGCGAAAAGGAGGCTGGGGCTGGTTCAAAGTCCCCGCCTCGGCGTGATCAATCGCATCGAAGCCTGACGCCGCGAGATCGAACGCAAGAACCTCACCCGAGTGATTCGGCCCAGCGCCGAATCACTCTTTAGCTGCCGCACGGCAGCGAACGTCTGCGTGACACGGTGTCAAACGGCCTCTCCTTTCTGAGCTACCTATGCGGCAGCGAACTACGCCGTCGTGCGCTTTGCGACACCGCGGCTTTTCTGAGCTACCTATGCGGTAGCGAACGGTACGAATCGCGCGAGATCCGGGGTGCGCTCTTTCTGAGCTACCTATGCGGCAGCGAACCGGTTGAGGCCGTGGTCCAGGGCGAACATGCTTTTCTGAGCTACCTATGCGGCAGCGAACCGCAAGGCGGGCGACGAGAAAAGCGCGTTCATTTTCTGAGCTACCTATGCGGCAGCGAACATGCATTTTTAATGAGCGCCGATTAATCCTCCTTTCTGAGCTACCTATGCGGCAGCGAACCGCAAGGCGGGCGACGAGAAAAGCGCGTTCATTTTCTGAGCTACCTATGCGGCAGCGAACATGCATTTTTAATGAGCGCCGATTAATCCTCCTTTCTGAGCTACCTATGCGGCAGCGAACGGCAAGAGCGTGACGCTAACGGGCGTCGTCGATTTCTGAGCTACCTATGCGGCAGCGAACCGGCGTGGTACGAGCGACGCATCAACATGTCTTTTCTGAGCTACCTATGCGGCAGCGAACCGCGACCAGGTGGTAGCTTGGGCATCGAGCATTTTCTGAGCTACCTATGCGGCAGCGAACCGGATCGAACGCATCGCCGAGTCGTGGGGCTCTTTCTGAGCTACCTATGCGGCAGCGAACAACCCGATCACGCGGGTATTCGTGATGGCGCTTTTCTGAGCTACCTATGCGGCAGCGAACAAAAAACCAGCCTCGGCCACCTGAGGTGCTGCCTTTCTGAGCTACCTATGCGGCAGCGAACTTTCCAGCGAGCGGCCAGTGCATTTGCCCGCTTTTCTGAGCTACCTATGCGGCAGCGAACGTCTCCACTCGTCTCGATCGCATGCAGTTCATTTTCTGAGCTACCTATGCGGCAGCGAACTGGCGAGCCGCTCTACACGCGCTATGAATCCTTTTCTGAGCTACCTATGCGGCAGCGAACCTTCGTTTGAGGGGTCTATCATGCCGAGATTATTTCTGAGCTACCTATGCGGCAGCGAACAGGTGCCATGGAAAGTGCTGGTCGAGAGGCATTTTCTGAGCTACCTATGCGGCAGCGAACTCTATACCGGATCGCACCGATCCGGCTCTCTCTTTCTGAGCTACCTATGCGGCAGCGAACGCAAGCGCCCGTCTCGGCGCCCGGCACCCCAATTTCTGAGCTACCTATGCGGCAGCGAACATGCGCTCGAGCAAACACGCCTGAAGCATGACTTTCTGAGCTACCTATGCGGCAGCGAACGTATTCGACTCATCGCGCGCACTCACCGACTCTTTCTGAGCTACCTATGCGGCAGCGAACAAACTTTCAATTGTTGATACAATTCCCGGGGTTTTCTGAGCTACCTATGCGGCAGCGAACTAGCGCATAATTCATATAGTCGATTGATTTATATGCCTTATGCGGACAAATTCCCGATATCACTCTTTCTGATCCAAGCCCCGTAACCCCTTGTTTTATAATCACTCCTGGAACATCAGCAAAAAGAGGGTCGCTGGACCTGTGAAACAGGCGGCGAGCTGATCATCGTCGCGTTCGATCGGGACCCCGCCACGACCCCAGGCATATTGAGCCATGGGCCAACGCGCCTTCGGTTGCCTATACACGCCTCTCGGCTAATGCATATACCTCCTCTTCTCGCCTCGCTCCAACCGCGACGATCAGCACCTGGACGGCTTCTCCATTAATCCGATAGATGATCCTGGTATTGCCGGTTCTGATGCGGCGGCAGCCGGCGAGCAGCCCGCGGAGGGGTTTACCCAGCTTGTCCGGCTCTCCATCCCTGATGCGCTCTTCGATGACATCGAGAATCCGGTTGGCTGATGCAGGCCCCAAGCGATCGAGGTCTTCAGCCACATCCGGATGATAGAGCACCTCCCAAGCCATGCCTCAATCGTCCTTGGCGAATCGAGCACGCATTTCCTCATGAGTCATCGCTTGATCCTCATGGAAATTCTCCAGACGTTCTCTTGCAACTGACTCCACCCTAAGGTTCTCCAGTTCGTCCAGCATCTCTTGATAGGCTTGGACGTTGATGATGACAGCAGCGGGCTGATTGTCTTTGAACACCACCAGCCGCTCGGTACGGCGAGAAGATATTTCCTTGAGCCGTGCACTGAAGCCCCTGGCCATCGCTGTGGCGGAGACGGCATGCTCTGCTCGATCCAGTAGTCCGGTCATGTTTGTCCTCACAATGAATCATATGATTTTGCGCTTTATTATATGCTTTTTCGTGCAATTTTCCATGTTTCGCAATGTGGCCGACACCTCGGTGCGTCACTCATACCTCCTCTTGGTCGACTCTCCTTGACGACCAGGCCGCTACAGTGGTGAGGCCTGGAAAGGGCATATCCATGGCAGCAACTATGCCTCGCGATGCTATAGGTAGAGAGAATTGACCTCAGCGTGCCCATAGGGACGTTTCGATGGATAAGGAAGTCTGATAAAAGTATACAAACTGACACATACCCCATCTGTTCCGAGGCGCGCATGGACGATATCGCTGCCAGTGATTTGAAAACGATCCTGCACTCCAAGCGCGCCAATCTCTATTACCTCCAGCATTGCCGAATACTGGTCAACGGTGGGCGAGTCGAGTACGTCACCGACGAGGGTAACCGGTCGAAGTACTGGAATATCCCGATTGCCAATACCACCTCCCTGCTGCTTGGCACTGGCACATCGATCACCCAGGCGGCGATGCGCGAGCTGGCAAAGGCGGGCGTGCTGGTGGGATTTTGCGGTGGCGGAGGTACGCCGCTGTTCAGCGCCAATGAAGTGGATGTCGAGATCGCTTGGTTCAATCCGCAGAGCGAGTACCGGCCGACCGAGTACCTCCAGCATTGGGTGCGATTCTGGTTCGATGACGGCAAGCGCCTGGAGGCGGCCAGGGCTTTCCAACTGGCCCGACTGGGACGCATTCGCCTCAGCTGGCTGAACAGTCGAACGCTCAAGGACGCCGGATTTCTGGTAGATACCGGCGCCCTCGAACGCGCCCTCGAGGCCGCGCAAGCTGCCATCCAGTCCGCGCAGGACAACACTTTTCTGCTCACCGAGGAAGCGCGCCTGAGCAAGCAGTTGTTCGCTCTAGCCGCGCGGGCGGTGAGCTATGGCGACTTCGTGCGCGCCAAGCGCGGCTCCGGCACGGATCCAGCCAACCGCTTCCTCGACCACGGCAACTACCTCGCCTACGGCCTCGCCGCCAGCGCCACCTGGGTGCTCGGCCTGCCCCACGGTCTGGCGGTGCTGCACGGCAAGACACGCCGTGGCGGCCTGGTATTCGACGTGGCCGATCTGGTCAAGGATGCCACCATCCTGCCTCAGGCCTTTGTCAGCGCAGTGCGCGGCGACGAGGAGCAGGAATTCCGCCAGGCGTGCATCGAGAATCTTACTCGCAGCGAGTCGCTGGACTTCATGATCGACACTCTCAAGGCCGTCGCCCTGGACCTGGGAGCACAAGGAGCGTGAATGTCCTGCTCGTTTCCCAATGCAGCAAGAATGCTCTTAAGGAGACACGGCGCATTCTCGATCAATTCGCCGAACGGCGTGGCGATCGTACCTGGCAAACGCCGATCACCCAGGCCGGGCTGGAGACACTACGCAAGTTGCTACGCAGGCGAGCGCGCAAGAATACCGCCGTGGCTTGCCACTGGATTCGTGGACGTGATCATAGCGAGTTGCTATGGATCGTCGGCAATACCGCACAGTTCAATATGAAGGGAGCATCCCCGACCAATACTACACGCCGCAATATCTTGCGCGCGGAGGATGAAAACGATTGGTACAGCGGCCACTTGATTCATTCATTGGCTGCGATGGCAGCCCTGTTTCATGATCTTGGTAAGGCCAGTCGCGCATTTCAGGACCGGCTTCATGGCCGCCTGGAGGGTCGTAATCGCTATCGGCATGAATGGGTGTCGCTGCGTTTGCTCGAAGCCTTTGTCGGTGATGATGACGACGAGACTTGGCTTACTCGGCTCGAGCGCCCCACTCCGGATGATGATGCCTGCTGGTTGGGCCGCCTCAGAAGTGATGGGGTGGATGACGTCGCCAAAGAGGAGAAGACACCTTTTATTAAATTGCCACCGCTTGCCGCTGCGATTGGCTGGCTGATCTTGAGCCATCATCGCCTTCCGGCATTGCCCGCCTACGATGACGGCGGGCGGCAGAAGTGGGTCGGGGCTCGCGCAGACATGAATGCCGCCAACCTGCCGATGCTTCCCGAGGCCATTACAGCCGCCTGGAACGAGTGTGTTGAGACTGCCGAGATGCAAGATGTCAGGCCATATTGGGTATTCCCGCATGGCCTGCCTGTTACCAATGATGCATGGCGACAGCGCAGTCGGCGGCTGGCGCGCCAATTGAGGGAAGTCCGGACGTTGGCGCCGCCGTTGGAATCTGTCTACGTCATGCATCTAGCGCGTTTGGCATTGATGCTTGCGGATCATCACTATTCGAGCCTGACCGGCACAGGCCGACTCTCCGGTGCTTGGTCAACGGAATTGTATGCCAACACTGCCGTGCTGAACGGCAAGCGTCAGCTATGCCAGCCGCTGGAAGAGCACCTGTTGGGCGTGACCCGCGCGGCAGGTGAGATCGTGCACCGCTTGCCGGATATGACGAGAGCCCTGCCACGCATCGCCCGGCACAAGGGTTTTCGCCAGCGTAGCCGCGACCCTCGCTTTCGCTGGCAGGACAGGGCTTTCGACTTGGCGGAGGGCTTGCGTGACAAGTCCCGCGGACAAGGCTTTTTTGGCATCAACATGGCCTCAACCGGCTGTGGCAAGACGATCGCCAATGGCCGGATCATGTATGCCTTGAACGATCCCGAAGAAGGAGCTCGTTTTTCGATAGCGCTTGGCCTGCGAACGCTTACGTTGCAAACCGGACAGGTCTACCGCGAAAAACTGGGGCTGGGTAGTGACGACCTGGCCATTCGGGTCGGCGGTGGCGCCAGCCGGGCACTCTTCGAGCACCAGCAGCGTGGGGGCGGTGGCTCGGAATCGCGCGCTGCACTGCTTGACGAGCAGAGCCACGTCCATTTCGAAGGCCAGATCGACGAGCATCCGCTGCTGTCGAGAGCCGCGGATGATCCGCATGCCAGGGCGCTGATCAGCGCCCCGGTGCTGGTGTGTACCATCGACCACCTGATACCGGCCACGGAGAGCCTGCGTGGTGGCCGTCAGATCGCGCCCATGCTGAGGCTCATGAGCAGTGACCTCGTGCTCGATGAGCCAGATGACTTCGAGATAGATGATCTTCCCGGTCTCACGCGTCTGGTGTACTGGGCAGGGCTGCTCGGCTCGCGAGTGCTGCTCTCATCGGCCACGCTGCCACCGGCATTGGTGCGTGGCTTGTTCGAGGCATATCGGGCTGGCCGTACAGAATATCAGCGCCATCGCGGTGTTCCAGGATCCCCGGTGAGTCCCTGCTGTGCCTGGTTCGATGAGCATGGTTGTGTTCAGCAGGAATGTGCCGAAGGCGGGCAGTTCGATGTTGCTCATATGCAGTTTGCCCGGCAGCGCGCTGCCCGGCTCAGCGATCAGGCGGCGGTTCGTCGGGGCTACCTCGTCCCGCTATCTGCGCCTTCAGCTCATCCTGACGCCGTTCATCAAGCTATCGCGCAGACAATTCTCGCGCAGGCATTCGCTCTTCACGCTCAGCACCACACTGTCGATCCCAACAGCGGCAAGCGAGTCAGCTTTGGCTTGGTGCGCATGGCCAATATCCAGCCGCTGGTGGCCGTTGCCCAGGCTTTTTATCGATCGGACATACCGGAAGGGCGGCACATCCATCTTTGTGTTTACCACTCCCAGTTCCCCTTGCTGCTGCGCTCGCGTCTGGAAGCACAGCTTGACCGTGCATTGGACAGGCGCACGGAGAATACCGTATTCGACCTGCCTGACGTTCGTGCGCGGATCGATAGAAGCTCCGCTGCGGATCAGCTATTCATCGTGCTCGGCTCGCCGGTCACAGAGGTGGGGAGAGACCACGATTATGACTGGGCAGTGGTCGAGCCTTCCTCGATGCGCTCGATCATTCAGCTCGCCGGCCGCGTGCGCCGCCATCGTCCCACACCCGTCCATGCCCCCAATATCGCGCTGCTCGGAACCAATGTCCGACACCTGAAACGAACCACGCCAGCCTTTAACCGGCCTGGCTTCGAAACCGAGCGGGACTGGCCGCTGGCTTCGCACCAGTTGACGGAGCTGCTGAGGGCAGAAGAGATCGAGCATATCGACTCACGTCCGCGACTGATGCCAGACGAAGTGCTCGAGCCGACACGTAGGCTCGTCGATCTCGAGCATGCGCGCCTTGCCGCGCTTATGGTCGAGGGGAGCGATGTCGCTGCCGGCCGGCCGCGACGTAAACGTCGCGGTGAGCCCGTGCAGATCAACTTCGGGGCCTATCTCTTTTATCGTCCCCAATCGATGACCCTTGGGGCGTTACCGATGCAGCAACAGCCTTTCCGCGAAGACAACGAACCGGAGTGCGAATTCGTACTGCTGCCCGATGAATCTGGGGAAGACTACGGCTTCTGGCGGGTGGAACAGGATGGCAGGGAGGAGAAGCTGACGCGTATGGAGACCGAGCTGGACCGGATACCGGAGGACGTTTTTCGCCATCCACGCATCGCGCCCTGGAACGAGCCCGACTATATGGCGGCAGTGGTGGATCAAGCCGAGGCCATGGACATGACGATTGAGCGCTGCGCCCAGCGCTTCGGACGCATCCGCCTGAAAACGAATTACGCCCCGCAGGGTTGGCACTTTCACCCTGCGCTGGGGTTTGTGCGGCGGAAATAAAGCAGCCGGCCTTGATCGGGCCGGCTGAGGCTGCCTGTGCGGCAGTGAACGTAATGCCTCGAAGACATTGACTGTTATTTCTAAGCGGCCTGTTCGGCTGCGCTGGACAGTCTATCACGCCAAGGGAATCTGAAAATTTATTTTGGAAAATATTGATTGTTAGGATTGATTTGTTCTGGGGGCAATCCTATTCTGTTTCTGAACCCGGCAGAGCCGGGTGAGGTGCTCGCCCAAATAAGTGGCCGCTCATTGGGCGAGCAAAGCGTCGATAACGTCTGGTTTGCTTTCCGAAGAGCAAGGAGGTGTGAGGATGATTGGCTATCGTCCCGTTAGAAGAGTCGGGTAGTTCGGTCCAGCCATGCCCCAAGCGTTATCACGCTTGGGGCTCATTATGACATGCCTTGGGTACGCTACCCAAGTTGAGGCAGGGAACCTATGCCAGAACCTCAACACCATGCGTCTATACGCGACCTGGTCGAATGGTTTATCCGTGATCGCTTTGCAACCAAAGCGGAAAAGCTCGCGGCGGACGACCCTAAGTATCTTGAGCTCCAGCAGCAGTTCGATCCGCAAGCCTGGCTGGCCGATGCGGCCCGCCGTGTCAGCCAGCTTCAGGTCGTCACGCACTCCCTGAAGGCCATTCACCCGGATGCCAAGGGCACGAACCTTTACGTTGAGCCTGGCCAGTTGAATCAAGGCGGTCTGGTGGGTAGCCACTGTCTGCCTGCCGATTTTCAGGGCGATGTCGTCGGCAACGCAGCGGCGCTTGATGTCTACAAGTTCCTGAAACAGGAGTGGCAGGGGCGTACGCTGCTGGAACGGGCGCTCGATTTCGACGAAGCATTAATCGATGCCTTGAGCCTGGATCGTGAGGAAGCCGAAAACTGGGTACGCGCCTTCGCGAGCATTACCGAGCCCAAAGGGACGCCCAGCTCTCATGTCATGGGTAAACAGCTCTACTGGCTGGTCGGCGACGACCCCACCGATGATAAAAACTACCACCTGCTGGCGCCGCTCTATGGCACAGCGCTCACTCACCGCTTCTACGCGCAGGCCAGCCCCAATACCTGGTTCTTTGGCGATCACAACAAGGCGGCACGCAAAGCGCTGAAGGACAAAACGTTCTTTGAGGGGGGCTACACCAGCTATCCCAATCTGGCAGTCCAGAAACTCGGCGGCACCAAACCACAGAACATCTCGCAGCTCAATAGCGAACGGGGTGGCCAGAACTATCTGCTGGCGTCACTGCCGCCGCACTGGAAGTCGCGCGAGATTTACGCTCCGATGCGCGATGCTTTCCGAGCTTTTAAGGGACGTCCTGACGTCAGGCGGACCATCAGTGAGCTCAAGCGTTTCCTGGAAACGGATCCCGCCAAGAACATGCATACCCGCGACCTTCGCGACGACCTCACTGCAATGCTGGTCGATGAGTTGATGCTGTTCACATTCGATATCTACTCCTTGGCGCCAGGCTGGACTGCCGACGAGAAGTGCCAACTGGCCTTGGAGGAACAGTATTGGCTAGACCCTGGACGGGCAGAGGAGGATGGAGAGTTTGCCGAAGCTCGCCGCCAGTCCAACTGGCACGCAGCCGTCAGTTCACGCGCGGCCAACTGGCTCAATCGAGAGTTAAACCATAAAAGCCCACTGAGCTTTGGCGATGCGGAACACCATCATTGGAAGCGACGGTTCGAAGGTATCGTGACTGAGTTCCGACGCCAGCTCGACGATCTACAAGAGACGTTGCGCGATGAAGACAATGATCAAGGAGACGCGGCATGATCAATCATCTGCTGGTGCTTCCGCGACTGCGTATCCAGAACGTCAACGCCATCTCCAGTCCGATGACCTGGGGCTTTCCCGCCATGAGTGCCTTCATGGGCACGGTGCAGGCGCTGGAGCGCAACCTGCCCGATGATATCAGGCTGGTATTCAATGAAATCGGTGTAGTGTGCCACCGCATCGATCCTCAGGTTACGGAAGGCGGCTTCATTCGGGCCTTTCATCTTACCCGTAATCCTGTAGACAAGACTGGCAGCACGGCAGCCATCGTCGAGGAAGGCCGAGCGCATCTGGAAATCTCACTGCTGATTGGGGTCGAGGCAAGCGGTGGAGATGACCTGAAAAGCGCCGAGCGCCGTCAGGTGATAGCTAACCAGCTTTATCAGCAAGTGCAGGGCATGCGTATTGCGGGAGGCAGTGTGATGCCACCCCGTCCCAGCGAGCGACGCTACCGGCCGGAATTGATCAGTTTCGATTCCGATGAGGAAAAAGGTGCGCAGCAATGGCGCCGGCTCAAGCGCCGGTTGTTGCCGGGGTTTGCGCTGGTACTTCGGGATGACCGACTCACTGAGCATACCGCCACGCTAAAAGTGAATGACCAGAGTGCTACGCCGCTGGACGCCTGGCTCGACCTGTCGCGGCTCAACCACGAGTGCCGGATCACCAAGGGTGAAGACGATAACGGCACGGAGCAAGTTAGCTGGGAGATTCGCCGCCCGTATCCCGGTTGGCTAGTGCCGATCCCGGTGGGTTACGGCGCTATTTCCGACCTTTTCGATCCGGGCACGGTAGCTAATGCCCGAGATCCTGAGGTGCCGTTCCAATTCGTCGAAAGCCTCTACTCGGTCGGCGAATGGGTAAGCCCTCACCGAATCAGGAATCCCGAAGCCTTGATGTGGTTCGTGGAGAACGATCTCGAACGCGGCCTTTATCGCTTGAGCAACGCCTACATCGATACCTTGATCAACGACTGACGCAGGAAACCTCTCATGGCCAAGAATGACACACTCAAAACCGCTTCCGTCCTCGCCTTCGAGCGCAAGCTCGATCCGTCCGATGCGCTGTTCAGCTCAGGCACTTGGGATGATCGTGCTCAATATGCGAATTGGCGTATTATCCCCGTTCGTGAAAAGTCGGTTCGTGGCACCATCTCCAATCGATTGAAGGCCAAGGATCAAGATCCGGCTAAGCTCGATGCTGCCATCGAAAATCCTAACCTGCAGACTGTCGATGTCGCAGCGCTGCCGCACGATGCCGACACGTTGGCCGTGCATTTCACGCTGCGTGTGCTGGCCGGCGCCGGCACTCCTTCGGCATGTAATAGCGCTGAGTATCAGCGCAAGCTGAAGCAAACAGTGGCGGGCTACGTTAGTGAGCACGGTTTTGGCGAACTCGCCCATCGCTACGCTTGTAACCTCGCCAACGGTCGTTTCTTATGGCGCAATCGCGTCGGCGCCGAAGAAATCGAAGTCGTCGTCAGCCAGATGAAGGGTGGCCAAGCGGAGCAGCAGTGGACCTTCGATGCGTTCGAGCATTCGCTGCGTGACTTTGAAGGTAGCAAGGCGACTCGCGAGTTAAGCGAACTCATCAATGAGGCGCTGTCCGGCGAGCGTTATCTGCTGTTGGATGTGGTGGCTTTTGCCCGGGTCGGCGCAGGGCAGGAGGTCTTCCCCTCGCAGGAGCTGATTCTCGACCGTTCCCGTGGTGACAAGAGCAAGACGCTTTACAGCATTGGCGATGACAAGACAGCTGCCATCCACTCTCAGAAGCTGGGCAATGCCCTGCGTACCATCGATACCTGGTATCCAGCACCGGAAGACGGCGGCGACCTCGGCCCAATTGCCGTCGAGCCCTACGGCTCGGTGACCACCCAGGGAAGCGCTTATCGGCAACCAAAGCAGAAAGTGGATTTCTACAATCTGCTGGATAACTGGCTGCTGAAGGACCAGGCGCCCTCTACCGAACAGCAGCACTTCGTCATGGCGACCCTCATCCGTGGTGGCGTTTTCGGCGATGCGGGGTAAGTCATGGATCACTATCTCGACATTCGTCTGCGGCCCGACCCGGACTTTCCCGCTGAGATGCTGATGGGGGCGCTATACAGCAAGCTGCATCGGGCGCTGCATGATCTGAACGCCGATGACATCGGCGTTAGCTTCCCCGGTCACAAGACCGGTGTGCGCGCACGCACGCCGGGCGACCAGTTGCGGTTGCATGCTGGGCAGGCGCGGCTGGAGCAGTTGATGGCGATTTCGTGGTTCACCGGCATGCGTGACCACTTAATGCTGGAGGCTATTCAGCCAGTGCCTGTTGAAGTGCGCCATCGGATCATTCGGCGCCGACAGTTCAATACTGGTGGTGCCAGCCGGGCGAAGCGGCTTGCCCAACGGCAGGGCATTGAAATAGAAGAGGCGCAGCGTTTGATGGAAAAATCCGCCGCTCGGCAGATTGCCCTGCCTTTTGTGCAGGTCAGTAGCCGCTCCAGTGGACAGCGGTTTGCGCTATTCATCGAACATGGCCAGCCGCAATCGCAACCGGTCGCCGGTCGCTTCAATCATTACGGATTGAGCAGTGAGGCCACTGTGCCCTGGTTCTGACCCTTTTTTTGAAAGGTTTTTTAACGCCAATTAAATCAGTCTGTTACTGACGCCTCTCTGAAAAGGGGGGCATTGTTTCATCAAGTGATTTCTTTTTAAAAATCAATAGATTATCTTGGGTGGGTTCTAGTTCGCTGCCGTATAGGCAGCTCAGAAAAGTGTTCCACTACCTGGATCGCAGGGCGTGGCGTTCGCTGCCGTATAGGCAGCTCAGAAAAAGCTTTGCAAGCAAACCGGGTTCGATTTTATGTTCGCTGCCGTATAGGCAGCTCAGAAAAGTCGGCGCGCGTGACGATGCAACTAATGCGTGTTCGCTGCCGTATAGGCAGCTCAGAAACAATATTACGGAGTGTGAACGATGCGCAACGAAGTTCGCTGCCGTATAGGCAGCTCAGAAAGTCAAAGAGCATGCGCGCTGTGTGATCGAGCTGTTCGCTGCCGTATAGGCAGCTCAGAAAAGAACCGAATGCCTGTGGCTGTCGCCGCGGGTGTTCGCTGCCGTATAGGCAGCTCAGAAACGATCTTTTCACGGAGTATCGGCGTATCACGAAGTTCGCTGCCGTATAGGCAGCTCAGAAAGAGAGCAGACGCGAGTGCGCCACGTTCGCCGCGTTCGCTGCCGTATAGGCAGCTCAGAAAAGAGTGCGGCGGCAAAACATTGCCGCCAATTCGTTCGCTGCCGTATAGGCAGCTCAGAAAAGGTGCGCATGCTGTTCGCAATAGCCAGACGGGTTCGCTGCCGTATAGGCAGCTCAGAAAGAGTCGATGAACTGGTCCGAGAGCAGACGCGAGTTCGCTGCCGTATAGGCAGCTCAGAAAAAGCGGCAGTCTACGGAACGGTGGCCGCACTGGTTCGCTGCCGTATAGGCAGCTCAGAAAAACTGGGATGCGCTGACTTGCTGGGTCATGCCGTTCGCTGCCGTATAGGCAGCTCAGAAAGTCTCGTACAGACCGATGAACCCGTTGCGATTGTTCGCTGCCGTATAGGCAGCTCAGAAAGGTGGCTCCGATTATTTCAGACCACTTGTTTTGTTCGCTGCCGTATAGGCAGCTCAGAAAATCACGACGTTCGACAGCAGTAGGTCGTAAACGTTCGCTGCCGTATAGGCAGCTCAGAAACAGGTGAAACAGCGTTCCGTGCAATCAACCGCGTTCGCTGCCGTATAGGCAGCTCAGAAAGAGGACACCAACCCGTTCCAAAATCTACAGCTGTTCGCTGCCGTATAGGCAGCTCAGAAATCTCTTTCTCCATCGCCGATTCCCTACATAGGGTTCGCTGCCGTATAGGCAGCTCAGAAAACCGGGCGAAGACGAACCGAGAGGCATTGGGCGTTCGCTGCCGTATAGGCAGCTCAGAAATCACCTGGACCCACGGCGAGATGGTCAAACGCGTTCGCTGCCGTATAGGCAGCTCAGAAATAGACGCCACGGGCGAGCTGAGAGAATATTATGTTCGCTGCCGTATAGGCAGCTCAGAAATGAAAAAAGGCCGCTTAGGGGCCGTCTCCATGGTTCGCTGCCGTATAGGCAGCTCAGAAAGCCGCGGCTGCGGCGCAGATTCGGCTCCTGGGGTTCGCTGCCGTATAGGCAGCTCAGAAATGGGCGAGGAGCTAATCCGGTCCGCGTTAGCTGTTCGCTGCCGTATAGGCAGCTCAGAAATCAACCCGATCGCGCATTGTAGCGTTATCATCGTTCGCTGCCGTATAGGCAGCTCAGAAAGACCGGCACTACGCGAACGCCGCCGGGCAGAGGTTCGCTGCCGTATAGGCAGCTCAGAAACAGGCCTCGACCAACGCTTCGCGCCTCGACCCGTTCGCTGCCGTATAGGCAGCTCAGAAATACGGCTGGTTCACGCGCGCTCTTGCGCTTCTTGTTCGCTGCCGTATAGGCAGCTCAGAAAATGGATTATCTCGCTGCAGGCCAAGCGGTGGCGTTCGCTGCCGTATAGGCAGCTCAGAAATCCACCCGCTTCGATCATCGCCCCGCCCTGAGGTTCGCTGCCGTATAGGCAGCTCAGAAAGTCAGTGCGGCGGTGGCCGCTGATAGTCACGTGTTCGCTGCCGTATAGGCAGCTCAGAAATTGGATCGGTGGTGATCATGCTGCATGCTCCTGTTCGCTGCCGTATAGGCAGCTCAGAAATCGCGCGTGGGTATCTCGACGCCGTCGTCAGCGTTCGCTGCCGTATAGGCAGCTCAGAAATGAGAGGCGGTGCGCTCCTTCATCATCCCCTGGTTCGCTGCCGTATAGGCAGCTCAGAAACAGCGAGGGCCGCGGGGAGCTCAATCGTCGCGGTTCGCTGCCGTATAGGCAGCTCAGAAATGAAGAGAAGCCGGGGGCTGGAGGGCATGGGGGTTCGCTGCCGTATAGGCAGCTCAGAAAAGTGGGAGGGAGTGGCGGAAGTGGTGCAGCGCGTTCGCTGCCGTATAGGCAGCTCAGAAAGGGAGAGACACGCGGTTTCGCCGGAGGACCCCGTTCGCTGCCGTATAGGCAGCTCAGAAATAGACGACCTAGCGCCCGTGCGTTGCTGCCCCGTTCGCTGCCGTATAGGCAGCTCAGAAATAGACGACCTAGCGCCCGTGCGTTGCTGCCCCGTTCGCTGCCGTATAGGCAGCTCAGAAAATAATGCATTTTACAGCACTAAAAAGCGACCCGTTCGCTGCCGTATAGGCAGCTCAGAAAAGCATCAACAGCCTCATGAACAATGCTATTAGGTTCGCTGCCGTATAGGCAGCTCAGAAAGACACGGCAAACCACGCCGCGCGGCCGAGCGTGTTCGCTGCCGTATAGGCAGCTCAGAAATCAACCCGATCGCGCATTGTAGCGTTATCATCGTTCGCTGCCGTATAGGCAGCTCAGAAATAGACGACCTAGCGCCCGTGCGTTGCTGCCCCGTTCGCTGCCGTATAGGCAGCTCAGAAATAGATCGAGCGGAGAGGGGCTTACACCGACGCGTTCGCTGCCGTATAGGCAGCTCAGAAAGGCACGCCGGGCACGTAGGGCACGGTGGTGATGTTCGCTGCCGTATAGGCAGCTCAGAAAAGGACGGCGCCCGCGCCCGCGCCGCGGAGGCAGTTCGCTGCCGTATAGGCAGCTCAGAAAGAAAGGAAAGCATTGACAGGCTCTCCGGCTGTGTTCGCTGCCGTATAGGCAGCTCAGAAAGCACAGAGATTGAGCACCTCGCGCAAGTCGCCGTTCGCTGCCGTATAGGCAGCTCAGAAAGCTACGCTCGAGCGACAAAATGCCGCGGCTGAGTTCGCTGCCGTATAGGCAGCTCAGAAAAGCGGCAAGGGACTACAAGAGCGCCAGCGGATGTTCGCTGCCGTATAGGCAGCTCAGAAAACACACATACACGCACGACCCGGCGCCAGCCGGTTCGCTGCCGTATAGGCAGCTCAGAAAGGTCGCTAGATCAAATGAATACGAACCATCGTGTTCGCTGCCGTATAGGCAGCTCAGAAAAGCCAGTGCCGAGCTACTACGCCGCCTATCGCGTTCGCTGCCGTATAGGCAGCTCAGAAAAGCCGATATGACGAGATTTCGAACGGCTTCTCGTTCGCTGCCGTATAGGCAGCTCAGAAAAGCCCAGTCTGGATGGACATCAACCCGAGCGAGTTCGCTGCCGTATAGGCAGCTCAGAAAATCCTGTTACTCAGCCTCGGCACGTCTGTCGCGTTCGCTGCCGTATAGGCAGCTCAGAAAGGCGAGAACATCGCTCCTCACCTCAATGCCGAGTTCGCTGCCGTATAGGCAGCTCAGAAACTCTCGGCGACGCGAATGCAGCATTCAGCTCCCGTTCGCTGCCGTATAGGCAGCTCAGAAAAGCGAGATCTACAACGACGCGCTCGCGGGATGGTTCGCTGCCGTATAGGCAGCTCAGAAAAGGCTGAGCAGTACCTATCGGATGATCTGTCCGTTCGCTGCCGTATAGGCAGCTCAGAAAGGGCGATGCGCTGCAAAGCGCTCTTTGCTAGTGTTCGCTGCCGTATAGGCAGCTCAGAAAATCTGCGGATACAACACCCGGCCCGTCGATGGGTTCGCTGCCGTATAGGCAGCTCAGAAATTTGCGGCCACGGCGCCGACTGAGTTCGCGACGTTCGCTGCCGTATAGGCAGCTCAGAAAAGGCTATCGCCGTCGCATTTGACGAGATCGATGTTCGCTGCCGTATAGGCAGCTCAGAAAGCTGATAGTCACGTATCTCATTGCTCACCCCTGTTCGCTGCCGTATAGGCAGCTCAGAAAGTCGGGAATGCAGAGCCAGCTGCCGACACCGCGTTCGCTGCCGTATAGGCAGCTCAGAAAATCTGCGGATACAACACCCGGCCCGTCGATGGGTTCGCTGCCGTATAGGCAGCTCAGAAACGGCAGCGCGGCGGGGCGATCGCAACGTCGAGGTTCGCTGCCGTATAGGCAGCTCAGAAATGGGGCATATCTGACCGATTGACAATATAGACGTTCGCTGCCGTATAGGCAGCTCAGAAAAGACAAATCTCCTTTAACATCAATGACAAAGCGTTCGCTGCCGTATAGGCAGCTCAGAAACGATAGCTCGCGCCTCGACCCGGCGCGAAGCGGTTCGCTGCCGTATAGGCAGCTCAGAAATAGTTGCTCGAGCGCATATTGCACTAGATACGGTTCGCTGCCGTATAGGCAGCTCAGAAATTTCAGGAGCCAAGAAATGAAGATGAAGTCGTGTTCGCTGCCGTATAGGCAGCTCAGAAAGTACCGGCTAGAACGCATTACTGAGCCATGGGGTTCGCTGCCGTATAGGCAGCTCAGAAAAACGGTGGCGCGAGGCCGAGAGCCCGCCGCGTCGTTCGCTGCCGTATAGGCAGCTCAGAAAGCCAGATAGCCCGAGCGCGGGGCGACGTGATCGTTCGCTGCCGTATAGGCAGCTCAGAAAACCCGAGTATCGTCGACAATTCCCGTTTCGCGAGTTCGCTGCCGTATAGGCAGCTCAGAAAGAACGTGCCGTGGCCGAAACCGTGTCCCTCGGGTTCGCTGCCGTATAGGCAGCTCAGAAAAATGCATTCCGCTGGGTTCCATTCCGCCGTATGTTCGCTGCCGTATAGGCAGCTCAGAAACGACGCCGAGGAGCCGACGCCCGAGGAAATCCGTTCGCTGCCGTATAGGCAGCTCAGAAAAAACCGGCAGGCTGATTGAGCGTTACCGCGTAGTTCGCTGCCGTATAGGCAGCTCAGAAAGACTGCAGAGTGGCGATGGTTTTCTTTCCCTTGTTCGCTGCCGTATAGGCAGCTCAGAAAACGACTTCGGGAGCGGCTTTGTAGCGTCCTGCGTTCGCTGCCGTATAGGCAGCTCAGAAAGCATATGACACCTATGTTGAACCATTCGGCGGGTTCGCTGCCGTATAGGCAGCTCAGAAAAGGTCGCCGAGAATGATCGGCTGAGAGAGGAGGTTCGCTGCCGTATAGGCAGCTCAGAAAACGACGGTTCACGCGGGCCGGACGGGGAACGGGTTCGCTGCCGTATAGGCAGCTCAGAAAATCTACGCGGCCCCGGGTCGTATCTCCCCGGCGTTCGCTGCCGTATAGGCAGCTCAGAAAAATGCCCGTGCTCGGCTCGAGACATGGCGTGCGTTCGCTGCCGTATAGGCAGCTCAGAAATGCGCTATGCCCGCCAGCTCCAGGGCGAGAAAGTTCGCTGCCGTATAGGCAGCTCAGAAAAGTACTCAGAACTTGGGTGCGCGCTAACGCCCGTTCGCTGCCGTATAGGCAGCTCAGAAAGCAGCCACCGGTACCGCTCGGCGTCGGCGGTCGTTCGCTGCCGTATAGGCAGCTCAGAAAGTTAGCCACTGCCCTGATGTTTGCGACGCTGGGTTCGCTGCCGTATAGGCAGCTCAGAAAGAATGAGGAGAGCAAGAGCCGCCCTCGCCCCCGTTCGCTGCCGTATAGGCAGCTCAGAAATCTTTCGGGGTGCGATACCAGCACTCGATCAGGTTCGCTGCCGTATAGGCAGCTCAGAAAACTATACTCGACGCGAGACGATGACATGAGCCGTTCGCTGCCGTATAGGCAGCTCAGAAAACCTCGCTCCCGCATCCGCAGCCTTTCGGAATGTTCGCTGCCGTATAGGCAGCTCAGAAACGAGTAGAAAACCGACACCGTATTTGTCGGCAAGTTCGCTGCCGTATAGGCAGCTCAGAAATGGTGGGACGATTAATTCGATCCGTGAACAATGTTCGCTGCCGTATAGGCAGCTCAGAAAGGATGGGTCGCCCGCCGCTGGTCGGCGCATCAGTTCGCTGCCGTATAGGCAGCTCAGAAAAAACCCTGAAAGCCCGTCAATCTGTTATTTGGAGTTCGCTGCCGTATAGGCAGCTCAGAAACGGGTACAATGAGGAATATTGGCTCGCCAACCGTTCGCTGCCGTATAGGCAGCTCAGAAACGTCTGCGGGCGTCTGTGCGCCGCACATCCGAGTTCGCTGCCGTATAGGCAGCTCAGAAATGACAGAGGGCTGGGCAAAAGAAAGCCCGCCTGTTCGCTGCCGTATAGGCAGCTCAGAAAGTCCTCACGCTCCCATACGTCATCGGGGAGAGGTTCGCTGCCGTATAGGCAGCTCAGAAAGGCGAGGTCAAGAGATACAATCGGCGCTACTGGTTCGCTGCCGTATAGGCAGCTCAGAAAGGGCGGGCGGAGCTTTGCATGGAGACACGATGGTTCGCTGCCGTATAGGCAGCTCAGAAACGAGGTCGTGACGATCACCCGCGAGGAGTACGGTTCGCTGCCGTATAGGCAGCTCAGAAATGCCGGATGCGATCGCGCTCGCCTTGCAGTTTGTTCGCTGCCGTATAGGCAGCTCAGAAAATCGACAATGGTTATGATCCTGAATTGTGGAAGTTCGCTGCCGTATAGGCAGTTCAGAAATTTCAGAGTGCGGCGAGCGATTTCAGCGCTTGGTTCGCTGCCGTATAGGCAGCTCAGAAATGAAAGATATTGAATCTCCTGATAACACCAACGTTCGCTGCCGTATAGGCAGCTCAGAAATTTGGGATCGAGATGTTCCTTCTGTCCGACATGTTCGCTGCCGTATAGGCAGCTCAGAAAAGTTTCATCCGAACCTTCGCCTGCATCGGCAGGTTCGCTGCCGTATAGGCAGCTCAGAAATTTGTCATTTTCTTCCACCTGTTAAGGTTAGGGTTCGCTGCCGTATAGGCAGCTCAGAAAAACCTGCGCGGAAATCCCGAGTACATCACGATGTTCGCTGCCGTATAGGCAGCTCAGAAAGGCCGGAATCCGGTCGGGCGGAACAGATACTCGTTCGCTGCCGTATAGGCAGCTCAGAAATGGGGAACGAAGTCGATCGGCACGCCCACCGGGTTCGCTGCCGTATAGGCAGCTCAGAAAGTCGAATGGCCGATCGAGCGATACCGAGCTGCGTTCGCTGCCGTATAGGCAGCTCAGAAACGGAAACTGGTGACTGGCGCATCCTTCTGCGTGTTCGCTGCCGTATAGGCAGCTCAGAAAAGCTGCAACGCGAAGATCACCACCGGCAGTTTGTTCGCTGCCGTATAGGCAGCTCAGAAATCCCTCAGAGCGCTTGCCTGACCGCGTTCTACGTTCGCTGCCGTATAGGCAGCTCAGAAACAGTCCCAAAGGATCGCGTCTATGTCGTCCGCGTTCGCTGCCGTATAGGCAGCTCAGAAATGGTCAAAGGTTCTGAAATCCTCCTTGCTAGCGTTCGCTGCCGTATAGGCAGCTCAGAAATATGGGACAGCGCCTGCACCCAACGCGACCTAGTTCGCTGCCGTATAGGCAGCTCAGAAACAGACAGCTGCCAATCACCCTCCGATCAGCCCGTTCGCTGCCGTATAGGCAGCTCAGAAATGATGGAGCGTGGCGAGATCGAGATGCCCGAGGTTCGCTGCCGTATAGGCAGCTCAGAAAACACCCATCCCGGCGACTCTGGCGGCACGACCGTTCGCTGCCGTATAGGCAGCTCAGAAACGCTCTCTGAAGGTGATTAGCGTCCGTGGCGAGTTCGCTGCCGTATAGGCAGCTCAGAAAGGCTACAAGCATCGGATCCGCAACATCCTCAAGTTCGCTGCCGTATAGGCAGCTCAGAAATGTCGATCACCGTGCGGATGATCGCGGCGGGGGTTCGCTGCCGCGCGGGTAGCCCATAAACTACCTCTACCTCTGCACTTATCCGTTTTCGCCCACCCATAGTCGATATGGGTGGGCGGTGGGTGGTCCGGCTACCAGAGGTATCTCAGCGTCGTTCGTACGGCGCGTGAGTCGCCGTAGAAGGCGGCGTTGCTGAAGTCGTTGACGTAGGAGATGTATTCGCGGCCGAACAGGTTGGTGGCGTTGAGCGATAGCTCCAGGTTCTGGTTGATCCGGTAGTTGATCAGGGCGTCGACGAGCGTGTGGGAGCCCGTTTTGCCGGTGTTGGCGTCATCGACATAGGAGGAGCTGACGAAGCGTGTGCCCAGCCCCAGGGTCAGGTCTCCGCGTGAGGCATCACCGGGTATGGTGTAGTCCGCCCATAGTGAAGCCAGATGCTTGGGCACCAGTCCTGGCCGGTTGCCTTCGTTACCCGTCAGTCCGTCCTTTGTGATCTCTGAATCCCAGTATGAGTAGGAGGCGATCAGATTGAATCGATCGCTTATCGCTATCTTGCTTTCGAGCTCGATGCCGCGGACGTTCACTTCTCCGGTCTGGCGGTAGAGGTTGGTGTCCACGTTCGTGGTTACGTTGGTCTGGGTCAGGTCGAACAGGGCCAGCGTGAACATCGCGTCGGTGTTCTCGGGGCGGTATTTCATGCCGACTTCGTACTGGGTGCCTTCCTGGGGTTCGGGGCTGCCCTCGATCAAGGTGCGGCTGGTCGGCGGCTGGAACGATTCGGAGTAATTGGCGTAGACGGAGAGGTCGTTGCGCACCCGGTAGGTCAGTCCCGCGCGCTTGGTGAAGGCGTAGTCGTTGGCGCTGTAGGCATCCGCGCCGGTGTAGACGTCATCGTATCGGCCACCCAGGGTGAGGATCCAGCGGTCGGCGAAGGTCAGCTCTTCCTGTAGATAGAAACCTCGGGCGATCTGCTTCTGGCTCCAAGTGCTGCCGCTATCAAGGCTGACGCAAGCCCGGCCGCAGTAGTTCGGATCATAGATGTCGATGCCGGCGGCGGTGCCGTTGAACTGGCGCTCATTCACATCGTCATTGAAATAGTCGAAGCCCGCCAGGGTACGGCTGCCGACTCCGGCGACCTGGGTGTCGTACTGCAGCTGGTTGTCGATGGTGAAAAGGTTACGTTCGCCGTGGACGGCGAAGGCCGTGCGCTCCTCGGACGGATCGGCCGCGCCGGGATAGACCGTTTCGTAGAGCAGATCCAGGTTGGTGTAGCGCGTGTTCTGGCGGAAGGTCAGTCCGTTGCCGAAGTTATGCTCGAACTGGTAGCCGATGTTGCGCTCGATGGTGTCCATCTTGTCGAAGTCGGGTTCACCCAGGAAGGTTTCTGGGTCGATACCCGAGCCGTAGGGGATGCTGCGGGAGGTGTTGCCCTTACGCTTGTTGTAGCCCGCCAGCAGCGTCAGCGAGGTCGCATCGCTCGGCCGCCAGGTGAGCGCGGGAGCGAAGTAGAAGCGGTCATCGCGGGCATGATCGACGCCATTGTCCCCGTCCTGCCATTTGGTGGTGATACGGTAGGTCCATTCCCTGTTGGCATCGATCGGGCCGCCGAAATCGGTGCCGGTCTCGGTGTGGCCGTCGCCCAGTGTGGTATAGACCTCGCCGAACTTCTGCTCCTGAGGGCGCTTGGTGATCGTATTGACGATGCCGCCCGGGGAGTTCAGACCGAACAGGGTCGACGTGGAGCCCTTCAGGACCTCGACCCGCTGCAAACCATAGGGCTCGACGCGGCTGCTGGTGAAGTTTGCCGTACGTACCGAAAGGCCATCGCGATAGGTGCCGAGCGATGTTTGACTGAAGCCTCGGATGCGGTAGAAGTCATAGCGATCATCGGAGCCATATTCATCGACCGAGACGCTGGAGGTATAGGCCAGTATCTCCTGCAGGTTCTGCACGCTGCGTTTTCTCATTTCCGGCTCGGTGATCACCGAGACCGCGGCGGAAAGATCGAGCAGCGGGGTATCGGTTTTACTGCCCGTCGCGGTACTGTCCGCGACGATGGTGCGATCAGGCCCCACGGCGCTTTGCCGTGCCGCCTCGACCGTGAGAGTGTCCAGTGTTTCGCTCGAGCCTGCGACTTGCCCCAGCGCGTGGCTGGACAAGAGGATGGCGGTACTCGATGAGAAAAGAGCGATCCAGTGATGAGGTCTTTTTGAGCGGGCCTTTAGATGGTTTTTGTTATTTAGCGGAGATGACCCCTTGGATGGGTGATTCATTGCCGAAATAATCCCTGTTATATCGTGAGCCGGTATCGTTGTATTCCGTGTGAGTCCCGCCCGTGGTTTCTAGCATGGAGGTTAGTGAATATCAATGATTATGAGATATATTATCATTTATTTTAATGGCCTGGCCTGGGTCGGCCTTCGAGACGGAAAATTATTAAGGAATCCTTTCAATATTCATGTGCCTCCCCGGACTATGGGTTCATCTGGTCCGGCTCTTCATTTACGTGCATCCTGCGCTGTTCGCGGGTGAAGAATGGACCCTAACGAGTCCTTCATTCGGTGAAGTCGTTGGACCAGGGGTATTGGTTCACATCGAGATGTTTCGCCACCAAGTGGGTGCCACCGGTGGAGTGATGGGCTGTCATACGCTGAATAGTGATTCCACCACTGAGTATAGAAATGGGGCGGCCGAGCCTCAGTCAGCCCTGTCCGTCTGGCCCGGAATGCAGGTGCTCCGCTGGCACAAAGCTGCGTTGAACCTCGCCTTGGATCACGTCAAAGCGGTGGCCGATGGCGGTATCGAGGCGCTGGTGAAGTTCCTGGCGTAATCCCTCACGTGTGCTGTTCAGGCTCGCGCGCCAATCATCAATGAGCTGCTGGCGATTCAGCTTCTCGTCGAGGCTGAGCAGTCCATAGTCGATGGCAATCCAGCTAGCTACCCCAATGGCGACGCCACAGCTCAAAGCGATTGGGCCGCTGGGTGCGCAGAGCGCGACCGCGCTGAAGAGGATGCGTTGGTCGAAGCGCGGGTCGTCGAGGCCGATGAGCCGTTGTAGGGTGGCGTCGAGATCGATCGTAAGGTCTGCATTTTCGAAACCTGGGATGGGATAAGCCTTGGGATAGGTGTCGAGTCGACTGATTAGCGCGATAGCCCAGCTTTCGGTGGCGGTGCGGCTTTCGGTGTCGAGTTGGGTGAAGACATTGAGTTGTAGGGCTTCGAGGCGTTGAACGAACCTTGCGTCGTCGAAAATACGCTGCTGCACCTGTCCTGCGAGATAATCGCTGTCACTGAGCCTGAGTTGGTCGATTATCCCGAAAAACAGCCGAGAGTACTCGGCGGTCATCGAGTAGTACCAGTCGGCGAACCCGGGGAGCCGGGCATCGAGGTCGAGGAATAGGGCGTCGAGCTCGGCATCGAGTGCTGTGCGGATACGCTGCTGGCTGGCCGAATCGGCGGCAGCGAAGTGCTCGCTGGAGAACTCGGCAAGCTCTGTGAGTTGGTCTGTGGGCAGGCGATGGCGGGTGCCCGCGAACTCGATCACGACCGGCGGTGAGAGGGCAAACAAGGCATGCCAGCTGGCACGCTGGTCGATCGCGAGCCAGCCGAGCGCGAGCCCGAGCAGAACCATCGGCAGACCCAGCCAGATGTCAAGGCGGGTCATTGCGCCGTCTCCAGGGTGGGGATTCGGCGCTCTCCGACCAGCCCTAGCAGTCCGCTACATAAGTTCATCCAGGCCCAAATGAACAGCCCGTTGGCGGCGAACAATAAACTCCAGCCGGCGAACTGGAACCATGGCGCGCCGAGACTTGGGATCAGCCGCTGGCCGAGCCAGGTGCCGAAGGCATCCTTGGCAGCACCGAGCTGGAGCAGCCCGAGCAGTGCATCGCTCTTGGCCTCGGGTTCGGCGATCGCCCGCCATATCGCCTCACCTAGCTGGATAGTCGAGTAGTCCGGCTGGCCGCGCCATAGTGCGCTGAGGGTGAAACCGGCCAGTAGTAGGAGGCCCGTGGTCCCCATTGCAATCCGCCAACTGAACATATCGAGCAAGCGCGGATTGACATGGTCTGAAAGCCGCCTTTGGATCAAGGCACGCAGCACTACCAGCAGCGGCAGCCCAGTCAGCAGCAGCCGCCATTCGATCACCCCTTCGAGGCGTGCCGCACCGACCATCAAGGCCAGTGCAAACCCGCCCGCGAGTAAGCCTTGCACCAGTGCCATCACCGGACCACCTGACAGCCGGTCGTGCCAACGCCCATCGGGATGCAGGTAAGTCGAAAGCCAAGCACTGCGGTGAGCACGCGCGCGCGTCCATAGGCCGTGAGCGATCGGTATCCATAGTGCGAGCCAGATCGCGGCCAGCGCTGGCGTTGGCAGATGCGCTGCTGAGATATTGATGTAGAGCAGCATAGCCAGGGCTAGCAGTAGCCAGAGGATAGAGCGGAGCAGAAAAGGCAATGCACTGGCCTCGCGACGTAGAAGTTGAAATATGCCTCTCCAGTGTAGCGCCAGCGAGGTGTTTTGATCTCGCTTCTTGGTTTCCCCTACGTCGAACGACGAAGCCCCCGCCGTTGCCGGCGGGGGCTTCGCTTTCTGCCACCACTACTTGATCACCACGCGTCTGCGTTCATGCGAGCCGAATGGGCTCAGGCGACGGAGACGGCGCTGGTTTCACGCTGGGCTTCGCCCTGGTGCTCGAGGCTCTGCGAGGTGCGGCCGTTGATTGCGATCTGACGCGGACGCTGGGCTTCGGGCACGATGCGGAGCAGATCGACCTTGAGCAGGCCGTTCTCGAACCGCGCACCCTGCACTTCGATCTGCTCGTCGAGACGGAAGGAGAGTTTGAACGAGCGCTGGGCGATACCCTGGTGCAGGTAGTTGACCTGGCTCGCTTCTTCCTTCTGCTCTTTGGCGCCGCTGATGGTCAACAGGCGGTTCTCGACGTTGACCTCGAGTTCGCGCTCGTCGAATCCAGAGGCGGCGACCACGATGCGGTAATCGTTGTCACCGTGCTTTTCGACGTTGTAGGGCGGATAGCTCGGTGCGTCGCTTTTCATCGCAGTCTCGAACAGATCGTTGAGACGATCGAAGCCGATCGAGCGACGGAACAGCGGAGAGAGTGAAAGCGTATTCATGGCGCGAACCTCCTGATTTCAGCGAAGTCATGGGATCGCACGAACCCGCTTGGCGGCGTTCGTGGTCTCGGGAATAACTTCTTCCGTTGACGTTATGTTAAATAGGGTCGGGGCCAACGGTTTTCAAGGGGCAGCGAAGTGATTTTTCCATTTGGCCGCGACACCGATCCCGAGGAAGAAATGGGTGCGATGGGCGGATCATTCAAGCGTGGGGTAGGCTTGTGTCACTGGCTGGATTGCCGTTGTTTCAACCGTTGATCGGGAAACCGTCGTATGCCCTATGACCTGTCCAATCGCCTGGTGATCGGCCTCGCCTCGAGCGCGCTTTTCGACTTGGCGGATTCGGACGCAGTGTTCGTCCAGCAGGGAGAGGCGGCCTACCGCGACTATCAGCGTCGGCACGAAAACGAGCCGCTGACGCCGGGGGTGGCCTTCGCCTTCATCAAGAGACTGCTGGCGCTGCGTGAGCTCGATCCGCTCGACCCGCCCATCGAGGTCCTGCTGCTGTCGCGTAACGATCCCGATACCGGGCTTCGGGTGATGAAGTCGATCGAACACCATCAACTGGCGATCTCCCGCGCGGTCTTCCTCCAGGGGCGCTCGCCCTATCCCTTCATCCCAGCGCTCAATATCAGTCTGTTCCTCTCCGCCAACCCCGACGACGTTCGCGGGGCGATCGCGGCGGGGTATCCCGCCGGACAGGTCATGGAGGGGCACTACGAGCTCGATCAAGGCGACGAGCTGCGGGTGGCGTTCGATTTCGATGGCGTGCTGACCACCGATGAATCCGAAAGCATCTACCAGACCCAAGGCATCGATGCCTACCATCGGCACGAGAGAGCGCACGCATTGGTGCCTGCCGAGCGCGGCCTGCTCGCCGACCTGCTCCAGCGGCTCTCCACCATCCAGGCATTGGAGCGACGTCACCAGGAGCGTAGCGACAGCGCCTACGTGCCCAAGCTGCGGGTTTCTATCGTGACCGCACGCGATGCGCCGGCCCATGAGCGAGTGATCCACACCATGAGAGAGTGGGGAATCACGGTCAACGAGGCTTTCTTCCTCGGCGGTGTGGACAAGAGCGCGGTGCTGAAGATCGTCAAGCCGCACATCTTCTTCGACGACCAGACCTCGCACCTCGCCGCGACCAGCTCCCTGCTCCCGTCGGTGCACGTGCCGTTCGGCAAGCTCAATCGCATGAATACGAGCGAGGCGGATGGCGATCGAGGCCCGGTGCAAGACGACGAGCCCCGCTGAGCGAGCGCGTCTCGGCAACACCAGCGAAGTGGCGGCCCGTGCGCCAAGGGCGCGCGGAGGAGATGGGGCCAGGCGCTCGCCGTGCGGTCCCGCACGCGCGATAATCACGCCATGCCCCTACCTGGAGTTCGACATGAACCAGCCCCACGTCCATGGCCCCGACTGCAACCATGATCACGACCATCACGAGCACGACCATCCCGGGCACGTCCACGGATCGCACTGCAATCACGACCACGGGCCGCGCGAGCCGGTGCGCAATGCGCTCAAGGACATCGGGCGTAACGACCCCTGCCCGTGCGGCAGCGGCAAGAAATTCAAGAAATGCCATGGCGGTTGAGAGGCGAGGGGTATTCGCTCCCGAGCGCTTGTTCTTTCAACCCTTGTTCTTTCAACCCTTGTGCTATCAACAATAGTGCGGCATCGCGGTCGTCGACGGCTGCGGCCGAATACAGGAGGTTACGCAGCGAGTTGGAAATGACACGTTATAGAGGAAAACCTTACTAGTCAGCGCAGACGGATGAGACTAACGTTTAATAGATGCCTGATCGCGACATTTCGGGCGTGGCATCTATACTCTTTTCGTGACTTGGCTGGAAAGGATACTGGCATGTCTACTTCATACTGTGTGATTCCCCATTACGACGAGTTCGAGACGGCCAAGGTGGTCGGTTGGCTGCTGATCGAGCGAACCTGCGCTGCTGACAATCGCCTCGGTTGTTATCCTTCTCGCGAGGAAGCGGAAGCGGTACGACTGAGAATGGTCGAGCAGGCAAGCCGCGAGCAGGTCAGCGACGTCGCCTGAGCCATGCCCTGCGCATGGCAGTGACTAGGCCGGGGCCGCTAATTGCGGCGGCCCCGGCCTTTTGCTTTCTGCGATGCTGCTCGTGGCTTTCGGCGATCTCGGCCCTAGAACCGTTCGCTCTGCTTGAGATAGCGCCACTGGCCGCTCGGTAGACGCCCCATGCTGAGTGCGCCGATGCGGATCCGCCGGAAGCTCGTAGGTTCGATATCGAGCCCCTCGAACAGCCGGACGATGGTCTGAGTATTGCCCTTCAGCGCCACGCGCAGATGGGTTTCGTTCTGGCGGCTGACGCGGCAGCGGGCATGGGTTTCGCGCGGTTCGCGCTCGAGCTGGGCGAGCGCGGTGTCGATGTCTCCGCTCACCCCGATGATGTACTCCTGCTCCAGGGTGTGCGCTTCGTCGCGCAGCTTGCGTGCGATGCCCGGCACCTGGGTGAAGACGCTCAGGCCCTCGGCCTGCGCGGCGAGCGGCATCAACGCGAGCTGCCGCTTGAAGTGGCGGCCGAGCAGCGGGAACGGTGCGATGTCGTCGCTGGCATGGTGATCGGCACGCAGCAGTGCGCCGGCCGAGTCGATATCGACCCCCAGCGGTTTGTGCAGCAGCAAGGTGACTGGTGGAGAATGCTCGAGCTTCGCCCCCGGCGCCAGCTCCACGCGCTCATCGGTCACTCGGTGCTGCGGTGAATCGATGCACACGCCATCGACGCTGACCAAGCCATCCTCTATGTAAAGCTCCGCTTCGCGGCGACTGCATTGCAGCAGTGCGGCTAGCCGGCGCCCCAGCCGAATCGGTTCCACACTCATGCGGGTCATACCTGCTCACGAAAGCGCAGCGCCAGGCCGCGTAGAAACCGACGCAGCAGCTGATCGCCAGCAGGGCGGTAGTTCTTGTGTCCTTTCTTGCGAAACAGCGCCGAGAGTTCCGGTTTGGAGAGGGGAAAGTCGGCCGCAGCGAGAATCTTGTGCATATCGTCGTCCTTGAGCTCGAAGGCAACGCGCAGCTTCTTCATCACCATGTTGTTGTTCACCGGCAGTTCCACCGGCTGCGGTGGGCGCGTTTCGTCGCGCCCCCGGCGCAGTATCACCAGGCCATTGAGAAAGTGCGCCATCGCCTCGTCGGGGCAAGGCTCGAATCCCTCTTCCCCCTCTGGCGAGAGCCAGCTGTCGAGTTGCTCGCGTTCGACCGGATAGTCCGCCAGCGCGAAGAGCTCGATCAGCCGGGTCTCATGCAGATCGAGGGTGTAGCGCACGCTGCGCAGCACATCGTTGTGGATCATGGTCGGTTCCCAGGGGTTGCATTCATTCGCGGTGATTCTACCTGAGTGTGGGCATCTGGACCTCGTGACGGCGGCATCGTTCGCCTCGATTCGATCGTCGAGGCAGGGGTGTCGGCTAGGCGCCCGGCTTTTTGGCATGGCGCGCTCAGCGACTTTCAGTCAGCGAAAGATGATTTTTCGTCATCAAAGCGAAAGATTCGCGCCCGCGTGCCGATGTTCTTATGGATGCCACCACTGCCGACCGCCCACCATGCTTCACGCGACCCGGGACGGGCCGAGCGCCGGGTGGCGACGATTCCTTGCCAGGCCACTCGGAAACCAGTTCATGATCTTCCTCGCGATGATTCGGCGCTTCACCATTCGCCTGCGCATGCTTGGCGCTATCGGCATGGTGATCGCACTATTGATCCTCCTCAGCGGTGCGGGACTGCTCGGCAATCAGCGGATGTACACCATGCACACCCAACTGATCGAGGAGGGGGTCGCCGGTATGCGCACCCTCGTCGCACTCCAGGATCGGCTGGCGACGCTGCGCACGCTCGACGGGTCGGGGGCATGGCGTGAGCATCTCGATGAGGCGACACGCTTGGCGACGGCGCTCGAGGGCATCGGTACCACCGGCGCGGCGGCGCCTGAGCTGCTGGCTGCTTTGGAAACGTATCGTGAGCGGCGTACGGGGGGAGGTGATAGCGGCGCCGCACTCGATGGCGTGCAGCAGCGCCTGCGCTCGATCGATACGCTGATACAGGGCTACATAGACGCCAATGTCGCAGGCCAGGCGAGCCTATTCCGCCAGATCCTGGTGACCTTCTTCGGCGAGATACTGCTGGTACTGCTGATCGTGGTGCCGCTGACGCTTTTGAACATGTGGGCGATCTGCGTGCCGGTACGACGGGCGCGCCACACCGCCGAGGCGATCGCCGGCGGCGATCTGACCCAGCCCATCGACGCCTCGGGTAGCGATGAGCTCACCAAGCTGCAGGAGACCCAGACGCAGATGCAGCGCCAGCTGGCGAGCATCGTGGCGCAAATCCGCGACGCCAGCGAAAACATCGCCGGTGCCAGCCAAGGAATCGCCGACGGTAACCAGCATCTCGCGGCGCGCACCGAGCAGACCGCCAACGACCTGCAGGGAACGGTGGCTTCGCTTTCGCAGTTTTCCACCACTGTGCAGCAGACCGCCCAGGCGGCCGAGCGGGGAGACCTGCTCTCGCAGGATGCCAATGCGGCGGCGGAGCGAGGCGGCGGCGTGATCGAGCAGGTCGTTGAGCGAATGAAGCTGATCGAGAGCTCCAGCCATCGCATCGGCGAGATCGTTGGTTTGATCGATGAGATCGCTTTCCAGACCAATATCCTTGCGATCAACGCATCGGTGGAGGCGGCGCGTGCGGGCGAGCAGGGCCGCGGCTTCTCGGTGGTGGCGATCGAAGTCCAGCGGCTGGCCAAGCGCTCGGCGGATGCGGCCAGCGAGATCAAGGCGCTGACCGGTGAGAGCGTGAAAGCGGTCGACGCCGGCGCGAGCCAGGTTCAGGAAGCGGGCGCGGTGATGCGGGAGATCGTCGACAGCACCCAGCGGGTCGGCGAGGTGATCAGCGAGATCAGCCATGCCACCAGTGAGCAGTCGATCGGCATCCAGCAGGTTACCCAGGCAATGGAACGGGTCGACCATGTGACCCAGCAGAACGCTTCACTGGTCAACCAGTCGGCGATGGCGGCCGCTTCGCTGCGCGAACAGGCGGCGCTGCTCGAGCAGATGGTGAGTCGGTTCAGGCTGGACGAGCGGGGAGCGCCCGAGCTCAAGGAGGTCGAAGGGCACGTTCTGTCACGCTCGTCGGCATCGGCTCATGCAGATGTCGATGCACCGCCGAGCCCGCTGCGCGCGTTCGGCGCGATGCTGCGCCGTCCGCTGCTGTGGTTCAGAGCGCGCTAGACCAGCGCGTCGCTACCGCTTCTTCTCCGTAGGCCTCGGCGAGCGCCTCCCGGATCGCCGCCAAGCCTGCCTGATGGGCGGCCTCGATGGCATCGGCCCGTTGCTCGCCGAGGATGGCGAACGACGCGGCCAACCCCTGCTGGGCGGCTTCCACTGCGGCGTCGATCTCATCTTCTTCGGCGTTGTCACTGCCCAGCGCGCCATCACCGAGCGCCTGCTTGGCGGCATCGACCGCAGCGTCGCCGTGGCGCTCGCGCAGCCAGCCGCCGACCGCTTGGGTCATCGCCGCGTACTGCGCGTCGTCGAGGGGGAAATGCACGGCTTCGAGGGCATCGAACGCCTTGCCGATCGCCAGCGCGGCGAAGCCGACGGCAGCGAGTTGAGCGGGAGTTGCAGAGGTATCGGACATGCCGCGGTTTCCTGATCGATGGCTAGCGCGAGGCAAGGGATACTCGCGTGATTGGCCGCATGATAGCCCAGGCGAGTCGTCGTTGCCGGTGAATCGGCGCGATGCTGGGCGCCGGGATGAGAGGCATGGCAGAATCGTCGACGCCCGACCCACGACTTATGGATGTCTCTGCGTGCTCCGAATCACTTCCCGGTTTGCTATGTGTTTCGCGTCGTCCAGACACCAGGGCGTCGGTACCCTCGGCGTGAGCGGCTGACCGCGATGGAACGCCTCGATCGAGTGATCATCGCACTGCCAGAGCAGAGCCGTCAGCGTGTGCGCAGGGTGCTGCTCGAGGGGCGAGTAAGGGTCAATCGCACGGTCGAGCGCGATGGCACCCGGATGCTCACTGCCTTCGACCGGGTCGAGTTCGACGATCGATTGCTGCGCCCCGGGCGTACGCCGCGTTATCTGATGCTGTACAAGCCGGGCGGCTGCATCAGTGCCACTCGCGACGATCGGCATCCTACTGCGCTCGAGCTGCTTGGGGCGGATGCCACTGAGGATCTCCACATCGCCGGGCGGCTCGACTACCACACCACCGGGCTTCTGCTGCTGACCAACGACAGCGAGTGGTCGGAGCGACTCACCCAGCCCGGTTCGCGCAAGCCCAAGCGATACTGCGTCGATCTTGCCCGTCCGCTGCACCAGCGCGACGTCGAGGCATTTGCCACCGGCATTCGCCTGCGCCACGAGACCACCGACACCCTGCCCGCGATACTCGAGATCGAGCACGCCCACCGGGCCTGGGTGACCCTGTTCGAAGGTCGCTATCGACAAATCCGCCGGATGTTCGCCACGCTCGGTAACCACGTCGTCGCCCTGCACCGCGAGCGCGTAGGCGGCATCGTCCTCGACCCAGGGCTTTCGCCCGGCGAGTATCGGCCGCTGGAGATGGAAGAGATCGCCGCGGCATAGCTGCGCTGATCTCCTTGAAATTCCTTTCAAAACCCGTCCATCCCGAGGGCGGTTCGACAAGCTCACCTCACCCCGTTCGTCCCGAGCGGCGCCCTTACCCGTCAAGGTCGAGCATTAGCCCGGCGATGGGGGCGCCAGTCGAGGGATCGTGCGGCGGCGCCAGGGCGGTGGTTCGAGACGAGATGTTTCCGAGCATCCTGAGCGAGTACCGCGAGTCGAAGGGCCCTCACTACGAACGGGCGCTATCAACCGATCCTTCTTTCGGTGGCTCGGGCGAAGCCCTGGCGGATCCGTTCTTCCGGCAGGTGCTCGCCGATGAACACCACCACGCTCTTGCGGGGCTCGCTGCCCCATTCGCGGTCCCAGTCGAAGCCGTAGAGGCGAAATACGCCCTGGAACACCAGCCGGCGCGGCTCCCCTTCGATATCGAGCACGCCCTTGTAGCGCAGCAGCCGGTTGCCGTGCTCTTCGAGCAGTTCGTTCATGAACTCGCTCAAGGCGTCGATATCGAGCGGGTAGATGCTCTCCAGTATCAGGGTGGAGATGGCGTCGTCGTGGCGGTGTGGGGTTGGTGAGGGGGTGAACAGGGTAGTGGGAGGGATCAATGAGGCGGCGACCAGCGCATCGGGGTCGCCTTCGAGGTGGAAACCGCGCAGCTCGATCAGCTCCGTGAGCGGCACTTTGCCGTGATCGGCGAGCACGATCGGGGCGCGGCGGTTGATCCGCGCCAGCCGGGCACACAGCGCCTCGAGCCGGGCATCATCGACCTGGTCGCGCTTGGTCACCAGCAGCTTGTCGGCGAAGCCGACCTGCGCCTGGGCCAGCGGACGGTCGAGCTGGCGCTCGGCGTGCACGGCGTCGACCAGGGTGAGGATGCCGTCGAGCTGATAGCGATCACGCAGCTGTTCTTCGGCGAAGAAGGCCTGGGCGATCGGACCGGGATCGGCCATCCCCGAGCACTCGATCACCAGCCGTTCGAAGTCGAGCTCGCCGGCGTCCAGCCGCTCGAGCAGGACCACCAGCGCCCGGGTCAGGTCGCCGCCGATCGAACAGCAGATGCAGCCGTCGGCCAGGGCGACGACGGTGACCGGGGTATCGCCGAGCAGCTGGTCGTCGATGCCGCTGGCGGCGAACTCGTTCTCGATCACTGCGATCTTGAGCCCGTGGCGGGCGTCGAGCAGTTCACGCAGGAGCGTGGTCTTGCCGGCTCCGAGGGCGCCGCTGAGCAGCGTCACTGGGATCGGTGGCACCAGGCTGTCGGGGGTAGGGTCGGTCATCGCGATTCCGCTGGCGTGAATGTCGTCGCAGCCTACTAAAGGCTCCGGGGCCGCGCTAGGCGCACCCGTCAGCAGCAGCGCACCGGACGGCCCTTGCCGCCGCCGTAGCGCGCGTCCTGCCGCTCGCGGAAGAACTCCTGGTAGCTCATCACCGGCTGGTCGGGATGCCGGGTGCGCATGTGCGAGACGTAGGTGTCGTAGTCAGGCATGCCGACCATGAGCCTTGCGGCCTGGCCGAGATAGCGGCCTGCGCGGGCGATGTCGTTGAACATGGCGATTCTCCTCGCCACCGGCCGAAGCCGGCGGCGTGCTGGTTCAGTGGGCGCTGGGCATCGGTTGGTAAGGGGCTTCCTTGTCACTGCGCTCGCTGTGGCGACGGGCCACCAGCGCGGTCTTGATCGCGTAGAACAGGATGCTCGAGACCACGGCGAGGAACAGCACGGTGAGACCGGCGTTGATGTAGTTGTTGATCATTACCTGCTGCATCTGCGCCGCGTTGACCGCCGGGGCGAGCAGCTCGCCGTTGGCCAGCGCGTCACGATAGCGGTTGGCCTGGGCGAGGAAGCCGACCGCCGGGTCGGCATCGAACAGCTTGATCAGTCCGGCATAGGTGGTGCAGATCAAAAGCCAAGCCGCGGGCACCGCGGTGACCCAGGCGTAGCGGCCGCGCTTCATCTTGATCAGCACCACGGTGGCGAGGATCAGCGCGACGCCGGCGAGCATCTGGTTGGAGATCCCGAACAGCGGCCACAGGGTGTTGATCCCGCCGAGCGGGTCGACCACGCCCTGGTAGAGGAAATAGCCCCACAGTGCCACGCAGCCGACGGTGCCGAGCAGGTTGGCGAACCACGACTCGGTACGGGCGAGGGCGGGCACGAAGCTGCCGAGCAGGTCCTGGAGCATGAATCTCCCGGCGCGGGTGCCGGCATCCACTGCGGTGAGGATGAACAGCGCCTCGAACAGGATCGCGAAGTGATACCAGAATGCCATGGTGTTCTCACCTGGCAGCACCTGGTGGAGGATCTGCGCGATCCCCACCGCCAGCGTCGGTGCGCCCCCGGCTCGCGCCAGCACGGTGTGCTCGCCGATATCCCGGGCGGTGGCTTCCAGGGTCTCCGGCGTGATCACGAAGCCCCAGCTCGACACCGTGGCGGCGACGCTGGCGACGTCGGTGCCGACTAGCGCCGGTGGGCTGTTCATTGCGAAGTAGAGGCCGGGCTCGATCACCGAAGCGGCGACCAGCGCCATGATCGCGACGAAGGACTCCATCAGCATCCCGCCGTAGCCGATGTAGCGGGCGTTGACCTCGTTGTCGAGCAGCTTCGGCGTGGTGCCCGAGCTGATCAGCGCATGGAAGCCGGAGACCGCGCCGCAGGCGATGGTGATGAACAAAAACGGAAACAGCGCGCCCTTCCACACAGGTCCGGTTCCGTCGACGAACTGGGTGAGCGCCGGCATCTTGAGCTCCGGTGCGATGACCAGGATGCCGATCGCGAGCCCAACGATGGTGCCGATCTTGAGGAAGGTCGAGAGGTAGTCGCGCGGTGCGAGCAGCAGCCACACCGGCAGCATCGCGGCAACGATCCCGTAGCCGATCAGCATCCAGGTGATCTGCACACCGGTGAAGGTGAAGGCCGGACCCCAGTAAGGGTCGGCGGCGATCGCTCCGCCGTACCAGATGGCGCTGAGCAGCAGTACCAGGCCGATCACTGAGATTTCGCCGATTCGTCCCGGGCGGATGAAGCGCATGTAGATACCCATGAACACCGCGATCGGCAGCGTCGCGATCACCGTGAACATGCCCCATGGGCTCTCCGCCAGCGCTTTGACCACGATCAGCGCCAGCACCGCGAGGATGATGATCATGATCATGAAGCAGCCGAACAGCGCGATGGTGCCCGGTACCCGGCCCATTTCCTCGCGCACCATCTCGCCGAGCGAGCGGCCGTTACGCCGGGTGGAGAGGAACAGCACCATGAAATCCTGCACCGCCCCGGCGAACACCACACCCGCGATCAGCCACAGCGTACCCGGCAGGTAGCCCATCTGCGCGGCCAGCACCGGGCCGACCAGTGGCCCCGCGCCTGCGATCGCAGCGAAGTGGTGGCCGAACAGCACATGGCGGTGGGTCGGCACGTAGTCGAGTCCATCGTTGTTGACTACCGCCGGTGTCGCCCGATTCGGGTCCAGGCGCATTACCTTGGTGGCGATGAACAGCGCGTAGTATCGGTAGGCGACCAGATAGATCGACACTGAGGCGGCGACGATCCACAAAGCGTTGATCGATTCACCTCGGCGTAGTGCGACGACCCCCAGCGCGCAAGCGCCGACGACTGCCAGCAGCAGCCAGGGAAGATGTCGCACTAGGCCGCCGTTGACAGCTTGGGAGCGATTCATGGGCAGGCTCCGGATGGGCAGGAAGGAGACTGCGTTATAGCGGCACAGAATGAGTTAAGCATCACGACTTAAGTCGCAGCCCTTGCGAGACAGGACGCATCCTTTTCACCCGCGCTGTGGAACCGATCCGCGCTGAATCTTTAGCTGATGCGGGGCTTGCGCCCCGCAGCAATGTTCAGCCGGCGAGCGGTGCGGTGCGAAGCTCGAGCCAGGCCAGCGCCTCGCCTTCGAGCTTGGGCGCCAGGCGGGCGCGGACCTCGACGTGATAGGCGTCGAGCCAAGCGATCTCTTCTTGCGTGAGCAGCGCAAGATCGATCGGGCGGGTGTCGATCGGGCACAGGGTCAGGGTCTCGAAGTGCAGGAACTCGCCGAACTCACCGTCGGCCTCGATGAACGGCTGGTTGGCGACCAGGTTCTCGATCCGGATGCCCCACTGGCCGGGACGATAGAGACCTGGCTCGATCGAAGTGATCATGCCGGCGCGCATCGCGGTCTGCGGAGCCGGCTGGGCATGATAGGAGATCACCTGTGGCCCTTCATGGACGTTCATGAAGTAGCCGACCCCGTGGCCGGTGCCATGCCCGAAGTCAACCCCCGCGGCCCAGAGCGGCGCCCGGGCGATGGCGTCCAGCAGCGGTGCCTTGAGCCCTTCCGGAAAACGGGCGCGGGAGAGCGCGATGGTGCCCTTGAGCACCAGGGTGTAGTCGCGTCGCTGGGCATCGCTGGGTGTGCCGATCGGTACCACCCGGGTGATGTCGGTGGTGCCGTCGAGATACTGGGCACCGGAGTCGATCAGCAGCAGGCCGTTGCCTGAGATACGGGCGTGCGCCGTCTCGGTGGCGCGGTAATGGGGCAGCGCGCCGTTGGCATTGAAGCCGGCGATGGTCGGAAAGCTCAGCGAGACGAAACGTGAACGCTTCGCGCGACGCGCGCTCAAGCGCTCATCGATGGTCAGCTCGGTGATCGCCTCTCCCCTGGCCAGCGCGGCTTCGAGCCAAGCGAAGAATTCGCACAGCGCCGCGCCGTCTTCTTCCATCGCATGGCGCACGTGGACGAGATCAGCCTCGCTCTTGCATGCCTTGGCCAGCGTCGTGGGGCTGATTCCCTCGATCGTCGCGGCTCCCTCGGGCAGCGCCTGGTGGAGCCGCAGGCTCAGCCTGTTCGGGTCGAGCGACACCCGCGCCTGCGAGGGCAGCTGGGCGAGCGCCTCGAGCACTGAGTCGTAAGGGGCGAGGTTCACGCCGTCGGCGGCCAGCTCATCGATGAGCGCTGCGTCGAACTTGGTCTCGTCGACGAACAGCGTCGCCTGCTCGGGCCCGATCAGTGCGTGGGCGAGGAACACGGGATTGTAGTCGACGTCGCTGCCGCGCAGATTGAACAGCCAAGCGACGTCGTCGAGGCTCGACAGCAGTTGCCACTGCGCGCCGCGCGCCTCGAGTGCCCGGCGCAGCGCGGTGAGCTTAACGGCACGCTTGGTGGTGGCGAACTCATCGAGATGGGCGTAGACCGGCGCCTTGGGCAGCGCCGGGCGGTCGGGCCAGATTGCACCGACCAGATCACGGTCGGTGGCAAGTTCGATGCCCTTGGCGGCGAAGGCGGCCTCGAGCGTACGGGCGGCAGCGAGCGAGAGCACCGCGCCGTCGACCCCGACCCGCGCTCCCTCGGCAAGCGTCGAGACCAGCCAGGCGATGTGGTCGCGACCTTCGGCGGGAATCAGTCGCTCCAGCTGTATGCCGCTGCCATCGAGCTGCTGCTCGGCTTGGACCCAGTAGCGGCTGTCGGCCCAGAGCGTCGCATCGTCGCCGAGTACCACCAGGGTGCCGGCCGAGCCGGTGAAACCGGAAAGCCACTCACGGTTCGAGAAGTGGGCCGGCAGGTATTCGGACAAATGGGGATCGGAAGAGGGTGCGATCCAGGCATCGAGGCCCTCTCGCTCAAGTGCTTGGCGCAGCATGTCGATGCGGTTGGCGATGGTCTGCACGGTCTCTGCGGGCATTTCTTCTCTCTCAGGGCGCGGTGGTCCATGGCCGCGGCGGGCGGCGAAGGGATTGACTCCCCAGCATACGCCGGATCGGCCCGATCGCCAGCGCCGGGATTGCCACCTCGATGGTTCGCATGGTCGCCGCGGTCTTCAGTAATAAGAAAGCCACCAGCGGTCCGAGCGGTAGCCCGGCTGTTGGGGGAGATGTCGTGACGTTCGATGTAAATGGCAATAAATATCAACCAGAAGGTATTTTTTTAGCTGATATTGTCGATTTTGTGCGCTTATTACGCGGATCCGAGCGTGGGCTTTGCCGGGGTGAAAAGCGCCCTGAACCAGACGGGTGGGACGATCTGACCGTCGTTGGTTTACTACTTTGGTAGGGGGTGGCATTTGCCGCATAGAGTCGGCCGGGCCTTGATGGTACCGTTCACAGCCATTCATTGGGCGGCCACGTTCTGTGCGTCCATCATGTACCTTTTTTACTCACCAGGTTCGGGAGAATTTCTCATGACCCAACCGATGGCCGTCATCTTCATGGGCGTCTCGGGTTCCGGCAAGACCACGGCCGCTCAGGCATTCGCTCAGCGCATGGGCTGGGCATTTGCCGAAGCCGATGAGTTCCACCCCCAGGCCAATATCGACAAGATGTCGGCGGGCATTCCGCTCCAGGACGAGGACCGCTGGCCGTGGCTGCGGGACATTCGCGATTGGATCAGTGCGAAGGGTGAGGCTGGCGAGAACGTCGTGCTGACCTGCTCCGCGCTCAAACGCAGCTATCGCGACCTGCTCCGCGAGGCGGAATGCGACGTTCGCTTCGTGCTGTTGGACGTCGACTACGAGGTGCTCACCGAGCGGATGCGCTCGCGCAAGGGCCACTACATGCCGGTATCGTTGCTCGATTCCCAGCTCGCGACCCTCGAACGTCTCACTGCCGACGAGCCGGGCGAGACGATCAACGCAGAGTCCACACCTGAGTCGATCGTCGACCAGGTCATCGCCGATATGAACCTCGCCAAGCCAAGCCGGCTTTGAGATTGCGCGCCGGGAGGCCGTCATGAATTCGACCGCAGAGTGGGAACAGACGCTTGGCGTAATGCCTTTATTAGGCATCGCCGGAGCGGCGATTGCGCTGCTCCTGGTAATGATCATCAAGTTCAAGGTCCATGCATTCATCGCGCTGATCATCGTCAGCCTGTTGACTGCGCTGGTCACCGGGATTCCCGCCGGCCAGATCATCACTACCTTGACCAGCAGTTTCGGTAGCACCCTGGGTGGGGTCGCGCTGCTGGTCGGGCTGGGTGCCATGCTCGGCCGGATCATCGAAGTCTCCGGCGGAGCGCAGTCGCTGGCCGATGAGATGATTCATCGCTTCGGCGAGAAGCGCGCGCCGATGGCGCTGGGGATCACTTCGCTGCTGTTCGGCTTCCCGATCTTCTTCGATGCCGGGCTGATCGTGATGCTGCCGGTAATCTTCAGCGTCGCGCGCCGGGTCGGCGGTTCGATGTTGCTCTATGGCCTGCCCGCCGCCGGCGCTTTCTCGGTAATGCACATCTTCGTGCCGCCGCACCCGGGTCCAGTGGCAGCCTCCGAGCTGCTCGGTGCCGACGTCGGCCTGGTGATCCTGCTGGGCCTGGTGATCGCGCTGCCGACTTGGTACTTCACCTGCTACCTCTTCGGGCTGTGGGTCGGCAAACGAATCAACCTGCCGGTACCCGATGTTCTCGGCGAGCAGCAGCCACGCGAGGAGAATCCGCCCAGCGCAATCCTTGTGATCTCCATGCTGCTGCTGCCTTTGATGTTGATCTTCCTCAATACCGGGCTCGAGGCGCTGCGCGTGGCCGGCCTGCTCAGCGGTGAGGCGGCCTGGTTCGGCTACCTGCGGATGATCGGGACCACGCCGGTGGCGCTGCTGATCGGTGTGCTGGTCACCGCTACGGTACTCGGCACCCGCCGCGGCAAGGGTCGTGATACGGTCGAGAAGCTGCTCGACTCAGCGCTTGGCCCGGTCTGCTCGATCATTTTGATCACCGGTGCCGGCGGCATGTTCGGTGGGGTGCTGCGCGCGAGCGGAATCGGTGATGCGCTCTCGGGGACCCTGGCCGAGCTGGGGCTGCCGGTGATCGCCGCGGGCTTTTTGATCGCTGCGCTGTTGCGCATCGCGCAGGGGTCGGCGACGGTGGCGCTGATCACCGCGGCTGGGTTGATCCAGCCCGCTCTTGCCGACCTCGGTGCAGTGCAGACGGCGGCGATCGTGCTCTCCCTGGCCGCGGGCTCGGTCGTGGTGAGTCACGTCAACGACTCCGGTTTCTGGCTGGTCGGCCGGTTCTTCGACATGGACGTGAAGACTACGTTGAAGACCTGGACCGTGCTGGAGACGGCGATAGGGCTGATGGGGTTCGCTATCGCCTGGCTGATCTTCTCTCTGGCCTGATCCTCACGGTCAGGCACTGGCGAGGCGGATAGCCTGGTCTATGCTGCGGGGGAGGCGTCTTATCGGCGCCTCCCCTGTTGTGCTTCAAAAGCTTCGAAAGTCGTGCTTCAGGCGATCGTTCCCAGGAAATAAAGCCAGGGAGGATGCGCAATGTCCCCTAGAGCAAGAAGCGCCGGTCCGCGGATCAAGGATAGCGACACCTATGATGCGCTGCGCGACCAAGGCGCATCGAAGGAGAAAGCGGCGCGGATAGCTAACGCCGCGGCGAAGCAGGGCCGATCCGAGATCGGCAAGCGCGGTGGCGAGTCAGAACCCTACGAGCAGTGCACTGTGCCCGCACTCAAGCAGCGTGCCAAGGAGCTTGGCCTGAGCGGCTACTCGGCGTTGCGCAAGGGCCAGCTGATCGATGCCCTGCGTGCGCATTGAACCGAATCCCTGCTTCTCGGGCACTCATCATGAGCGGGGTGCGATGGCGATCCTAGGCAGCCTGGGCGGCCTCGGCCGCGGGAACCAGCCGTTGGGCGACCAGCGCATGGAGGGCGGCGAGATAGGCGCCGCCCGGTGACGGCGGCGTGGGGTCCGAGAGCATCGCCACGCTCATTCCCAGGCTCGGCAGCACATAGAGCAGCTGGCCACCGTAGCCCCAGCCGAAATAGACCGGGTGATCGCCGAAGCGGTCGATGAACCAGCCATAGCCATATGCGCTACCGTTGAAGAACGAACGGGTGCGCGGCTGCCATGAGGTTGCGATCCAGTCCTCCGAGACTACTCGACGGCCATCGATCGTGCCGCCCTGACGGAACAGCTCACCGAAACGCAGTAGTGCCATCGGCGACAGCGACATCTCGTTGCCGCCGAGGTAGATCCCCTGCGGATCTCGAGTCCAGGCCGGGATCTGTATGCCAAGCGGATCGCCGAGCCAGGTTCGTGCCAGCGTCAGGGTCGAGGCATCGCTGATCCGGGTGAGGATTCGCGAGAGCAAGTGGGTGTTGCCGGTGGAGTAGAGCATTGCCCCGCCGGGACGGTCGACGAACGGGCGGGTAAGGGTGTAGGCGGTCCAGTCACGGCTTGCGATCCAGCGTCCATAGAACGACCCCGAGGTGCGTTCGAGTCCAGCCTGCATCGATAACAGGTTGCCCACCGTGATGCGCTCGAGCCCGGGTGTCGCATCCGCGGGCAGTCGTCCTAGCAGCTCGGTGATCGGCTGGTCGCTGGATGCGATCAGCCCACGGTCGATTGCGATGCCGGTCAGCGCCGCGATCAGCGTCTTCGACAGCGATTTGATGTTGACCGGCCGGTCCAGCGCGGGACCGTGCAGCCGCTCGTTGACCAGCGTGCGTCCGTCGACCGCCACCAGCAGTGAATTGAGCCGCGAGAGCCTCCGCGCCGCGTCCACCGCGGCATCGAAATTTGGCGCCGGCTGTGCGCGCCCGAGCGGTGGCAGCAGCAGCGCGGCCATACCCAGGCCTGCGGTGGTGAGCAGTTTCCGGCGATGCAGCACCCTTCCTCCCTGCCGGGGACCCCGGCTCATTTCACCCAACGAAGACCCATATCGTGCTGTCCTTCTGCGTCGGTGACGTAGAGTGCGCCCTCGCTGACCATCACGCTCCACTCGATGCTTCTCTGCAGGCCGGCGGCCAGGGTCTCCAGCGCTTGCTGGTCTGGTGCTGCGATGCGCAAGCGATCGAGTCGCGCCAGCGATGGCAGGTGCTTTTCTTCCCAGGGCGCGAGATTACCGTAGGCCAGCAGGGACACGCGCTGGTCGCGGCGGGCGGCGCGATCGAGGCGTTCAGCGTCCGGCTGGCCGACCTCGATCCAGTGCAGCACCCGGCCATCGAGGCTCTTCTCCCACAGCGCGGGCTCATCGACGTTCGACAGGCCGCGCCCGAACTCTAGCCTTTCGTCGTACCATAGCGCATAGGCGAGCAGCCTGGCCGCGAGCCGCACCGGTGTCTCGGAGGGATGGCGGGCGACGGTGAGCCGCACGCTGGGATAGAGCCCGCGATCGAGATCGCTCAGCTGGAGGTTGAACTTGTAGGGCGTGGCGGTAAGGGCCATGAGGTCTCTCGGTGCGTGGAGTGGTCGTGCATACTGCAGGGCCAAGGGCGTGTTCGCCGCATGATGATGGAGGATTTTAGCCTAACAATCTCTTACGCTTAGCCGTGTCGTGAGATGACGGGCCGCTGCGGTGGACGTTTCGGGTCGAGCGGCAATTCTTTCCATTCTTCGAGGTCGTCGATGCGTCATCACGGCAAGAATCCCCTGCGGGCACTGCGCAAGTGGTTGAGCGTCTATGCGCGCCCGATGAAGAGCGACCGCGGGCGCGGCGGTTTGGTGATTCACCCCTATCGAGGCTACGGCTCCCATAGTGAAGTCTTTCTGATGGGGCGGGTGTTCCGTCAGAGCGGGGTCGGCGAGAGCATCGAGCAGGGTGGGGTGCTGCGCGACCTGATCGACGTCTTCCGCCGCCTGATGCGCCGCGGAATGAGCGAGGTCAACGTGGCGGTGCGCCTTGGCGACTCCCATACCATCGTACCCACCGACGCCGACGGTTACTTCGAGGCGCACATGGCGATCGACGGACCGCTCGAGCTCAGCCGTGTGTGGCACGAGGCGGAGCTGCGGGTGCTGGTCGATAGCGAGGAGACGGTCAAGGCGACCACCGAGATCTATATCCCGCCGCTCGGCGTCGACTTCGCGGTGATCAGCGACATCGACGACACGGTGATGTACACCGGTGTCGCCAACAAGGCCAAGATGCTCTACCGGCTGTTCCTCGAAAAGGCCGATCGGCGAGCCGCTTTCCCCGGTGTCGCTGCGTTCTACCAAGCGCTCTATCTCGGTGACGGCGAGCGTGAGCGTCCGCTGCTCTATGTCTCGCGCGGACCTTGGAGCATCTACGAGATGCTCGAGGAGTTCTTTCGCCTGCATCGCATCCCCGTCGGCCCGGTGCTGTTCCTGCGTGAATGGGGGATGTCGCTGCACCGGCCCTTCCCGCGCCGGGCCAAGGACCACAAGCGGCTGATGATCCGCAGGATGCTGTCGCTCTATGGGGAGCTGCCGTTCATTCTGATTGGCGACAGCGGCCAGCAGGACCCCGAGGTCTACGCCAAGATCGTTCGTGAGTTCCCGACCCGGATCAAGACCATCTACATTCGCGCGGTGAACGAGGACAGCGAGCGCGACGCGGCGATCCAGAAGCTCGCCCAGGAGGTCTCCGACGCCGGCAGCACCCTGGTGCTCGCCGCCGACACCGCGACCATGGCGCGTCACGCGCTCTCCCAGGGCTACATCTCCAAGGAGGCGCTGGCGACCGTGCTCAAGGAAGAAAAGCAGGAGCGCCGGATCAAGATCTGAGCCGGCGGGCCCCGCCCGACTTGCTTTGCGCTGTCACGCTGAGGACGATGCAGCCCCTTTCGTCATGCGCCGTGCAGCCTCGTGCTCGAAATCCGCGCTGGTTACTCGGTCGGACGGATGTCGTAGTCGAAGTAGCGCTGCATGATCTCGTCGTAGGTGCCGTTGGCCATCACTTCATCCAGCCCACGGTTGAACGCTTCGACCAGCGCGGTATCGCGCTTCCTGAACGCCGCCGAGGTGCCCTTGCCGAAGATCGCTTCGGGACCTCTCACCGGCTCGCCCTGGATCGCGTAGGCCGCATCGTCGAGCAGCAGCGCCTGCGCCTGGGGCAGATTGGCGAAGATCAGGTCGAGACGCCCAGCCTGCATGTCGACGGCGACGGTATCGACCGTGGTATAGCGGCGGATATCCGCTTCCGGGTGGGTCGCGGTGACATAGTCGTCCTGGACGCTTGCCCGCTGCACGCCGATCCGCTTGCCGCTGAGATCGGCTTGCTCGTCGACCTCGAGGGGGCGATCGGCGGGGCCGACCCACACCGAAGGATTGAAGTAGTACGCCTTGGCGAAGGAGACCTGCTGCTGGCGCGCCGGAGTCATCAGCATCGAGGAGGCGATGATGTCGTACTTGCGCGCCAAGAGCCCAGGGATGATGCCGTCGAAGCTTTGCGCCTGCCATTCGCAGCGGCGCTGCATCCGTTCGCAGATCGCATTGACCAGCTCGACTTCGAAGCCGGTGAACTCACCATCGGCGGTGAGCATTTCATAGGGTGGAAAGGGAACGTCGGAAGCGATGCGCAGCGGCGGTTCCTCGGCGAGTGCGGCGGAAGAGAGAACGCAGAACAGCGAGGCACCGAGCAGGGCGCGCAGGGAAGGAAGCATGAGAGTGTCCGGTGTTGTCGTTGAAATCCGCTCGTCGGTGCCCAGCACCGACGGCCGTTCATCCTAAGGCCGCCGCTGCCGCGGGCTCAAGTCATCGGCGGGGGGCCGGCGCGCAGCGCCGCCAGGGTCTGGTCGAGCCGCTCGACCAGGATGTCGGCGTGCTGGCGCTCGAACACCAGCGGTGGGCGAATCTTCAGCACGTCGCCGCCCGCGCCGGTAAGGCTCAGCAGCACCCCGCGCTCGCGCATGCCCTCGACCACCGCACGGGCGATGGCTGCGGCGCTGCGCTCTGCATTGGACGCAAATGCCACGGCGATGAAGAGCCCCGCCCCGCGCACCTGGCCGATCTCCGGGTGGAGGGCGGCGAGCTGCCCGAGGCCACGGCGCAGGTATTCGCCCACTTCCTCGACCCGTTTAGGGATACCTTCGCGCTCGATCACTTCCAGCACCGCCAAGGCCGCAGCGCAAGAGACCGGGTTGCCGCCGAAGGTGTTGAAGTAGCGCGAGGCCTGGCCGAATGCCTCCATGCACTCCCTGCGCGCGACCACGGCGGCGACCGGGTGACCGTTACCGAACGGCTTGCCGAGGGTGACGATATCCGGACTCACGCGATGGCGCACGAACCCCCAGAAGGGTTCGCCGAGCCGCGCGAGCCCTGCCTGCACCTCGTCGGCGATGAACAGTCCACCGGCGCGATGGATGACCTCCACCGCTGGCGCGATGAATCCGGCCGGGTCGGTGACGATACCGTCGCTGGCGAACACGCTGTCGAGCAGCAGCGCCGCCGGGCGGATGCCGGCCGCTGCCAGTTCATTGACCGCGCGCTGCACCTGGGCGGCGAAGCGCTGGGCCGGCGTTAGCGCGTCGCGGTCGCAGGCGTCGGGCAGCTCGACCGTGCGTACGTGCGTGCCGAGCGGCACTTGCGCGCCTAATGAGGGCGAGGCTTGGGCGAGCGCTTGGGTGACGCCGTGGTAGGCCATGCGGGTGACGATCAGCCCTTGAGCGCCGGTGTACTGGCAGGCGATGCGATAGGCGAGGTCGTTGGCTTCGCTGCCGGTGCAGGTGAAGATCACCTGCGCAAGCGGTGGTGGCAGCGTCGCGAGCAAGCGTTCGGCGCAGTCGAGGATGGTTTCGTCGAGATAGCGGGTGTGGGTGTTGAGCCGCGCGGCCTGGCGCGAGATGGCGGCGACTACGTGAGGATGGCAGTGACCGAGGCAGGCGACGTTGTTGTAGGCGTCGAGATAGGCCCGGTCATGACGATCGTAAAGCCATACCCCCTCGCCGCGCTGCGGGTGCAGGGGCTGGTCGTAGAACAGCCGGTAAGCGCCGCCGAGCACTTTGCGGCGGCGCTCGAGCAGCGCTCGGTCATCTGCATCGAGGCCGCTCATGGCGCCTGCTCCTGGGTGATGTCGAGCCGTGACAGCAGCTGCGCGATCAGCGCCTCGCGTGGCTGCGCCAGGCAGTACGTTAGTGCACGGCGCGCGCGGGCATGGTTGCGCAATACGTAGTCGGCATTGTCGGGTGCGCGTGCGGCCCGCCACTGTGAAATGGTCACCACCATCATCAGGCGCGCGATGACCAGCTCAGGCAGCAGGCTCACCTCGATGGCCTGCAGCGGCGCCACGCGATGGTAGCCTTCGACCACCGCCAGCGCTTCGCACCAGGAGGTGTCGTCGAGCGCGAGCTGGTAGCTGACGGCGATCGCCAGCTCGTTGATCCTCGGGGCGCAGACCATGTCGCCGAAATCGATGATGCCCGCCACCCGCTCGCCGTGCTCGTCGACCAGCAGGTTGTGGCTGTTGAGATCGTTGTGGATCGCCTGGCGCCGGAGCCCGGCGAGCGCCGCTGCGGCGTGCCGCTCGAAGCGCTCGAGCCCGTCGATCGCCAGCTGGCGAGTGCCCGGCTCGATGATCGTCTCGATCAGCGGACGGAGATTGGCGGCATGCTGCAGGTCCCACGGCAGCTTGAGCCGCATTGCTGGGTGGTGGAAGCTCTCCAGCGCCAGGTCGAGTTCGGCCGCAAGCGTGCCGAGCGCGCGGCGACGATCGGTCGATACCGGTAGATCGGCCAGCGGCTGGCCGTGCAGATAAGTGCTCAGCCGCGCGACGCAGGGAGCGGCCGAGGCGCTTTGATAGCGCGGCACCGTCTCGCCGGACAGGCTGGTGACTACGCGCGGCACGGGGAGTAAGGGCGCGGTGCGGGCCAGGTGTAAGAGCGCCCGGGTGTGGAAATCGGCGACTTCGGCCCGCTCGGCCGGGTGGGCGATCTTGAGCACGTAGTCGCGGCCATGCGATCCGCGCAGGTGAAAATTGCGATCGCGTTCCCCCCCGAGTGCGCGCGCGGTCACGCGCAGGCCATAGCGTTCTGCGACGAACGCCTCGGCTTGCCGGCACGATACCGGGGGCGATGCAGCGCTCAGCACCGCATCGATGACTTCGAGCCCGCTCATGGCCGTGCGTCCGCACTGCCGCGTTCGAACCCTTCGAGCACGCGGGCTAAGTTGTCGCCCAGCGCGTCCGACAAGTATCCCCCCTCCTGGATCAGCGCAGTGGGTAGCCCAAGCCGGGCGATCGCCGCGCCGATATCGGCGAAGCCCGCGGTGGAGACCGCGACGCCTTGGTAGGGGTCGTGCTCGTAGGTATCGAGGCCGAGCGAGACCACCAGCGCGCCGGGCGCGTAGTCGACGATCCGGCGGCAGGCATCGAGAAGCACTTCGAGGTAGCCTTCGGTGGGTAGCCCCTTGGGCAGCGGATAGTTGACGTTGAAGCCGAAGCCTTCTCCCGAGCCGCGCTCGTCGGCATGCCCGGTGAAGAACGGGGTCATGTAGTGGGGGTCGGCGTGCAGCGAGATCGTGAGCACATCGCTGCGCGGATAGAAGAGCCCTTGGGTACCGTTGCCGTGGTGGACGTCGATATCGAGTATCGCGACGCGCGAATGCCGGCTGCGCAGGTATTGGGCCGCGATCGCGGCATTGTTCAGGTAGCAGAAACCGTTGGCGCGCTCGGCGTAGGCATGGTGTCCCGGCGGGCGACACAGCGCATAGACCGCGCGCTCGCCCTCGAGCAGCAGCTGCGCGGCCTCGATCGCGCACTGGGCCGAGCCGTATGCGGCTTTCCAGGTATGCATGCCGATCGGGCAGGCCATGTCGCCGAGGTGGAAGCCCACCTGTCCGACCAGATGGCGAGGGTAGGTACAGGGTTCGCCGGGAAAGGGATGGATATTGGCGACCACTTCCTCGCCGGCATCCTCGAGCGTTTGCCAGCGTGGATGCACCGTGGAGAGGAAGTCGAGATAGCGTCGGGTGTGAATCGCTTCGATCGGCGCCAGGCCATGCTCGCGTGGGGCGACGATCGAATGCCCTGCCTCGCGCGCAGCGGCGAGCAGAATCTCCCCTCGCGCGGGTTGCTCATTGCTGCGCTTGAGCCGGCCGCGCACCACGAAGAACTGAGGGTCATGCTGTAAGTGGTCGTCTTTGTTGATTATTTTCACCGCAGGCTCCGTCGTGGCGGATGGATGAAAGGATGCTTCATGTTTTAGTTATATGATGCATCATACACCCTATACAGTCTCGTCATCTGGCTGTACATTTGTTTTCAGCGCCGAAGACTTTCAGCGCATGGTGGTGAACCCGCCTGGCCGAGCAGCGAACGGAGAGCGATTCATGCAGCACCGGTTCGAGAGCGTCGAGCACGCTTCGCTGGGAGCCAGTGTCTACGGCCATTTGCGCGAGGCGCTGATCGAAGGGCGCTTGAAGCCCGACGACCGATTGCGCATCCGTGAGCTGGCGGACCAGTTCGGCACCAGCGTGACGCCGGTGCGAGACGCGATCCTGCGACTTGCCAAGGAGCAGGCGCTGGAGATGCGCTCGCCGCGCGATATCAGGGTGCCGGTGCTGGACGTGCCAGGGTATGACGAGGTCTATACGCTGCGCCTCGAACTCGAGGGCTTGGCGGCGGCCACCACCGCGAAGCGCATCCAGTCGCATGAACTCGAGCTGTTCAAGCGCAACATCGAAGAGAATCATCAGGCGCTGTCGAATGGAGACATGGAGAGCGCGATGCGCCTCAATCAGCGTTTCCATTTTCATCTCGTCGAGCTTGCCGGGCTACCGCTGCTCGAGCGCTTCATCGACAGCCTGTGGATGCGTGCCGGGCCTGTGATCGCGCTGGCCTATCGGGAGTTTTCCGAGCGGGTGGCGATCCAGCACCACTGGGAAGTGCTCGACGCGCTGGTCGCGAGGAGCGAGGAAGGGGCGCGCGCGGCGATTCGCGCCGATATCGAGGACGGCTACGAAATGATGGCGCACTTCCTTTCCACGCTGCGACGATAGCGAGCGCGAGGCGAGGAAGCACTTGGCCGTTTTGTTCATTCCAACGATAAGCAAGGACGAAACGATGCAGTCGATGTCTTCCGCGACCGGTGCGTCGCTTGCCGTGGCCCGGCGCGATCTGGCCGCTGCCTACCGTTTGATCGCCCATTTCGGGCTCGATGACAGCATCTACACCCATATCTCGATGCGCGCCGAAGAGGGCGAATCGCGCTTTTTGATCAACCCCTATGGCTACCGTTTCGAGGAGGTCCGCGCCTCCAACCTGGTCACCGTCGATCTCGAGGGCAATCTCGTCGACGACCCCGACGGGGCGGGGATCAACAAAGCCGGTTTCACCATCCACAGCGCGATCCATGCCGCCCGCGCCGACGCCCACTGCGTGCTCCACACCCACTCGGTGGCGGGTGTCGCGGTCTCCTGCCTGGAAGAAGGGCTGCTGCCGCTCAACCAGTGGGCGATGCAGTTCCATGGGCGCATCGCCTATCACGACTACGAAGGCATCGCGCTCGATCTTGCCGAGCGCGAGCGGCTGGTCCGCGATCTTGGCGACAAGCCGGTGATGATCCTGCGCAACCATGGGCTGCTGGTTTGCGGGCGCAGCGTCGGGGGAGCGTTCCGGCGCATGTACAACCTCGAGCGCAGCTGCAAGGCGCAGCTCGCGATCATGGCCACCGGCGCGCCGGTTCGCCGTCCCGCCGCATCGCTCTGCGAGCATGTCGCCGGCCAGTACGAACGCTGGGACAGCGATCACGACACCACCGCGCGAGACCCTGAATGGGAGGCCTACCTGCGGCTGATCACGCAGCTGCAGCCCGATTTCGCCGACTGAAATCCCGCAGCCGACCCGCCGGTCGGCTGGTGTTCCCGGCCGGCGATCGTGTCCGATCGACAATTACAACAATGGGAAAAACGCCATGAGTGTTTTCGTATCGCTTCCCGGCCGCCTGGCGGCAGCCGCCCTGGCCCTATGCTTCAGCGCCGTCGTGCATGCCCAGTCGGAGCCGCAGTCGGGTGGGGTGATCAATGTGGCGATTCAGCCCGAGCCGCCGGGGCTGATGATCGGCCTGGTCCAGAATGCCCCGACCCAGCGCATCTCCGGCAACATCTATGAGGGGCTGTTGCGCTATGACGCCCAGCTCCAGCCGATGCCGCAGCTGGCCAGCGCATGGGAGATCAGCGATGACGGGCTGACCTACACCTTCCATCTGCGCGAAGGCGTGCAGTGGCACGATGGAGAGCCGTTCAGCGCCGACGACGTGGTGTTCTCCACCGACGTCTTCATGCGCGAGACCAATCCGCGCTCCCGGGCGATCCTCGACCATGTGGCGAGCATCGAGGCGCCGGACGCCAACACCGTGGTGTTCACGCTCAAGCAGCCGTTCCCGGCCTTCATCCAGGCGTTCGAGGTCGGCACCCTGCCGATGGTGCCCCGGCACGTCTATGCCGACACCGACTTCTACAACAACCCCGCCAACAACACGCCGATCGGCACTGGTCCTTTCAAGTTCGCCAGATGGGACCGCGGCTCGGTGATCGAGCTGGTCAAGAACGAGGAATACTACGAAGCGGGCAAGCCGTACCTGGACAGGATTTACTGGCACGTGATTCCCGACGCCGCCTCGCGCGCCGCCGCCTTCGAGAACGGTACGCTGCAGGTGATGCCTGCGGGGTCGGTGGAGAACTTCGACCTCGCCCGGCTCGAAGCGCTCGATGGCAGCTGCATGACCGAGGCCGGCAACGAGTACTTCAACCCGTTCGCCATGCTGTGGCTCAACAACCGCGAAGGGCCGACCGCCGACAAGCGTTTCCGCCAGGCGGTGATGTACGCGCTCGATCGCGAGTTCGTCAGGAACGTGTTGTGGAACGGACTCGGCAAGGTGCCCAACGGCCCATTCTCGTCGACCCTGGCGGCCCACGATCCTGATCTCGAACAGTACGACTACGACCCCGACAAGGCGCGCGAACTGCTCGAGGAGATGGGCTACGACGGTGCCCCGGTGCGCCTTTTGCCGCTGCCCTACGGCGAGACCTGGACGCGCTGGGCCGAGGCGGTGCGCCAGAATCTCGAGGATGTCGGTATCAGGGTGACCACCGAGTCCACCGATGTCGCCGGCTGGAACCAGAAGATCAGCGACTGGAGCTACGACATCGCTTTCACCTACCTCTTCCAGTATGGCGACCCCTCGCTCGGCATCGCGCGGACCTACGTCTCGAGCAACATCGCCAAGGGATCGCCCTGGAACAACGTCGAGGGCTACGCCAACCCCGAGGTCGACGCGCTGTTCGCCCGTGCGGCGGTCGAGAACGATGAAGCCGCGCGTCTCGCCGACTTCGCCGAGGTCCAGCGCATCCTGCGCGAGGACGTGCCGCTGGCGTGGCTTTTGGAGATGGGCCAGCCGACGCTCTACCGCTGCAACGTCCACGACCTGATCACCACCGGGATCGGACTCAACGACGGCTTCAAGAACGCCTGGATCGAACGCTGATCGCGCCGCGCCGACTGATTGATAAGGAGGTGGATCGATGCCTTACATTTCTTTCATCGTGGGGCGCCTGGTCAAGGCGGTGCTGGTGCTGCTGGCGATCGTGGTGCTCAATTTCTTCCTGATCCACATGGCGCCGGGCGACCCCGCGGCGGTGATGGCCGGAGAGGCGGGCGCCACGGACCAGCAGTTTCTCGATGACCTGCGCGAGCGCTTCGGGCTCGACCAGCCGCTGCCGGTGCAGCTGTGGCGCTACGTCAGCGGTGTGCTGACGCTCGACTTCGGCTACTCGTACCGCCAGCAGATGCCGGTGCTCGAGCTGATTCTCGATCGGCTGCCGGCGACGCTGCTGCTCACCGGCACGGCGTTCGTGATTTCCCTGGTGCTGGGGGTGTCCGCCGGCGTGCTGGCGGCGATGCGGGCCAAGCACTCCTCGGGCTCGCTGATCATGGTCGTGGCGCTTCTGTTCTACGCCACACCGCTCTATTGGGTCGCGATGATGGCGGTATTGGTGTTCTCGGTACTGCTCGGCTGGCTACCGGCCTACGGCTACTCCACGGTAGGCGCCGACTACCAGGGGCTCGCCCATGTCGGCGATGTGGCCATGCACCTGATCCTGCCGGCGACCACGCTGGGGCTCTTCTTCATGGCGGTCTATACCCGCATGACCCGCGCCTCGATGCTGAACGCCGGGCAGCAGGACTTCGTCAAGACCGCGCGCGCCAAGGGGCTGGCTCCCGGGGTGATCCAGCGTCGCCACGTGCTGCGCAACGCGGTGTTGCCGATCATTACCCTGGCGGGCCTGCAGGCGGGCCAAATGGTCGGTGGGGCGGTGTTGACCGAGACGGTGTTCGCCTGGCCCGGCATCGGCAGATTGATGTACGAGGCGCTGATGCAGCGTGACTACAACCTGCTGCTGGGCATCTTCTTCTTCTGCGCGCTGCTGGTGATCGTGTTCAACATGCTCACCGACCTGATCTACCGACTCGCCGACCCTCGCATCAAGGAGGCCAAATGAGCTTTTTCGCCCGCTTTGCCCAGAACCGTGGCGCGCTGTTCGGCCTCTTGATCCTCGTCATGGTCGTCGCGCTCGCGCTGCTCGCGCCACTGCTCTATCCGGAGTCGCCGTGGCGGATGGTCCAGCGCCCGTTCCTCGCCCCGGGAGAGCTCTCGGGCTTTCCGCTGGGGACCGACACCATGGGCCGCGATGTCGCCGCTGGATTGGCCCATGGCGCCTGGGTGTCATTGCTGATCGGGTTGATCTCCACCCTGGTGGCACTGGCGATCGGCGTGCCGCTGGGGGCATTGGCCGGCTACTTCGGCGGTTGGATCGACGATGCGCTGATGCGGATCACCGAGCTGTTCCAGACCATACCGAGCTTCGCGCTGGCGATCGTGCTGGTGGCGATCATGTCGCCGAGCGTCGGTTCTGTCGTTGCCGCCATCTCGATCGTCAGCTGGCCACCGGTGGCGCGCCTGGTGCGGGGCGAGTTCCTCTCGCTGAAGCAGCGTGAATACGTCGAGGCCGCTCGCCTGGCCGGGCTTGGGCACTGGGATCTGATCGTGCGCCAGATCCTGCCCAATGCGCTGTCGCCGGTGATCGTGCTGGCCTCGTTGATGATCGCCACCGCGATCCTGCTCGAATCCTCGCTTTCGTTCCTGGGGCTGGGCGATCCCGACGTGATGTCGTGGGGCTACATGATCGGCGCCGCGCGTACGGTAATGCGCCAGGCCTGGTGGCTGAGCGTGATCCCCGGGGTGATGATCCTGCTCACCGTGCTTGCGCTCAATCTGGTGGGCGAAGGGCTCGACGATGCATTGAACCCGCAGCTCGCGCGACAGCGACACTGAGGAGCCGGCTCCATGTCCAATCCACTGCTACGCATCGAACGACTGGCGCTGGCGCTGCCCGAGGGGGCCGACCGGCTCTATGCGGCCGAGAATCTGAGCTATGAGCTCGACCGGGGAGAAATACTCTGCGTGGTCGGAGAGTCCGGGTCGGGCAAGTCGATGACCGCCAATGCGGTGATGGGACAGCTGCCGCCGGGAGTGCGTGCCGCCGCGGGGCGAGTGCTGTTCGATGGCATCGACCTGCTGCGCCTGAGCGAGCCCGAGCACCGTAAACTACGCGGCAAGCGGATCGGGATGATCTTCCAGGAGCCGATGACCGCGCTCAATCCGCTGATGCGGATCGGCGAGCAGATCGCCGAGGTGTTCGAAGCCCACGGCCTTTTGACCACCAGGCAGCGCCAGGCGCGGGTGATCGAGCTGATCGATGAGGTCGGTTTGCCGGATCCCCGGTCGATCGCACGGGCCTATCCTTTCGAGCTCTCCGGCGGCCAGCGCCAGCGGGTGATGATCGCCATGGCGCTGGCCTTGGAGCCTGAGCTGCTGATCGCCGACGAGCCGACGACCGCGCTGGATGTCACCACCCAGGCGCAGATTCTGCGGCTGATCAAGGCACTCCAGGCACGCCGGGGGATGGCGGTGATGTTCATCACTCATGACTTCGGCGTGGTGGCGGAAATAGCCGACCGGGTCTGTGTGATGCGCCATGGGCGGATCGTCGAGATGGGCACCGCCGAGGCGCTGCTCGCCGCGCCGCAGGAGGCCTACACCCGAGCGTTGATCGACGCGATCCCGGGGGATGCGCTGCCGCCCGAGCGCGAGGCGCGTGAGGAGGTGCTGTTGAGCGTCGAGGGGTTGTCCAAGGTCTATCGCAGCGGCGGTGGTTGGTTCAAACCCAAGCGTGAGGTCGCGGCGCTGAACGACATCTCGCTCACCCTCGGGCGAGGAGAGACGCTGGGTATCGTCGGCGAGTCGGGGTCGGGCAAGTCGACCTTGGGGCGCTGCATCGTTGGGCTCGAGCGGGCCGACGCAGGCGTGATGCAGTTCGCTGGAGCGCCGCTCGAAAACCGCAGCGCGGCCCTGCGCCGGCGCATCCAGATGGTTTTCCAGGACCCGTACGCCTCGCTCAACCCGCGTATTCGCATCGGCATGGCGATCGCCCAGGGGCCGATCGCCAACGGCGTGGCCAAGGCCGAGGCGCTGGCTCAGGCACGCACCCTGCTGGCAACGGTCGGCCTCGACGAAGCCGTCGCCGAGCGCTACCCGCATGAGTTTTCCGGCGGCCAGCGCCAGCGTATCGGTATCGCCCGGGCGCTGGCACTGGCGCCTGAGCTGATCGTCGCCGACGAAGCGGTCTCCGCGCTCGACGTCTCGATCCAGGCCCAGGTGCTCGAGCTGTTCGTGCGCTTGAAGCGGGAGCTGAATCTTTCGCTTTTGTTCATCACCCACGACTTGAGGGTCGCGGCACAGATCTGTGATCGGCTGATCGTGATGCGCAAGGGCATTATCGTCGAGCAGGGCTCGGCGCACCGGATATTCACTGCGCCTCGGGAGGCCTACACCAAGGAGCTGCTCGCGGCGATTCCCGGGCGCGACCGAGGGGTGTCGCATCTCGCCACGGTGACGGCCGAATGAGCATCGGCCCGCCTTAGCGGCCCTCGGTCCGCGGCTCGCTCAGCCCAGCGGGCCGCCGAGGATGGTCTTGCGCATCCCCTGGATCACGCGATCGCCGCTCTCCTCGAGGAGTTCGGCATACCACGCCTGGGTTTCCTCCGGCTGCTTGCCGTGGGTGATGTCGCAGCGTTTTCGCGCTCGCTCGACGATCGAGGCGACGCGCTCGACGCGGGCGCGGTCGTAGGCTTCGAGTGCCGCCGGGACGTCTTCACCCGCAGCGGCGAGGCATTCGGCCAGCACCCAGGCATCCTCCATCGCCTGGCAGCCGCCCTGGCCGAGGTCGGGCGCCATGGCGTGGGCGGCGTCGCCGAGCAGCGCCACGCGCTGGTCGACCAAACGCTCGAGCGGTTCGATGTCGTGGATCTCGACGCGCGCGACGGTGGCGGGGTCGAGGCGCTCGATCAGCCGCTGCACCGGTGCGGCCCAGCCGGCGAAGTGCTCGCTGAGTTCGTCGCGGTAGAGGTCGCGATCGTTGACGCTGCCTTTGGCGAGCGGCACGTCGAAGAAGAAGTAGAATTGATCCCCTCCCATCGGCATCAGCGAAACCCGCTTGCCCTCGCCGACGAACTGCGCCCACTCATCCGCCTGGGCAAGATCGTCACTGGCCGTGACCCGGCCGTTCCAGTTGACGTAGCCGCAGTAGCGGCGCTCGATCGCCCGCCCCGCGACCAGATCGCGCAGCTTCGAGTGGGTGCCGTCGGCGGCGATCAGCAGGTCCGCCTCGATGCGCTGCCCATCATCGAAGAACACGGCGACTCGCTCGCCCTCGAGCTGATAGCGCGCACAGCTGACGCCGAGGGTGACGTGCTCCGCACCGACCGCGTCGAGCAGTACGCGCTGCAGTTCGGTTCGTGCGATCGGCTTGGCGCTCTGGCGTACCTGGTCGTAGAGCGGCTCGAGGCTGAAGCGAGTGAGCAGGCGTCCGTCCCGGTCGCTGTAGCTCATCGTGCTCATGGTGCCACTGGCCGCGTCGATCGCGTCATTCAGCCCCAGCGCGCCGAGCACCTTGACTCCGTTGGACCATACCGAGATCGCCGAGCCCGCGGGCGCCAGCTCCGGGGCGCGGTCGAACAGGCGGACACGATGGCCCTGGCGCTTGAGGGCGATGGCAGCAGTGAGGCCGCCCATGCCGGCGCCGGCGATGACGATATCGAGCGTTTTCATTGGAATGATCCTTGCCATGAGCGATATGGAGAAGGCGCCTGCGCAGTGGCGCACCGCTGATAGGGATCATCTTAAAGCCAAAGTGCGTACCGTTATCGGCGCTCAGCTGTACTGGATTCGGCAGCGGCGGGGTTTTTTAAGCTTCCTGATGAGCGCAGGGGCTGCGCTATCGCCTCGTATCGATCCTGTCGGCGATGTCGAGGATCTGCGACGACGGCAGGTAGCCTTCGATATCCATTTTCGGCTCGCCGTCACGGCCGATCAGTATCACCCGCAGCGGGCCGAAGCCATCGCTTTGCAGCGCAGCCAGGAGTGCGGCGGTCTCGTAGGGAGTGAGCACACGCCCGTCGCGGCTACCGACGCCGCCGACCACGGTGTACAGCGGCATGCCGCGCTGCTCGAGGGCGGTGCGGTTGGGCGGCTGCTCGAACTCGATCGCCAGCCGGCGGTAGTCGGGGTCGTTGGCCTCCGGTGCGATCATCACCAGCGGTCGATGATGGCCGCGTTCGGCGAGCAGCGGATTGGCCGCCGGGTCCTGGGCGACCACCAGCGAGGAGGCCAGCAGGCCGGTCAGTGCGATGCAGTAGCCGAGCATTCGCTTCATCGGTGCTCCTTGCGCAGGGCGTCGATCCGGGTGATCGCGCCATCCAGCGCCTTCGCCGCCTGCTTGGCGACATCGGCGGCGGGGTGGGCGCTGTAGCGATCGTTGAACGTCTCGATCGATAGTGGCCCGCGATAGTCGATCGCGGCGATCGCCGCATAGAACGGCTCGAGCGCGAGCTCTCCCTCGCCCGGAAAGCGCCGCGCATGGCGGCTCCAGTCGAGCAGCTGGCGCTTGCATAGCTCGTCGTCGCCGCTGTCGAGGAACACCTCGCGGCGCGGCGCGTCGGCGAGCTGGACCAAGAAGATCCTCTCGGCCGGCAGGGTCGCCATGAGCTCGAGCGGTTCGTTGCGGGCCAATGGATGGAAACTGTCGAGCACCAATCCGAACTGTGGATGGTCGAGCCGGCGCACGATCTCCCAGGCCTGGCGGTAGTCGCAGACTTGGTCGCCCCAGGCAAGCGCCTCGAAGCCGATGCGCTTGTCGTGGGCGCTGGCGAACTCGGCCGCAGCGCCAAGGTCGTCCAGACGGCGCTCGGGGTTGGCGCTCGCCATGCGATCGGTGTTGCTCGCGATCAGCAAAAGCTCGGTACCGAGCGCATCCATCGTCTCGAAACTGCGCTTGAGACGCTCGCCACGCTGTTCGGGGTCACAGTGGCCCTCGAAATCCTTGAGCGGCTGCAGGCAGATCACGCGCAGGCCCAGCTCGCGGGCGAGATGGCCGATCCGCTTTTCGGTGAGACGGCTCTGCGCCAGGTCTGGGGCATAGATTTCGACGCCTTCGAAGCCAGCGGCGGCGATCGCCTCGAGCTTGTCGGCCAGATCTCCGCCGAGGCAGACAGTGGCTATGGTGCGCATGGGTCACTCCTGGGGCCGCGGGAACGCGCTTGCCGAGCGCAGATGTCGTTCTGGACAAGCGAGCAATGGCGCGCAGCTGGGCGCGGGCCGGCTTCCATCTTATTGCAGCCAGCGCGGATCGAGGATGCCATCGAGTCGCGAATAAGGAATCACCAGCTCCGGCTGGCCCTCCGAGTAGGGAGCGATCGCGTAGACGTCGTACTTGAGCGTCAGCCCATCGGTGAGCGGCGCGACGTTGTCGGTGAGCGAAAATTCCCACTGCTCGGTGAAGTCGGGATCATCGGGGAACTGCTGCCTCGCCCAGTCGGCGTGGGCCTCGCGGGCGAGCTGCTCGAAGGCCTCGCGGCGGTCCGGCAGCAGCAGGTCGTCGAGCCCGAGCGCTCGCTGGTCTCGCAGATCGAAGACCAGGTAGCGAGTGGTCGGCATGCCGTGGGCGCCGCCGGTGAAGACGTAGGCGTCGAGTTCGAGCACCACCAGGCTTGAAGTACGGCGCAGCTCACGGGCGCTCAGCTCGCTCGCCCAGCGCGGGTCGTCGGCGCCGACGCGTGCGGCGATGGCAAGGAAGCGGGTGGCATAGGCCTCGGGGCTGGCGGAGGCGGTGTTGGTCTCACCGACGTCCACCGCGAGCCCCGCCAGGGCCTCACGCACCGCGCGGTCGAGCTCGGGCTGGCCCGGGTAGCGCGGATAGTCGGCACGGACATAGGCGCAGTCGTCGCCTTGGCATCCCGGAGCGACGCGCTGCCATTCGACCTGGGTGGCGGACGAGGTGGGGCGTGGGGGGGAATCCGGGGCGGCGGCACAGGCACTCAGCAGCAGTGGCAGCAGCGCGAGAAGGATACGACGCATGGTGACTCCGTGAGGCGTGGATGACGAGACTCATGAAGCGACGCGCAGTGCGGGAATGCAAGCCGTCGTGCGCGACGCCCCCGGCCGGTTTGGGCAGCGGGGGCGGCATCCGCTCAGCTGGTGAGGAAATCCACCGCGGCTAGATAGCCGTAGGTACCGAGGCCGACGATGATTCCATCGGCGCGGGCTGAGAGATAGGAGTGGTGGCGGAAGCTTTCGCGGGCGTGGACGTTGGAGATGTGCAGCTCGACCACTTTGCCTTCGAATGCGTTCAGCGCATCGAGGATCGCCACCGAGGTGTGGGTATAGGCGCCGGCGTTGATGATGATGGCATCGGTGCTTTCGCGAGCGCGGTGAATCGCGTCGATGAGTTCGCCTTCGTGGTTCGATTGGAAGCACTCTATCTCGGCGCGGCCGAAAGCATGGCCACGGACCTTGTTCTCGACGTCCTGCAGGGTCTCGTGGCCGTAGATTTCGGGCTGGCGCTTGCCGAGCAGGTTGAGGTTGGGGCCGTGGAGCAGGAGGATTTTCATCTTGGCTCGCTCGTGGTGGATGACGTGGATGATTCAGCGAGAGCCTAGCAGCCTTTTGCGCAATCCCGCAGCGCCGGCCCTTCGCTCCCGCGGCAGAGCCTTTCGGGGTCGCTGGAGGCCGAGGCGAAGGCTATGATGCGCGCTCCATTCACGGGGCGCGTCATGCCCCCCAGGCCGGTAGCCGCATGTCTCGCTCGATCTCTTTCGCTTCGCTCGCGTCGTCATCGTCGTCGATTCTCTCCCGTTCATCCGCCTTGGCCCGCGCGGTGCTGGTGGGTTGGCTTTCGATCTTCGGCTTGAGCCAAGCCATGCCGGCGCTGGCCGTGGCGCCGCCGAGCGGAGTCGAGGCGCCTTCGTGGCTACTGCTCGACGGCGACTCAGGCCAGGTGCTGGCCGAGCACGATGCCGACCAGCGCCGGGCGATGGCCTCGCTGACCAAGCTGATGACCACCTTCGTGGTGTTCCGCGCGATCGAGGCTGGCCGCCTCGATTGGGATGAGACGGTGACCGTGCCGCAGGCGGTGCGTGAGGTCGCCGGCGACGAATCCAAGATGTACCTGGTGCCCGGCGAACGAATCAGCATCGCCTCGCTGATGCGCGGGCTGATCATTGCCTCGGCCAATGACGCGGCGATCACCCTGGCGGTGGCGCAGGCGGGCGATATCTCCCGTTTCGTCGCCGAGATGAACCAGGAGGCGGCGCGGCTCGGCATGCGCGATACCCGGTTCGCCAACGTCTCCGGGATCACCGCGCCAGGGCACTACTCGACCGCGCGCGATCTCGGGCGACTGGCGCTGGCGCTGACCCGCGAGTTCCCAGGCTACTACCAGATCTCCGCCGAGCCGGTCTTTCGCCACGGTCAGTTCGTCAAGCACGCGACCAACCTGATGGTCGGCGGCGATGACCGCAGCGTGGATGGACTCAAGACCGGCTATACCTCGGCCGCCGGCTACTGTGTGATCGCCTCGGCCAAGCGGCCTCAAGCGAACGGCGGGTCGCGGCGGATGTTCGCGGTGGTGCTGGGCGCGGACAGCGACCTGCGTCGCTTCGACGATGCGAAGGTCCTGCTCGATTACGGCTACAACCGTTTCCGCAACGTCCAGCTTGCCCGTGCCGGGGTGCCGTTCGGCGACCTGCCGATCTGGAAAGGTGCGAGCGACCAGCTCGGCGTGGCCACCGACCATGACCTGGTGCTGTCGTTGCCGGACGATATCGACCCGAAGGGGTTGCGCAGTGAGCTGGTCGGCGCGCGCGCGCCGCTGCTGGCGCCGATCAGCGCAGGCGAGGCGGTGGGCAGCTATCGGGTGCTGCTGGGCGAGCGGGTAGTCGCGAGCGGTGCGCTCTATGCGGTCGAGCCGGTGGCCGAGGGCGGGTTCATCTCCCGCACCGTCGACGCCGTGCGGCTGCTGTTCGGCGGCGGCGAGCCGATCGCCGTCCAGGGCGATGCGCCCTTGGCCTCGCGCGGCTGAGTCAGCCCGATGAGTGGCGAAGCGCTGCGGCCAGCGCCGCGCAGTCGCGCACTTCCAGGTCGACCAGCTCAGGCCAGGGTGGGGTGCTGCGCGGATCGTGCCCTTCGGCGCGGTTGACCAATACGGTGTAGGCCCCCGCGCGGCGACCGGCGTCGAGATCGTGGACGCCGTCGCCGACCATCACCAGCCGTTCAGGCGCTGCACTCCAGAGCGCGGCGAGCCTGTAGAGGCCATCGGGGTCGGGTTTCGGCTTCGCTTCGTCGCGCCCGAGCACTTCGGCGGGAGTGAAGCAGTCGTCGAGGCCGATCGCCCGCAGGGTGACCCAGGCCAGTTCGCGTGCGTTGCGGGTGAGAATACCGAGCTCGCAACCCTGGTCCCGCAGCTGTCGCACCAGTGCCACCGCACCTGGCGCGGGACGCGAGATGCCAGCGAGCTCACGCTCATGCTCGAGCAGCCAAGCGTGCTTGGCGCGTGACTCTTGCTCGGGCAGCGAGGCGAGGTGGCCGAGGATATCGGCATTCTCAGGGATATCCAGTGCGCGACGGATCGCCGGAAAGTCGTGGACCGCGAGGGTAAGGGTGCCATCCATGTCGAATACCCAGTGGCGGCGCGAAGCGAGGGTCATCTTGGGCTCCTGTCTTGAACGTCCGGTGTCGAACTTCCGAGCTGAATCAGTGGCTGATCGTACGGGAAAACAGATTGACCACCGCGACCCCTGCGATGATCAGGCCGAGGCCGATCATCGCAGGCGCATCGAGGGTCTGACGGAACCAGAACACACCGACCAGGCTGATCAGCACGATCCCGATGCCGCTCCACAATGCGTAGGCGATGCCCACTGGCAGGACACGCAGGGTCAGCGAGAGGAAGTAGAACGCGCCGGCATAGCCGGCCACCATCAGTGCCACCGGCACGGGGCGAGTGAACTGCTGCGAGGCTTGTAGCGCGGATGTCGCGATCACCTCGAGGGTTACCGCGATGAGCAGGTAAAGATAGGTCATCTCGAGCACGGGTCCGAAAAGAGTGGTCTTTTGAGTGTCGCTCAGATCGAAGGGCTAAGCGATACGTCCCGTGCGGGGGCAAGACGGGCGGGGAGTACTATTCCCCGCCCGTCTTCGATCATGCGATGGGGTGGATCAAGCGGCGACGCGCTTGGCGATCGCAGCGGCGAAGCTCGAGGTGGTGCCGCTGCCGCCGAGATCGGGGGTGAGGCTGTCCTTGGCTTCGAGGGTGGCGATGATCGCCGCGCGCAGCCGCTCGGCTTTGTCCTGCTTGCCGAGGTGGTCGAGCATCTGTGCGGCGGCGAGCAGCAGCGCGCAGGGGTTGGCCAGGCCTTTGCCCGCGATATCCGGCGCCGAGCCGTGGACCGCTTCGAAGATCGCGGCCTCTTCGCCGATGTTGGCGCCCGGGGCGAGGCCGAGGCCGCCGACCAGACCCGCGCAGAGATCCGACATGATGTCGCCGAACAGGTTGGTGGTGACCACCACGTCGAACTGCTCGGGGCGCATCACCAGCTGCATGCAGGCGTTGTCGACGATCATCTCCTGGGTCTCGATCTCCGGATACTCCTCGGCGACCCTGCGCGCAGTCTCGAGGAACAGCCCAGAGGCGGTCTTGATGATGTTCGCCTTGTGCACGATGGTCACTTTCTTGCGCCCGGTGCTCTTCGCCAGCTCATAGGCGTAGCGGGCGATCCGCTCGGAGCCCTTGCGGGTGACCTGGATCTCAGACTTGGCGATCTCGCCATCCTCCGAGAGGGTCTGGCCCTCGGAGCGATAGGCACCCTCGGTGTTCTCGCGCACGGTGATCATGTCGATGTTGCTGTAGCGCGACTTGGTGTTGGGGAAGCTGATCGCCGGACGCACGTTGGCGTAGAGATCGAAAATCCGCCGCAGCTGGACGTTGATCGAGGAGAAACCGCCGCCCACGGGCGTCATCAGCGGGCTCTTCAGCGCCACCTTGTGCTTCCTGATCGACTCGAGCGTTGCCTGGGGCAGCAGTTCGCCCTGCGACTCGAGTGCGCCGGTACCGGCTTCGACGAACTCGTAGTCGAGGCCGACGTCGAGGCTGTCGAGTACCTGCAGGGTGGCGTCCATGATTTCGGGGCCGATACCGTCGCCGCGAATCACTGCGATCGTCTGGGTCATTGCGGATTCCTGTCTGACGTGGCTGAGCGAGCGTCGGCGGCGAGCGCCCCGACCTCCAGGCCAGCCCGAACGGGCTGGCCGATCGAATGAGAGATGCGGCGCTATTGTAGACAATCATGCGCGCGGATGGGAGTCGTTCGCGTCGACTTTGGGTATTATTCCCTGCCGAAAATCTATCTGGCGCGCTTTATAGCGTCTCGATCGGGTAAGTTTCCTACTTTTTCAATCTTTTATGTCGACACTGGCGTGGCAGGAGCCGCTCATCGAGCGTGCGCAGGGCGAGTGAGTTTTCTGGCCGTCGCGATTCACGATCGCAGGCTGGTCGATGAGGGGCGGCTAGGTTCAGGGCGCGAGCGAGCCTGCGCCGAGGTAGTTGTCCTGCCAGTAGCGCACCGAAAGATTGGCCAGCTCGACCCTGCGGCCGCTGCCGGGGGCGTGGATCATCTGCTGGTTGCCGAGGTAGATGCCGACATGGGTGGCGCGGGAGCCGGCACCGAAGAACAGAAGATCGCCGGGGCGGGCCACAGCGGTCTTGGGGATCGCCTGGAACTGATCGTTGGTGATCCGCGGCAGCGAGAAGCCGGCGGCGCGGTAGCTGAGTTCGCTCAGCCCGCTGCAGTCGAGCCCTTGGGCGGGGTCGTTGCCGCCCCAGCGATAGGGTACCCCCAGGTTGCTCTTGGCGGTGGCGATGATCAGCGCACGTTCGATGCTGATTCCATCCGCGCTGTCCAGTCCACGGTCGCTGGTCTCGAGCGGTGGGCGTCCGGCACAGCCAGCGAGCAGGGCGAGCAGCACGATCAAGCAAAGCGGAAGAGGCGATCGACGCATGGGGGGCTCCAGGCCTTTGGCGGTCGCGCACCAGTATCGTTGCAGCGGTCGAGAGCGTCGAGCCTTGATTCGCTCGGCCAGCGTCGCCATCTCCCCGCCACGGATCGATCGAACCAGAGGAAGATATCGAATGAGCTTCACCGAACAGGCCCCGGGCGTGGTCGAACACGTCCCCTCGCGGACCCGCGGGTTCACGCTCAATCACTCGATGGTGCGGATCAAGGATCCTGAGCGGGCGCTCGCCTTCTACACCGGGATACTCGGTATGCGGCTGCTGCGTAAGCTCGATTTTCCTGAGATGCGCTTCACGCTCTATTTTCTCGATCATCTCGACGATGATGAGATCGCGCCCGAGGATGCCGGGGAGCGCAGCGTTTGGACCTTCTCGCGCCGCGGGCTGCTCGAGCTGACCCACAACTGGGGCACCGAGGAGGATCCCGAGTTCGGTTACCACAACGGCAACAGCGAACCGCAGGGCTACGGCCATATCTGCATCGCGGTGCCGGATCTTACCGCTGCGGTGGCCTGGTTCGATGAGCAAGGGGTCGAGTTCACCAAACGCCCGGAACAGGGCAAGATGAAGGACGTCGCCTTCATCAAGGACCCCGACGGCTACTTGATCGAGATCGTCCAGCCTTCGCTCAGTGCAGAGCTTGGCGGCTGAGACGATGCTCGCCTTCCGGGGGATCGTGGCTATGCTCTTTGTTATCGACACAGCTACCGATATGCGGCGCCGGGCATGTCCGGCGCCGCCCCATTCAGGAGCGAAGCATGGGATTCGAACTGCGCCATGATCAATTGCAGCAGTGGCCGGTCGTCGAGGTGGTCGAAGAGGGAGCATGCCGCATGCGCGTCGCGCTGCGTGGGGCGACGCTGCTCTGCGCCAACGCTCGCGCACCCGACGGGAGACTGGTCGAACTGATCGACGGCTACCGTGAGGGTAGCGAACTGGCCACCCTCGATGCGGCGCGCAGTGCGCTGATGGCACCGTTCAGCAATCGCATCAACGATGGCCGCTATCGCTTCGATGGAGATCTCCTGCGCTTGCCGGTGGTCGAGGGCGAGGGCCATGCGATGCACGGGGTGGTGCGCGGGCTCGATTGGCGGCTGCGCGACGCGGTGCTCGAGCCGGATCATGCTGAATTGGTATTCGAAACCCGGATTACGCCTCGTACGCTCAGTGGATATCCCTTCGAAATCATTTGCTTGACCTCGTTTTCGGTCGATCGCAAGGGGCTTTCCTGGAGTTTCGAAGCGCGCAACCTAGGGCGGTTGGATGCGCCCTTCGGCTGCGGTTGGCATCCTTACCTGCTGCCTCCTGGGGGCGATCTCGACGCCTGCCGGGTGCGCCTGCCCGCCTGTCGACGGGTGATTTGCGATGCGCGTAGGATCCCGCTGCCGGGTGACGAGGCCTATGCGGTTTGCGACGAAACGGAGCTAGCGCTGGCCGGCCGGGCGCTCGATGACTGCTTCTACGATCTCGAACCTGATGCCGACGGCTGGCTGCGTACCCGCCTCGAGGCCCCGGACTGCGGGCTTGCCGTGGTCCTCGCCCAGCCGAGCGGCGCGGTGCAGCTCTATACCGGGGACTCCCTGGGTCCACGTCGGCGCCAGTCGATCGCGATCGAGCCGACCGAGTTTCCTCCCGATTCCTTCAATCGCGACGAGTTCGCCGCGGCGTTGCGTCTTGCACCCGGGGCGCGTCGCAGCTTCGGGGCGCGGCTGAGCCTGGAGGCGTTGGCGTAATGTTCGGCAAAAGTTGCGAAACGCGGAGCGAATCGATCGCTTCGAAAGCTGGCGACTTTCGTAATATTCGGTTAGTTGATGGTCAGTGATGCCGCTGGTGATTAGGTCATGCCGATTCGGTATGAGGCTGGATTGAATCGTAGAACCCTTCGATTCGTAGGAGTATCTTCGCAATCCAAATTTGACAGGCCGATGACCGGGGCGTGAATCCCGCATCGAACGATCAGAACGACCACCGTGACCAGACGTTCAGCGAGGGCTGAGTAAGATGGATGCACGTAAGATCGAATGGGACATTCCATTCAAAGACAGCGTGACCGGGTATAACGAGCCGCGCCGCATGAGCCGCAAGCAGCCGAAGACTGGCTGTATCATCACTGCGCGCTACCACGGCGCCAACGTTCGCCTGCGCGTGCTCGACCGCGATGGCGACAAGAACTCCATTGCCGAGGTGATCGGTGTAGACGCCGATGGCGCAGAGAATGATGCTCAGCTGCTGCTGCACAAGGGCGACACCGTAGTGGTGCCCGACAGCAAGCGTGCCGTCGTTCGCTACTGCTGAGTGGCGCGCTCTCTCCTTTATATAGTCTTAGTATCACACTCCCCTTGAGCTTCGTCGTCCAGCCGCTCGCCGAGCGCGATGGTGCGGGTTTGCCGCAGCCAGCGCCCGACGAATGCGGTGCGACGGGGTTTTCGCCGATCGTTCGATCGTATGGTCTATGCTGGTGAGCATTACCTTAGGCGAACTCGTTGTTTTGCAGCGCAATGACAAAGTCGCAACATATGGCCTCGTACCCGGGGCGACCCTGAGCAGTCCGGATACCCCAGGGGCCAAGCGATTTCATCGACCGCGCCGCGAGCCGCGATCGACCAGCCAAGCAATCATCGACGTTAGGAGCGAAGATAATGACATTGCGTCTCGGCGATACCGCCCCAGATTTCACCCAGCGGAGCACCGCCGGCGATATCAGCTTCCACCAGTGGCTCGGCGATAGCTGGGCGATCCTGTTTTCTCACCCGAAGGACTTCACCCCGGTGTGCACCACCGAGCTGGGCGAGGTCTCACGGCTGAAGCCCGAATTCGACAAGCGCAACACCAAGGCGATCGGCCTGTCGGTGGACAGCCTCGAGGAGCACGAGCGCTGGAAGGGAGATATCGAAGAGACCCAGGGCCATGGTCTCAACTTCCCGCTGCTTGCCGATGGCGACCGTAAAGTCGCTTCGCTTTACGACATGATTCACCCGAATGCGAACGATACCCTCACCGTGCGTTCGGTGTTCATCATCGATCCGAACAAGAAGGTGAGGCTGATCCTCACCTATCCGGCGAGCGCCGGGCGCAACTTCCAGGAAATTCTTCGTGCCCTCGACAGTCTCCAGCTGACCGACAAAGAGAAAGTCGCGACGCCGGTGAACTGGAAGGAAGGCGACAAGGTGATCATCGTCCCCTCGCTCAGCAACGAAGATGCCGAGAAACTCTTCCCGCAGGGTTGGGATGAGAAGAAACCCTACCTGCGCCTGGTCGATCTGAAGAAGTAAGCCTCGACCGGCAGGTGATCAAGGACGCCCGCGCCCCGCAAGGAGCGCGGGCGTCTTTCGTCGTCGCGCTCACCAGCGCAGCAGGCCGCGCCGTTCGAGGCGCTGCAGCAGCCGCTGGGTCGTCTCCATGCCGAGGAACGTCTCGAGCTGATGCGCCCGCGTCGGGCCTATGCCGGGCACCTGCCGCCACTCGGATGGAGTGAGCGCCAGGAGGCTTGCGGTGCCGTCGATGCTGAGTGCTTCCCGTGCGCTTTGCAGCAGCGGGCGTGAGAGCGGCAGCCCCAGGGCGATCAGCCAATCGCTGGCGGTACGCCCTTGGGCTGCCTGGCGTGAGGCCCGCCAGAGCGGCGCGTCGAGATCCATCGCCTGCCCATCCAGCCAGTCGAGCAGATCCATCGACTCGCGCTCGGCCAGCAGTGCCCGCCAAGCGCCTTGGTCGATGCCGGCGAGATCCAGACCCGACCGGCCCGAGAGCCAGCGCAGGCGAGCGATGAACTGATCGGTGCAGGCGGCGCTGGTGGTGGCGCTGGCTTCCATGCAGGTGGTGAGGCCATGCGCCTGCGCCAGCGGTGGTAGCGGCACGTTGCGGTGCGCCGTGCGACTGACCACCTCGGTGAAGCGCGGGATGGTGCTGCCTGCGAGCGCGATACGAATCTGGTCTCCCGGGACCACCTCGAGCGCTTGCCAGCGGCGCAGCGAGCCCAGCGAGACGCGCGCCACCCGCTTGTCGTCGAGCTCTACCGGCTCGAGCTCCAGCACTGGGGTGATCCGCCCTGTCCTACCCACGGTGAAGGCCACTTCTCGCACCTCGGCCAGCGCGGCCGGAGATGGATGCTTCCAGGCCACCGCCCAGTGGGGAGGGTTTGCATGCCAAGCGCTCGCCGGTGGCCGATGCGACTGCCTGAGCACTATGCCGTCGGTGGCGAACGGCAGCGCCGTGCGATACCAGTGTTCGCGCCAGCGCGCCGCTTCATCGAGGGTCGCGACCGGATGGGTATGGGCGATGGTGTCGTCGAACCCCCAGCGCGACAGCGCCTCCAGCCGGGCTTCCTGCGTCGCCGGGCCATCGGCGTAGTCCCAGATGAATAGCCCGATCTCCTCCCGCTGCGCTTCGCTCAGATGGCGCTGGCGCATCAGCGCGATGACGCGGTGGCGGGCGTTAGCGGCGCCATCGGCGGCCTGGACGTGCATGTCGCGGTGCGCATAGAGCTCGCCATGGAGGACCACCCGAGGTGGCGCCGGGGCTTCGAGCCGGCGAGGGACCGCTGGCAGCTGCTTGGCTCGTGCGCTCCAGTCGAGGCCATGGAGGCCATCGCCGCGGCTGATCGCGCGGGCCAGGACGCCATGCTCGTAGACCAGCGTGACCGCGACACCGTCGACCTTGGGCTGGATCCAGAGCGCTTGGCGTACGCGCATCCACTCGGCGACCTCCTGCCGGCCGTGCAGCTTGTGAAGGCCGGTTTGCACCACGGGATGGGCGACACGCTCGGTATTGACGTAGCGCGGCGTGGCGGGAGCCATCCCGCAGCGTTCGAGGTGTCGGCGTGCTTGGTCGTAGACGCTGTCCTCTACCTCGCGCCGACCTTCGAGATAATAGGCGCGATCCCAACCGCGGACCTGCTGCGCCAGGGCGGAGAGCGCCGCGCAGGCGTCGCGGTGTGGGACGGCGGCATCAACGCTTGGGGCGGCTAGCCCCAGGATCAGGCAAACGAACCAATACGCTAACGGCACAACGCTCCTCCCATCCGGCCGGTCTTCTTACCGATCGGCCGATGGGAGGAGCGTTTTAGCCTAGGGAGGCTTGTTTCAGGCGCGGGTGAGCTTCGCGGCGATGCCGGCGACGTACTCGCCCTGGTGGCGGGCGATCGTCAGCTCCTCTGCGCTTGGCTGGCGGGAACCGTCACCGCCGGCGAAGGTGGTGACGCCATAGGGCGTACCGCCGCGCACCTGGGAGATGTCGAACATTTCGGGAATGCCGTAGCCGATCGGCACGATCACCATGCCGTGGTGAGCGAGGGTGGTCCAGGTCGAGGTGATGGTCTGCTCCTGGCCGCCGCCGGTGCCGGTGGAGGCGAATACGCTGGCGATCTTGCCGCGCAGTGCGCCGCTGGCCCACAGCCCACCGGTCTGGTCGAGGAAAGTGCGCATCTGCCCGGCCATGTTGCCGAAGCGGGTTGGTGTGCCGATGATGATCGCATCGTAGTCCGCAAGCTCGGCGGGGGTCGCCAGCGGTGCTTGCTGGTCGGTCTTGCCGCCGGCATTGGCGAATGCTTCCGCCGGCATCGTTTCCGGCACGCGCTTGATCGTGACCTCGACGCCCTCGACCTTGCTTGCGCCTTCCGCAACGGCATTGGCCATGGTCTCGATGTGGCCGTACATCGAATAGTAGAGCACCAGCAATTTGGTCATCGTGTTCTCTCCTGACGAGCGAGTGGGTATGCGACGCAACAAGGGTAGCTCGTCGCAGCGCGAAGAGAAGTGTTTAGATTCCTACGCTGTATTCGTTTTTTTCGATCTGCGCTCGTTCGACCGGGGCGGGACGAGCCGTTGGCCTCGCCGGCCGGTGGTGGTTCAGGCCAGGCCGCCGATACCTCACGCCTCGTCCTGAATCTTGTCCTGTACCCGTAGCCAAGCGTTGGTCAGGTGGCCGCCAAGCGCCTCGATCAAGCCATCCGCGTCGCGCGCTTCCAGGGCGGTGATCATCCGCTCGTGTTCGCCCACCGCGGCTGCCCATTTGTCCGCACCGCTGTGGCCGATGAAGCGGATGCGCTTGAGCCGTGACTGCAGCCCGGCGTGGGCGTGCACCAGCGTGGCATTGTGCGAAAGCCGCACGATCGAGCTGTGGATCGACTGGTTGGCCTTGTAGTAAGCCAAGCGGTCCTGGCTTCGATAGTACCCGAGCATCTCCTCATGGAGCGCGCGAACCTCGGCGATCTCGGCATCGCTGGCCTTTTCGCAGGCTATTTTGCCGGCGAGTTCCTCCATCGCGCGGATCACTACCAGCATGTCCTCGATGTCCTGGGCGCTGAAGCGGCGCACCGAGGCTCCACGGTTGGGCGTCAGCTCGACCAGTCCTTCGCTGGCGAGAAAGCGCAGGGCTTCTCGAAGCGGCGTGCGGGAGACCCCGAGCTGTTCGCACAGAGGGCCTTCGTAGATGCGCTCGCCCGGCACCAGTTCACCCTCGATGATCATGTCGCGAATCCGCTCGGTGATGGCGTCGTGCAGCGTATTGCGAGAGATGGAACCGATCTGGGTCATAGGCTTTGTCCGGTAGTGAATGAATCGGCTGGTCCAGCCTGCCACGCCGCTGCACGCGCGTCGTGGGGTCATGGGGCGCGCTCTTCGGTTGGCCATCGAGCGCAACGGCATCGCTGATTCTAACCATTCGTCGACACTGCGTCGTACGCTGGATAGAGGGTTTGGCGTAAGTCGTAAGACCTAAGTGCGATGCTGTCAGCCCAGAAAAAATACCTTTGTATAATGTATACGTTTTATTTTCCGGCGCAATCTCATCCCACGCGACCCCCGCGTCCACCGGAGATGAGATCAGAAAATGAACGATCACGTGATTGGAAAGGAGACAGCGGATCGTCCTGTCATCGCGCTGGCGATGGGGGATCCCTGCGGGATAAGCCCCGAGCTCACCGCGCGTATCGCCAGTGACCCCATCGTGCTGGAGCATGCCAAGCTGATCGTCATCGGCGACCGCCGGATATTCGATCAGGGGGCCGAAGTCGCACAGCTCAAGCCTGCCATGCGCACGGTCTCCCTGGCCGAGGCGGAAGCGCCGAGCAGTGAGGCGGTGCGCTTCATCGACCTGGGGAACCTTGACCCCTCGCAGGTGGAGCGCGGAGTCGCGAGCCTCGAAGGCGGTGAGTTCGCCTCCGCCAATTTCCGCCAGGCGCTGGATCTGGCCCATCGAGGGCTGGTCGATGCGGTGTGTTTCACCCCGTTCAACAAAAAAGCGATGCGCTATGCCAATCCGGGCTACGACGATGAAATCCGCTTCGTCGCCGGGGCGATCGGCTTCTCGGGCCGCGCGCGTGAATTCAACATCCTCGACAAGGTCTGGAACGCCCGGGTCACCTCGCACATCCCGCTCGCCGAGGTTTCCGCTGCGATAGACATCCCGCTGATCCTCGATGAACTGGCACTCACCCATGCCTGCCTGATCGACGCCGGCCATGCCGCGCCGCGTATCGCCGTTGCCGGACTCAATCCCCACGCGGGCGATGGCGGCAGCTTCGGCATGGAGGAGATCGATGTGATCGAGCCCGCAGTGCTCGAAGCCAAGGCGCGCGGCTGGGACGTCGAGGGCCCGTTCCCCGCCGACACCGTTTTCCTGCGTGCGCTGAAGGAGGGCTACCACGCGGTGCTGACCATGTACCACGACCAAGGCCAGATCGCGATGAAAATGCTCGGCTTCGATAGCGGCGTGACCATGCTCGGCGGCCTGCCTTTTCCGATCTGCACCCCTGCCCACGGCACCGCCTACGACATCGCGGGCCAAGGTCGTGCCGATATCGGTGCCAGCCGCGAGGCGATCCTGCTCGCCGCGCGGATGGCCCGGCAGATCGCCCAGCGGCGTACCGCGACGGCCTGAACCATCGATGGTCTTTCTCGAACTCCACGTCAAAGAGTCACGATCATGATCAAGCCACTTTCACTGCTCTGCGCCACGCTGGCGGTATCCGCCCAGTCTCTGGCCTGGGAGCCGAATCGTCCGGTCGAATTCGTGGTGACCTCGGGGGCCGGCGGCGGCACCGACAACTTCGCGCGAACCGTGCAGGCGATCATCAGCAAGCACGATCTGATGGACGCCTCGATCATCGTCTCCAACAAAGGAGGCGGCAGCGGTGCCGAAGGCTTCGTCTACGCCGCCGGCTACCAGAACGATCCCTACAAGCTGACCTTCGGCACCAACAACGAGTACCTGCTACCCAAGGTCAATCGAATGCCCTACGCGGCGGAAGACCTGCAGCCGGTGGCGGCGATGGCGTTCGACGAGTTCATGATCTGGGTCAACGGCAAGGCCGAGTGGGAGGACGCCGGCGCCTTCATTGCCGACGCCAAGGCCGAGCCGGGCAAAATGCGCTTTTCCGGCAGTCAGTCCAAGGACACCGACCAGACCCTGGTCAGCATGCTCCAGGCGGCGACCGATACCGAATTCCGCTATGTGCCGTTCAATGGCGGCAGCCAGGCGCTGGTGCAGCTTTCCGGCGGGCACGTCGACGCCAATGTCAACAACCCCTCGGAGAACCTTGGCCAGTGGAAGGCGGGGATGGTCAAGCCGCTTTGCGTGTTCTCTCCCGAGCCGCTGCCCGCGGGAGAGCCGGTCTACGACGGCAAGGGATGGGGCGACGTGCCGACCTGCGCCTCCCAAGGCATACCGATCACCGAATACCGCATGCCGCGCACCGTTTGGCTCGCCGCCGGAGTCGACCAGGAGGTGGTCGAGTTCTACCGCGATCTGCTGCAAAAGGTCGCCGAAACCCCTGAGTGGAAAGCGTACGTGACCAATAGCGTGCAGTCCGACACCTTCCTCAGCGGTGACGAGTTGCGCAGCTACATCGACGAGAACACGCGAGTGATCACTGACGTCTTCGCCACCGAGGGCTGGCTGGTCGAGTGACCGCTGCCCATCCAACCTTGGAGGTCACTATGGCTGACAAGCACGTGTCCCGGCACAGCATGGAGATCACGACCGCGCTGCTCACTGGCGCGATTGGGGTGACTGTCTGCATCGGTGCTTGGCAGGCGGGGGTCGGCTGGGAGCCGAGCGGCCCCTCATCAGGCTACTTTCCCTTCTACATCGGTGTGCTGATCGTTCTTGGCAGCCTGGTCAACCTGGGGCGCGCATTGATCTGGAAACGCCATCTCGATGAGGTCTTCCTCGATGGCGCTCGGGCGCGCTCGGTCGCTCGTTTCACCTTGCCGCTGGTCGGCTATGCGGCGGTCTCGGTAGTGCTCGGTCTCTACGTCGGTACTTTCCTCTACATGCTCTTCGCGATGCGCTTGCAGGGGAGCTATCGCTGGTGGGTGGCGGCGTCGACCGGCGTCGCGGTCAGTGCCTGCTTCTACCTGATCTTCGAAATCGGCTTCCAGGTCCCGCTGCTCAAAGGGCCGCTGGAGGCGTGGCTGGGCATCTACTGATCCGCTTCGCACCGCGCCACTTGGAGGGCGTACGTCATGGACAACCTGATGCATCTGATGGATGGTTTCGCCACCGTCCTCAGCTGGTACCACATTACGATCATGGTGATCGGCGTGCTGCTGGGCGTGCTGGTCGGGGTGCTGCCGGGCCTGGGCGCCCCCAACGGTGTCTCGCTGCTGCTACCGCTGACCTTCACCATGGATCCCATCTCGGCGATCATCCTGCTCAGCTGCATGTACTGGGGAGCACTGTTCGGTGGGTCGACGACGTCGATTCTGTTCAACATCCCTGGCGAGCCCTCTTCGGTGGCGACCACCTTCGATGGTTACCCGATGGCGCGTGACGGCCAGGCCACCCGGGCGTTGACCCTGGCCTTCATCTCCGCCGGGCTGGGTGCGCTGGCCGGGGTGGTGATGATCACGCTGCTCTCCAGCTGGGTCGCGGAGTTCGGCCTGCGCTTCTCCTCGCCTGAGTACTTCGCGGTCTACTTCCTCGCCTTCGCCAGTTTCATCGGCATGAGTTCGAGCGCGCCCTCGAAGACCCTGGTCTCGCTGGCGCTCGGCTTGGTATTCGCCACTGTCGGCATGGATGCGGTATCGGGCGGGCTGCGGCTGACCTTCGGAATTCCCGACCTGGTCAAGGGGATCAGCTTCCTGGTCGCGGTGATGGGCCTGTTCGGCATCGCCGAGCTGATGGTCACCACTGAGGAAGGGCTGCATTTCAAGGGGATAAAGGCGCGAATCAAGCCGATGGATGTGCTGCGCACCGCCGCTGAGATGCCGCGCTACGCAGTGGCTTTGGTACGCAGCATCCTGATCGGGATCTGGATGGGCATCACTCCGGCCGGCCCGACCGCGGCCTCGTTCATGAGCCATGGCATCGCCAAGCGCTTCTCCAAGCATCCGGAGCGCTTCGGCAAGGGCGAGCCGAATGGGATCGTCTCCCCCGAGGCGGCCGATCACTCGGCGGGTACTTCAGCACTGCTGCCGATGCTCGCGCTCGGGGTACCTGGCTCGGCCACCGCGGCGGTAATGATGGGCGGGCTGATGATCTGGGGGCTCACCCCGGGGCCTATGCTGTTCGTCGAACGGCCGGATTTCGTTTGGGGGCTGATCGCCAGCATGTACCTGGGCAACCTGGTCGCAGTGGTGCTGGTGCTTGCCACCGTACCGCTCTACGCCTCGATCCTGCGGGTGCCGTTCGCGATCATCGGGCCCCTGATCATCGCGGTGATCTTCACCGGAGTGTACCAGGTCGCCAACTCCACCTTCGATATCTTGCTGGTGCTGCTCTTCGCTCTGCTCGGCTACCTGTTCAAGAAGCTCGACTACCCGGTCGCGCCGCTGGTGCTGGCGATGGTGCTGGGCGATCGCGCCGAGGAAGCGTTCCGCCAGTCGATGGTGTTCTCCGACGGTAGCGTTGCGGTGTTCTGGTCCAATCCGCTGGTCTCGACGATCATGGGTCTGGGGGTGTTCATGCTGGCTTGGCCGTTGGTGTCGAAAATGATCGGGCTGCGCGCCTTCCGACGCCGCAGCGCGATGAAGCCTGAGGCGTCGCAGGAGCGGCCCCGGCAGGGCGCGGAGACCCCACGATGAACCTGGAGCATTACTTCGATCATGGCGATTCGAGCCGAGGTGAGCGGGTGGTCGAGGCCTGCGTGGTCGGTAGCGGCGGCTTCGGACGCAGCCTTTTGGTGCATGCGCCGAGGGTGCCGGGGCTCGATGCCCGGGTCGCCGTCGATCTCGATCTTGATACCGCCGTCGCCGCGCTGCGGGCCGCTGGACGGCCCCTCGACCAGATCCACGTTTGCCGTGAGCCCACCGAGGCGCGCCGTGCCTGGGACGCGGGCCACTGCGTGGTCACCGACTCGCTGGCGATGGCGCTGTCGCTGCCCTTCGATATGGTCGTCGAGGCGACCGGGCAGCCCGAGGCCGGCGCCCGCCATGCGGTTCTGGCGATAGAGGCCGGTCGTCACCTGGCCCTGGCCTCGAAGGAGGTCGACAGCGTGGTCGGCCCGATGCTCGCCGAGATGGCGCGAGAGCGCGGCTGTATCGTGACGCCGGTCGATGGCGACCAGCCGAGTTTGCTGCTGGGCCTGATCAGCTGGGCTGAGCGAGTCGGGTTGGAAGTGATCAGTGCGGGCAAGGCCAGCGAGTACGACTTCATCTACGACCCCTGCGCCCGGACGCTCGAGTGTGACGGGCGGCGGATAGACGCAAGCGGCCTCGATACGCTTTGGCAGCGCGGTGGGCAGCCGCTGGCGGAATGGTTGGCGGCGCGCGCTCAGCTGGCCGCAGCGCTGCCGCAGCGCGCGGTGCCGGATCTCTGCGAACTGGGGCTGGTCGCCAACCACAGCGCGCTGGTGCCCGACCAGCCTTCGCTGCACTGCCCGATCGCACGGCTCGGTGAGGTCGCCGATATCTTCGAGCGTCGCGAACTGGGAGGCCTGCTCGCTGGTGAAGGGCGGATCGACGTATTCAACTGCTTGCGCCGGGTGGACGAATTCAGCCCGGCCGGCGGTGTCTTCGTCAACGTCCGCTGCCATGACCGCGAGAGCTGGCGGATGCTCGCGGCCAAAGGGCATCTGGTCGCTCGCGACGGCAACGCCGCGACGATCCTGCTGCCGCGCCATCTGCTCGGGCTCGAAGTCGCCACTAGCCTGTTCGAGGCGGTGCTCAACGGCGTCTCCAGCGGTGCCCGGGTACCGAAGCCGCGCTTCGATCTGGTCGGTATCGCCGAGCGCGACCTGCCCGCTGGCACTGCGCTCACCGCGCATGGGCATCACCACACCATCGATCATCTGCGACCGGCACTGGTGCCGGCCGCTGCACTGGCCGAAGAGGCGCCGTTGCCGTTCTATCTCGCCGCGACCGGTCGGCTGCGGCGTGCGGTGGCGGCCGGCGAGCCGATTCGCGGGGGCGATGTGGAGCTCGACGAAACATCGATGCTCTGGCGGCTGCGCCACCAGCAGGACGCCCGCTTCCTGGCCTGCGCTGATACCCGCTATGCGTAGGAGCCGTCTATGCCTCCACGGCGCATAGGCGGATTTCTCGCTATAGCTCGGTGACGTGGGCCCAGTCGATCCAGCCGAACTGCCAAGTCGCGAGGATCAGCAAACCGAAGGCGATGCGGTACCAAGCGAAGGCGGCGTAGCTGTGGTGGCCGATGAAGCGCAGCAGCGCGCGCACCGCGATCATGGCGAAGATGAAAGCGGTGACGAAGCCGATCGCGAGCATGCCGAGATTGCCATCGATCAGGGTGCTGCCGTGCTTGATGAACATGTAGGTGGTGGCGCCGATCATCGTCGGGATGGCGAGGAAGAACGAGAACTCGGTCGCGGCCTTGCGCGAGAGGCCGAAGAACAGCCCGCCGATGATCGTCGAGCCGGAGCGCGAGGTGCCGGGAATCAGCGCCAGGCACTGACAGCAGCCGACCTTGAGTGCATCGTGCCAGCGAATCTGCTCGATCGATTCAGCTCGCACGAGGTGCTTACGCTTCTCTGCCCATAGGATCAGGATGCCGCCGATCACCAGGGCGGCAGCGACGGTGATCGGGTTGAACAGATAGTGCTGAATCACGTCGGCGAAGGCCAAGCCGAGCAGTACCGCCGGGAAGAAGGCGATCAGCACATTGCGCACGAAGCGGCGCGACTCGATGTTGGTGGGCAGGCTGATCGCAATGCCGGCAATCTTGGCGCGGTACTCCCACACTACGGCGAGAATCGCGCCGAGCTGGATGATCACATTGAAGGCGACCGCCTTGTCGCCCGAGAAGTTGAGCAGGTCGGCGACGATGATCTGGTGGCCGGTGCTCGAGATCGGCAGGAACTCGGTCAAGCCCTCGACGATGCCTAGTATCAGCGCATCACCGGCGTCTCCAAAGGTCATGAATGTTCAACTCCTTGCGTACTCCACCGGGCCAGTGGAGAAGATCCTGGGGGAAGAAAATGCGGTTGCGAGCTTCGTGCCGCGCAGGCGAAGGAGCTACAGCACCAGCAGCAGGGCGCCACCGAGCACCAGTCGATAGATCACGAAGGGCAGCATGCCTATACGGTCGAGCAGGGCGAGAAACGCTTTGATGCAGACCAGCGCGGTGACGAAGGAGATCATTGCGCCGAGCAGCGGGTCGCGCCAGCCGTCCACACCGCCGGTTTGCCAAAGCTCGACACCCTTGAATACGCCGGCGGCGGCGATCAGCGGGATCGAAAGCAAAAACGAGAAACGCGCCGAGGCCTGGCGGGTGAAGCCGAGCAGCAGGCCTGCGGTGAGGGTTATCCCCGAGCGGGAAGTACCGGGCACCAGAGCGATGACCTGGGCAAGGCCGATCAACAGCGCGACGCGTATATCGATCTGGGGCATTTCGCGGGAGCGCTTGCCGAGTCGGTCGGCCCACCACAATAGCAGTCCGAAGATGATCGTGGTCAGGGCGATTACGGTCATCGAGCGCATGGTCAGCTCGATCCAGTTGGCGAGCAGTCCACCGACCACCAGTATCGGTAACGTGGCGGCGATCACCGACCAGCCGAGGCGGCTTTCGGGGCTCGAGCCGTGGCCGGTCAACTGGCGGGTCCAGCCCACCGCCACCTCGCGCAGCTGGGTGCGAAAGTAGAGCACCACAGCGGCGAGTGTGCCGACGTGGACGGCCACATCGAAGGCGAGTCCTTGATCGGGCCAGCCAAGCAGTTGGGAGGGAAGTATCAGGTGGGCCGACGATGAGACGGGAAGGAACTCAGTGAGCCCTTGGATCAGGGCCAGAACAATCAGGTGTGTCCATTCCATGCCGATATCTCGCAGTCGAGTGCCTGGGTCGCCCCATCCTGTCGGGGGATTGTGACGTTTTCATGACAGTGATGAGACCAAAGTCACGACACTGCCTGGCCCTTTGTACGTGTTTCGACGGAATACGGCGATTGCGGTGGGGAGGTTTTGGACGCGGAGCTAGCAATCAGGAATGGTGTCGCGCAGAGTGCGTCCCGCGGGAGCGTCGAGAATCAGGCGTCGATCGCGCGGTTGGCGACATGCTCGCCAGGCGCGGCATCAAGCGAAGAAATGCTCTGCCCTCATACCAGAACCGCCCGCCAAAGGCGGGCGGTCCGGAGACTCACTTCGAGGCGCGCTTGCGCTCGTTTTCGGTGAGGTGTTTCTTGCGCAGGCGGATGTGGTTGGGCGTCACTTCGACCAGCTCGTCGCTGTCGAGGAACTCGATCGCCTGTTCGAGCGAGAAGCGTACCGGCGGGGTGAGGACGATGTTCTCGTCGTTGCCCGAGGCGCGCATGTTGTCGAGCTTCTTGCCCTTGGTCGGGTTGACCACCAGGTCGTTGGCACGGTTGTGGATGCCGATCAGCATCCCCTCGTAGACCTCGGTGCCATGGTCGATGATCAGCTTGCCGCGCTCCTGGAGGGTATAGAGCGCATAGGCCAGCGCCTTGCCGGTGACCATCGATACCAGGACGCCGTTGCGGCGCTCGATCGAGGCATCCGGCTTGAGCGGGCCGTAGTGATCGAAGCGGCTGGTGAGGATGCCGGTACCCGAGGTCATGGTCAGGAACTGGCCGCGGAAGCCGATCAGCCCACGCGCGGGGATGATGAAGTCCAGACGCACCCGGCCCTTGCCATCCGGGTTCATGTTGGTCATCTCGCCCTTGCGATAGCCGAGCTCTTCCATGATCGAGCCCTGGTGCTGCTCTTCGCAGTCGATGATCACCTCTTCGTACGGTTCCTGCTTGACCCCGTCGATCTCGCGGATGATTACCTCGGGGCGGCCGACCGACAATTCGAAGCCTTCGCGACGCATGGTCTCGATCAGCACCGAAAGGTGCAGTTCGCCACGCCCGGAGACGATGAACTTCTCCGGCGTCTCGCCCTGCTGGACGCGCAGTGCGACGTTGTGGATCAGCTCCTGGTCGAGCCGTTCCTTGATGTTGCGGCTGGTGACGAACTTGCCGTCGCGGCCGGCGAACGGCGAATCGTTGACCTGGAAGGTCATCGACACCGTCGGCTGGTCGACGGACAGCGGCGGCAATGCCTCGACCGCGGCCGGGTCGCACAGGGTGTCGGAGATGCCGAGCTCGTCGATCCCGGTGATGCAGATGATATCGCCGGCGGTGGCTTCCTGGGTCTGCACCCGATCGAGACCGAGGTGGGTCATGACCTGGCCGATCTTGCCGCGACGGGTAGAGCCGTCGACGTCGATCACGGTGACCTGCTGATTGGGCTTGACCGAGCCGCGCTTGATCCGACCGACGCCGATGACACCGACGTAGCTCGAGTAGTCGAGCGCGGAGATCTGCATCTGGAACGGGCCGTCGAGTTCGACCTTGGGTGGCTCGACGATATCGACGATCGCCTGGAACATCGGCGTCATGTCGTCGGCCAGCTCTTCCGGGTCGAGGCCGGCGATGCCGTTGAGCGCGGAGCAGTAGATGATCGGGAAGTCGAGCTGTTCATCGGTGGCGCCGAGGTTGTCGAACAGATCGAAGATCTGGTCGATGACCCAGTCGGGACGCGCGCCGGGACGATCGATCTTGTTCACCACCACGATGGGCTTGAGGCCCTGGTCGAAGGCCTTCTGGGTGACGAAGCGAGTCTGCGGCATCGGGCCGTCGACCGCGTCGACCAGCAGCAGTACCGAATCGACCATCGACATCACCCGCTCTACTTCGCCGCCGAAGTCGGCGTGTCCAGGGGTGTCGACGATGTTGATGTGATAGTCGCGCCACTGGATCGCGGTGTTCTTGGCCAGGATGGTGATGCCGCGTTCCTTTTCCTGGTCGCTGGAGTCCATGATCCGCTCCTGACCCTCGGTGCGGCGGTCGAGAGTGCCCGACTGCTGGAGCAGCTTGTCGACCAGCGTGGTCTTGCCATGGTCGACGTGGGCGATGATGGCGATGTTCCGGATATGGGCGATCCGGGAATCGAGTTCGTGCTGTGACATTAATTATGGTCCGTAATCTGCTGAAAGCCTGTCTGTGATCCGCGATGCCGGGTCATGCATGGGGAGATCGAACGCAAGCCGAGCCATGAATCGCTCGTTCATCCCGATGGGAATTCCATTCTTCGTTGGCTGTGCGCCCCGGATTGATCGAAGCCTGACCTCGGCTCGCGATGATCTCAGACAGGTTCTAGCGCACCCACCGAGCTGCTGCGGATATACGGAGCGTCGGATGCGCGGGGAAGGGGCTGGCTCGGCATTGTACCCGCCGGAAGGGATACAGGATAGCCGTTGCGTGCGCATGGTGCACTTCGCTCAGCCCGACACCGTCGGCAAGTTCTCCGAGCATATAAAGGAAGGGGATGCCGTGGCTTGGTCGTTAAAGGGCAGGCGGAATCGATGGCGAGAAAGATGCCAAAAGCACCGGCATGGTGCTGTTTGCGGTTTTTTTGATCCAAAATGGTGCGATGGCTATGCTGGTACGGGTTGAAGGTGCTCGCCACTGGCCCCGGAGAGTATCAAAAAACCCTATTTAGTGAATGATTAATCATAATAATCATGGGGTTATGAGGTGAGCTCGAAGACCTGCATCATTCTGGCACGCTCCATGCATCAAAAGGGTACAGTCAGAGCGCCGTCGAGGCGCCTTCTGTCGACCTGGAGGCCGCCCGTCGCGACCTGGGTTCGGCCGCGACGGGCATGTAGCCCGCTGCGACATGTGATTTCCCCCGAGGCGCCCGCCCGTGGTCGCCCGGTACTCGATCAAGATTTCGTTTCAAGTCCTGTGCCTACTGGAGACCAACATGGCAGAAAAGACACTTGCCCTCATCGAAGAACACGACGCCAAGTGGGTCGACCTTCGCTTCACCGATACCAAGGGCAAGGAGCAGCACGTCACCATCCCGTCGCGCAGCGTCGATGAAGAGTTCTTCGAGAACGGTCAGATGTTCGACGGCTCCTCGATCTCCGGCTGGAAGGGCATCAACGAGTCCGACATGATCCTTATGCCGGAAGACGGAACCGCCTACCTGGATCCGTTCACCGAAGACTCCACCATCGTGCTGCGCTGCGACATCATCGAACCGGCCACCATGCAAGGCTACGAACGCGACCCGCGTTCCATCGCCAAGCGTGCCGAAGCCTATCTGCAGAGCACCGGCCTGGGCGATACCGCCTTCTTCGGTCCCGAGCCCGAGTTCTTCATCTTCGACGAAGTCCATTTCAAAAACGAAATGAACGGCTCGTTTTTCAAGATCACCTCCGAGGAAGGCGCCTGGGCGACCGACTCTACCAAGCTCGAAGGCGGCAACCTCGGCCACCGTCCGCGGGTCAAGGGCGGCTATTTCCCGGTACCTCCCGTCGACTCCTTCCACGACCTGCGCGCGGCCATGTGCTCCACGCTCGAAGCGGTCGGCCAGGAAGTCGAAGTGCATCACCATGAAGTCGCCAACGCTGGCCAGAACGAGATCGGGGTCAAGTTCAACACCCTGGTCAAGAAGGCCGACGAAGTTCAGACCATGAAGTACGTGATCCACAACGTGGCTCACGCCTATGGCAAGACCGCGACCTTCATGCCCAAGCCGATGGCCGGCGACAACGGCTCCGGCATGCACGTCCACCAGTCGTTCTGGAAGGATGGGCAGAACATGTTCGCTGGTGACGAGTACGCAGGCTTGTCCGAGACCGCGCTCTATTACATCGGCGGTGTGATCAAGCACGCGCGTGCGCTGAACGCCTTCACCAACGCGTCGACCAACTCCTATAAGCGCCTGGTGCCGGGCTTCGAAGCGCCGGTCATGCTCGCCTACAGCGCGCGCAACCGTTCCGCTTCGCTGCGTATTCCCTACACCTCGAGCCCGAAGGGCAAGCGCGTCGAGGCTCGTTTCCCCGACCCGACCGCCAACCCCTACCTGGCCTTCGCCGCGCTGCTGATGGCTGGCATCGACGGCATCCAGAACAAGATCCATCCTGGCGACGCGCTGGACAAGAACCTCTATGACCTGCCGCCGGAAGAAGGCAAGCTGGTGCCGACCGTTGCTTCCAGCCTCGAGCAGGCGTTGGAAGCGCTGCAGGAGGATCGCGAGTTCCTGACCGCTGGCGGTGTGTTCACCGACGATACGATCGACGCTTACATCGAACTCAAGATGGAAGAAGTCAATGCGGTTCGTATGGTGCCGAGCCCGGTGGAATACGAGCTCTACTACAGCGTCTGATCACCGCTGGCCAGCTGCCTGAGCTGAGCGCCGAGCGCCAGTTCGGGTAGCGGATGGCATTGGATGGTTACCGAACCCCGTCGACATCGTGCGACGGGGTTTTTTATCTCCACCTGTTCCTCTCGGATTGAATTGGTGCACCTCTCGCGTGCAGGCAAAGGTGTGGACTGGTTGGGTCGCATGGAATGTGTCGATGCCCCGGGCGTGCCGATGAGCAGCGGGCTGAGGCGAAAGGTGGTAGGCAGGTGTAGATTATGCGTGCACTGTTATGGTGCACTTGCGCGGCGTGCTATTAACGGAAGATGCGCTCCAATGGCGCGTGTCACGGGCGCGGTGCAACTGTGGCGCGCTTCTTGCACTACCCAGGTGAATGCTCCCTTTATGGAAGACAGGATGAGTCAAGGCATGTACCCGCGCCTGCTTGAGCACTTGACCACCGCCGTGGTCCTGCTGGATGACCAGCTCCGGGTCCGTTGGTTGAATCCAGCGGCCGAGGCCATGATGGGCTTGAGCTTGGCGCGGGTAGAGAACAGCTGTCTCGAGTGCCTCGACGGTGAGGAAGGGCAGATCAGTGCCATGCTGCTCAAGGCGATGGCCGAGCAGCACCCTTATACCCAGCGTGAAGCGACCCTGCTGGTCGCCACCGGCGAGCAGGTCACCGTCGACTACACCGCGACCCCGCTTTCCGCGGATGAACTGCTGATCGAGCTGGAGCCGCGCGACCGGCTGCTGCGCATCTCTCGCGAGGAGGCGCTGATCGCCCGCCAGGAGATGGTCAAGGTGCTCACCCGCGGGCTCGCGCACGAGATCAAGAACCCGCTTGGCGGCATTCGCGGCGCAGCCCAGCTGCTCGAGCGAGACCTGCCCGACCCAGCGCTCGCCGAGTTCACCCGGGTGATCGTCGAGGAGGCCGATCGGCTGCGCGATCTGGTCGACCGGATGCTGGGGCCGAACACCTTGCCGCATCACGAGCCGGTCAACATCCATGTGGTGCTCGAACGGGTCGACACCCTGCTGCGCGCTGAGACCTCCCATGTAGAGATCCTGCGCGACTACGACCCGAGCCTGCCCAACGTGCTCGGTGACGAGTCGCAGCTGATCCAGGCGGTACTCAATGTCGCCCGTAACGGTCTCCAGGCGATGGAGGAGAGCAACACCGAGTCGCCGCAGCTGATTCTCAAGACGCGCGCGCGGCGGCAGTTCACCCTCGGCGTCGAGCGCCACCGGCTGGTGTGTGAAGTGGGCATCATCGATAACGGCCCCGGTATTCCAGAGTCGCTGCGCGAGTCGCTGTTCTACCCGATGATCTCCGGGCGCGCCGAGGGCACGGGGCTCGGGCTTTCGATCGCCCAGTCGATCCTCCATCAGCATCAAGGCCTGATCGAGTGCGACAGCCGCCCCGGGCATACCGAGTTTCGCCTGCTGGTGCCGCTCGATCTCGATCCCGAGAGCGTGGCGGAGGGGCGCCGGGCAGGGCCTGCAGCGGATGCCGCGGGCTTTCCGTACAAGTGAGGACCCCGATGAGCGACGTGAAGAACAACGAACCAACCCCCGACGACGGCCACGTCGCGGTCGCGGCACAGACAATAAGCCAATGCTGACGAGGAACCCTCATGAGTGACGTAGCGCGCGTATATATCGTCGATGACGACCGTGCCATCCGTTGGGTGCTCGAACGCACCCTGGCGCAGCCCGATCTCGACGTGCACAGCTTCGAGCGGGCCGATGCGGCGCTCGAAGCGATCATACGCCGCCCCCCCGACGTGCTGCTGACCGACATTCGCATGCCGGGCACCGATGGCCTCGATCTGATGGCCAAGGCGCGCGAGGCGCTACCTGACCTGGCGGTGATCGTGATGACCGCTCATTCCGATCTCGACAGCGCGGTGGCTTCCTATCAGGGAGGCGCGTTCGAATACCTGCCCAAGCCGTTCGATGTCGACGATGCCCTTTCCCTGGTTCGTCGCGCCGTCGCCCACGCGCGCGAGCGCAGCGCGCCGACCGAAGTGCCGCAGGGCATCACCGCCGAGATCATCGGCGAAGCGCCGGCGATGCAGGAGGTGTTCCGTGCGATCGGCCGCCTCTCGCACTCGAACATCACGGTGATGATCAACGGCGAGTCGGGGACTGGCAAGGAGCGGGTCGCGCGCGCGCTGCACCAGCACAGCCCGCGCGCGCGCGGGCCGTTCATCGCGCTGAACATGGCGGCTATCCCCAAGGAGCTGATGGAGTCGGAGCTCTTCGGCCACGAGAAGGGCGCCTTCACCGGTGCCACTGCCCAGCGCCGCGGGCGCTTCGAGCAGGCCGATGGCGGTACCTTGTTCCTCGACGAGATCGGTGACATGCCCGCGGACACCCAGACCCGGCTACTGCGGGTGCTCTCCGATGGTGAGTTCTATCGCGTCGGCGGCCATACGCCGGTGCGTGCCAACGTGCGGATCATCGCCGCCACCCACCAGAATCTCGAGAAGCTGGTCGAAGAGGGGCGCTTTCGCGAAGACTTGTTTCATCGCCTCAACGTGATCCGCATCCATCTGCCACGGCTGGCCGAGCGCCGCGAGGACATTCCCCGGCTGACCCATCATTTCCTCGCCGAGGCGGCGCGCGAGCTCTCCGCCGAGCCCAAGATCCTCACGCTCGAGGCGGAGCAGCACCTCTCCAGGCTCCCCTGGCCCGGCAACGTGCGCCAGCTCGAGAACACCTGCCGCTGGCTTACCGTGATGGCCTCCGGGCGAGAGGTGCTGGTCGACGACCTGCCTCCTGAGCTGCGCGAGGCCGAGGGTGGCGAGATTCCCTCCGGCGATTGGCGCAGCGCTTTTCGGGGCTGGGCCGATCGCGCGCTCGCCGCCGGGCATACTCATCTGCTCGAGGAGGCGGTGCCGGATTTCGAACGCATCCTGATCGAAACCGCGCTCAAGCATACCGGGGGACGCAAGGGCGAAGCGGCCGAGCTGCTTGGCTGGGGGCGTAACACGCTGACCCGCAAGCTCAAGGTGCTGCTGCCGGCGCTGGCGGAGGGCGATTGAGGTTTGCTCTGAGATGGACGACCGCTCGGACGGAGCCTAAGCTCCAGTTTAGGGTGGGGGATGACCGGGATGCTTGACTGTGGAGGCTAGTATTCCGAGCATTTTCAATGCATTGCCCCACTCTGGAGTCACTGATGAGTAATCCGTCAGCTTACCGCTATGCGCTCGCCATGGTCGCAGGTCTCTCGCCCGTTGTGGCCGAAGCCGCCGGGGAGAGATTAGAGGGTAGAGTCATCGCCGATGATCCAGCCTTCCACGAGTTGGTGGCCGAGGATGCCGAACTGGTCCGCTTGTACAGCGACGCCCGCTGGAGCGAGGGGCCTCTGGCGTTGCCCGATGGGCGGCTGATCTGGAGCGACATCGAAAACAATCGAGTGCTCTCCTGGCGCGAGGATGAAGGCGTCGATGAGCGGTGGTTACGTCCGGCCCAGTTCCACAACGGTCACGCGCTCGATCATCAGGGGCGGATCCTCGCCGCTTCCCATGGTAAGCGGGCGATCGAACGGCTGGAGGAGAACGGCGAGTGGCGCGTGCTGGTCGATCTCTACGGCGAGCAGAAGCTCAATAGCCCCAATGACCTGGTAGTCGATCGCCAAGGGGCGATCTGGTTCACCGATCCGACCTTTGGCATCGACTCCCCGACCGAAGGCTATGGCGGTCGCGCAGTGCAAGGCGGTGAATACGTCTATCGATTCGACCCCGAGGACAAGAGCCTGACCCGCCTCGATACCCCCGCGGTGCAGACGCCCAACGGCCTGGCTTTCTCACCCGACGAGGGAATCCTCTACATCGCCGATTCCCGCCGCAGTGGGGCCGACGGCGAGGAGCCGCTGCAGCGGATCTTCGCATACGACCTCGGCGATGACGGCAGCTTGGTCAACGAGCGGGTCTTCACCGAGGTTTCGCCAGGCGTACCCGATGGGATCAAGGTCGATGAGCGCGGCAATGTCTGGTCGAGCAGTGGCTCCGGCGTGCAGGTCTTCGCACCGGACGGACGCCGCCTGGGTCGCATCGAGCTGCCGGAGATCACCGCCAACCTGGCCTTCGCCAAAGAGGCGGACGGCTGGAAGGTCTATATGACCGCCACCAGCGGACTCTACCGCGTAGATGTCGAGACGGCGGCGGCGGGTGGTGATTGAAGCGGCACGTCGTCGGTGGCGCGAAGGAATAAATTTCTCCATCCGGGAACATCTCTGCACAAGTGCAGTCAGAGAGTGTGGGAAGAGCAATCTTTCCCGTTCCCTTGAATGATCCCTGCTTGCGCCTGCCGTTAATCCGGCAGGCGTTTTTTCTTTGTCCTGCTGAACGTGAGACTCAGCCTTGTGTGGAGCTGACCAAGCTTCGGGGAGCCTGATTCGCGAAGGTTAAGCTGGCCCCTCCAGGGATCAATGACAGGGAATCTCATCCCATGCCTCGCGTTCGTTTCCTCTTGCTTTGCGCCGGTCTTGGCGCCGCGCTGCCGCTGTATGCCGCCGAGCCGTTGAAAGTCTTCTCCACCCGTCCGATCGATGGCGATCCTTTGCTGGTCGGCTTCACCCAGCAGACCGGGATACCGATCGAGACGGTGCGGCTCTCGCCCGATGAGTTCGAGCGCCTGGTCGCTGCCGGAGAGCCTCCCGCGGACCTGCTGATGACCGCGGATTCTGGGGCGATACGAACGCTCGAACGTGCGGGGCTGCTGCAGCCGCTCGAATCAGAACTGGTCGAGTCGCGGGTCGATGAAGGGCTGCGCGATCTCGATGCGGGCTGGAGCGCCTATGCCACGCGGGTGCGGATCATCTTCGCCAACCCCGGCAAGCTGGAGGAGCTACCGGCGAGCTACGAGGCGCTCGCCGATCCCGCCTATCGTGGCAAGGTCTGCCTGGGGCCGCGCGGGTCCGCCTATACCTCGAGCTTCGCCGCGATGATGGTCGTCAATCACGGCGCCGAAGAGGCCCAGCGCTGGGCCGAGGGCGTGGTCGCCAACTTCGCCCAGCCGCCCGGCGCGCGCGACTCGGCGCTGCTGATGGCGCTTGCCGATCCTGAGGATCCCTGCGCGATCACCGTGGCCAATCACTACTACTATCCGCGGATCATGCAGGGCGACGACGAGGAGGCCAAGCGAGCGCTCGAGTCGCTCGAGGCGGTGTTCCCCAACCAGCAGGGCGAGGGCAGCGAAGCGCGAGGTGCCTACCGTAACGTCAATGTCTACGCGCTGGTGAAGGGCAGTCAGCGGGTCGATGATGCCCGGCTGCTGCTGGAGTATCTCTCCAGCGACGAAGCGCAGCGAATCGTCGGCGAGGGTGTGTTCTACCCGGTGGTCGAGGGTGTGGGGCCTGTGGCGGCGGAGCAGATGTTCGGCGAGTGGAAGGTCGACGACACTTCTGTGCTGCGCTATGCCGACGCCTATGATGAGGCGCAGGCGGTGCTGGAGCGTGCCGGCTGGGAGTAGGTCGCCATTACGGCTGCGCGGATTCGCAGGTCTGGAGCGCCCATTGGGCGCTCTTTTTTCATCCCATGGCCCGGGCTTGGTGACAGTCGAGTTCGGCGCAGCGGATCACTCCACGTTCAGTGATCAGCCCTTCGATCAATTCGTTCGGGGTAACGTCGAAGGCGGGGTTGAACACCTTGATCCCTTCGGGGGCGATGCGCTGCCCCTGGATTTCGACGATCTCCTTCTCGTCGCGCTCCTCGATCGGAATGCCGGAGCCATCGGCGAGTTCGAAGTCGATGGTCGAGAAAGGGGCGGCGACATAGAAAGGGATGCCATGGGCGCGGGCCAGCAGCGCAAGCCCGTAGGTGCCGATCTTGTTGGCGCTGTCGCCGTTGCGCGCGATGCGGTCGGCGCCGACGATCACCGCATCGATCCTGCGGGTCTTCATCACATGGGCGGCCATCGAATCGGTGATCAGCGTGACGTCGATGCCGATGCTGGCCAGCTCCCAGGTGGTCAGCCGCGCTCCCTGTAGCAGCGGACGGGTCTCACAGGCGATCACCGAGAGTTCGAGGCCTCGCTCGCGGGCGAGGTGGAAGGGGGCCAGCGCGGTGCCATAGCGGGCGGTGGCGATCGCGCCCGCATTGCAGATCGTCATCACCGTCGCCCCGGCGGGAAGCAGGGCCAGGCCATGCTCCCCGATCTTGCGGCAGGCCTCGGCATCCTCGGCCTGGATCGCCTGGGCCTCGAGCAGCGCGCGAGCGCGGATCGCCGCCACGCTCGGCTCCGACTGGCAGGCCCGAAAGATGCGGCGTACCGCCCAGGCCAGGTTCACCGCGGTTGGCCGCGAACTCTCGAGATAGACACGGGTTCGCTCCAGCCCCTCCAGCAGTGACTGCGGTGAGTCGGCCTCGGCATCCAGAGCCCAGAGCGCGATGCCAAAGCCCGCGGCGATACCGATCGCAGGCGCGCCACGAACCTCCAACTGCTTGATCGCCTCCCAGACTTCCTCGACCCGGGTCAATCGACGATAGCGCACTTCGAGCGGCAGCCGGCGCTGGTCGAGCAGGATCAAGGCGCCATCGCGCCATTCCACCGACGGGGGCAGGCGGGCGGCCTGGTCGCTCATCGGTTATCTCCTTGGCGATCATCTATCGCGCTTTCGAGATAGGCGCGCAGCGCCTCGACGCCAGCGAATTCGCCCCGGCGCTTGATCAGGTTCGCCGCCAGTTCGAGCGCGTCCTCCTTGACCTCCAGGCGGATCGCCGGGTCCTGGATGCTCTCGATGTCGGCGACGTGGGCGAGGCCCACGATGCGACGGAATGCCTTGCAGCCGGCGAAGCCGATCGATTCGCTGAACCAGCGTTCGAGCTGGGCGTCGAAGTAGCCTTCCACCTTGGCGAATGGGTCGACGCTGCCGGCTGCGAGCTGCTCGCGCATGCCTCGCTCGAAGTGGCGCCAGCTCGTCTCGAGGGTGTCGTAGAGAAAGTGCCGGTAGGCCCGGCGGGCCTCGTTTTCGAGGCCATGGCCCCGATGGGAGAGGCTGGAGAGGATCAGGTTGGCCCAGAACGCGCCGATATCGAAGGCCATCGGCCCGTAGTAGGCGAACTCGGGGTCGATCACCCGGGTGTCGCTTTCGCTGACGAACAGGCTGCCGGTGTGGAGGTCGCCATGGATCAGCGCCTCGCCCTGGCAGAGGAACAGCCGGGTCAGCTCGGCGACTTCACGCTTGAGTGCCTGGTCCGCCCAGTGGCGTTCGAGGGTCGGGCGCAGCGCTTCGGGGAAATCGTTGCTTGGCCGATCGAAGTACGGGTCGATGAAGACCAGGTCTTCGGTGATGTTGCACAGGTCTGGATTGACGAACCGTGCGGCCAGCGCCTTGGCCTCGCGCGGAGTAAGGGCGAAGTGAGAGGTGGCGTAGAGAGTCCGGGCGAGGTAGTCGCCGATATGGCCGCCGAGCAGCGGCAAGTAGCGTCCCTGGATCAGCGCCGCGCGGCCAATCGTCAGGTGGGAGAGGTCTTCCATCACGGTCAGCGCCAGCACCGGATCGAGCTGATGGACCTTGGGCACGTGGGCGGGAACCACTTTGGCCGCCTCGAGCAGCGCCTCCCCTTCGATCCGGGCGCGATCCAGCGACAGCGGCCAGTTTTCTCCGACCACCTTGGCGTAGGGCAACGCCTGTTTGACGATCAGGCTCTTGCCCGCGCCACGTACGCGAAAGACCAGATTGAGATTGCCGTCGCCGATCTCATCGCACTCGAGAGGCTCATTGGCGGTGAAGAGGCCGAGGTGGCGCAGGTAATCGCAGGCGTCGCTGGGACCGAAAGTGCGATAGCCGGGGGCGTGAGCGTTCAAGCGGGCAGTCTCCACGCAGAATCGAGGCGGTCTCGATCGAAATCGTCTAAGAACATGCTTAAAGTGAATAAAATCGTCGAATGAGCGCGTTAATGGCGGCTACTTCGGTGATTTTGCGAAAATAGGCGGCCCACGTTATGAGTTGGAAACGACCCTGTCAATCATTCTGGCGTCGGTCCGGGAGGGGACTTGGCGCAATGCGCGAGCGGGTGCATCGCAAAACGGCGATGAACGGCGGCGAATAGAGAAGGGGAACGTCGGGAAACCGACCAGGGACTTGCAGATGGATTGGTCGAGAAAAGGGGGGGTGCGTCGAACGCGGTTCAAGGGTGGGCATCCCTGCCAAACCATGTCGCTCCCTCGACGCCCGCGGATGTTAAGCTAAAAACCATTCGGATGGTAATGATATAGGCGTGCCAGATTGAAACTTTGGTACATGCCCATTCAGCCGCAATTTGCTTTCTCTGGGTGTTCAGGCGCTTTCGCTTTCATCGAATGCGTCGTTGGACGCCTCTCGCTGGGCGAGGTCGAGGCGCGCGCGAACGTCATCATGCACGGCCAGGTAGCGTTCGATCGCGTCGCCTATGCGCTGGATCGCGCCTTCTATACCCTGATGGCCGAACAGCCGGTTGAACTCGAACAGTATCGGATGGCCGTTCAGCATCGCCACGTCGAAGCCGCCGTGATCGATCCCACTCGCTCGGGCGAGACGCTTCACCAGCGCCAGCGCCGCCTCAGGCACCGGGTCGTAGCGCACTTCACCGCCGACCGAGACGTTGCTGCGGAAATCACCGAGCGGGCTGACCCGCCAATAGGCAGCGATGATCTCGCTGCCGACCAGCACGATGCGCAGGTCGCGGTCGATCGGCAGCCGCGGCTGGGCATAAAGCACCTCGCGCTCGGCCGCCAGGGCTTCTAGCGCGCTGCGCTCTTCCACCAGGGCGACGCCCTGGCCGCGGGCGCTGCGTATCTCCTTGAGCACCATCGGATAGCCGATCCTGCTCTCGAGCAGTTCGAGATTGGCCTGGGTGGACGCGAGGATCTCGGTGGCCGGCAGGTGCGCGTCGATCAGCGCGCGAAAGGCGCGGGTCTGCTCGACCTTGTCATGGCCGAGGTAGTAGCTGGCGGGGCTTGGGAAAATCCGCTTGCCAAGCGCATGGACCAGGACGTTGACTTGCCAATAGGCGGGGAACAGCAGCCAGTCGGCGGCGAGGATCTCGTCGAGGTGGTCGTACATGCGCTCCGGTTTGATGTAGCGCACCCCGTGCATCCCAAGGGTGCGATAGGGGTCGAAGCTGATCAGCTTGGGCATGGTGGCCCTCACAAAAGACGAACGTTGAGTTGCTCGCGAGCCCCTCTGCGGCGGTGTCGCGCTCGCATCGCGTGGGTCGATCCGAGGACGGGCTGGCTACTAGCTCGCCGCAGAAGGCGGCATTATTGGGCCGGCTTCCTCGCCACGCAAGCGCCGCCAGCGGCCAAAACCCCGGTACACTGCCTATTCATTCAAAGATCAATGCGTTGCCTCGTTGAGATCACGCGAACCCGCAACGGCCCGCCATAGGGAGCCTTCGATGACGCAGATGCACTGGGCCCGACTGCTCGAGCCGATCCGCCTCCAGGACCGCCCGAGCGGCACCGGGCGCGAGGTCGGCCGCAGTCCCTTCCACAAGGACCACGACCGGATCGTCTTCGCCGGCTCCTTCCGCCGGCTCGGGCGCAAGACCCAGGTCCACCCGCTGACCGAGAACGATCATATCCACACCCGGTTGAGCCACTCCCTCGAGGTCGGCTGCGTCGGCCGTTCGCTGGGGATGATCGTCGGCGAGCGCCTGGGCGAGCGATTGCCCTCGTTTCTCACCTCGGCTGACCTTGGGGTGATCGTCCAGGCGGCCTGCCTGGGGCACGACATCGGCAATCCGCCGTTCGGTCATGCCGGTGAGTACGCGATTCGGGACTGGTTTCAGGCCGCGCGGCGCCATTCGCCGCAGCTGTTCGAAGGCTTGAGCGACGCTGAGACCCGCGACCTGCTCACCTACGAGGGTAACGCCCAGGGGTTCAGGATCGTCACCCAGATCGAGTACAACCAGTTCAACGGTGGGATGCGGCTCACCGCGGCGACCCTTGGCGCGATGCTCAAGTACCCGTGGACGGTCGAGCATGCCCTTGGCGGTGGCAAGTTCGGTGCCTACCAGTCGGAGCGCGGGCTGCTGGCCGAGGTCGCCGAACTGCTCGGGCTCAGGCGTCGAGAGCCTGGCGTGTTCGCTTGGTGTCGTCATCCCCTGGCTTATCTGGTCGAAGCCGCCGACGACATCTGCTACGCGCTGCTCGATCTCGAGGACGGCCTCGAGATGGGCATCCTGCGCTTCGATGAAGTCGCCGAGGTGCTCTCCCAGATCGCCGGTCTCGAGCCGGGGGATCCATTCGTGGTCGAACTCGAGCGGATGGAGCGCAGCGGGGTGTCACGCCGTCGCCGGGTCGCCGCGCTGCGCGGGGCGGCGATGGAGCGCGCGGTCAATGAAGTCGCCGAGGCGTTCGTCGAGCATGAGCAGGCGCTTCTCGGGGGGAACCTGGATTCGGATCTGCTCGAACACTGCCACCCCGATCTCGCCTGGGGCGTCGGGCGTGCCAAGGAGCTCGCGCGCAAGCGGATCTTCCAGAACGAGCGCAAGGCCAAGCTCGAGATCGGTGCCTATACCACTCTTGGAATTCTGCTCGAGGCGTTCATCGGCGCCGCTCACGAGCTGCATACCACCGGCACTTCGAGCTTCAAGCATCAGCGGGTGCTGGCGCTGATTGGCGAGAACACCCCGCTGCCCTCCTGGAGCCTTTATGCGAGCTACCGCAGGATGCTCGACTTCATCGGTGGAATGACCGACCACTACGCGGTCGACCTGGCCCAGGAGATGGGCGGGCGGCTGCGCGGGGAGTGAGCTTGCGCGGCGCCGAGCCCGGCCGGCCGGCCGAGGCCGGGGGGCTAGCTCAGCCCTCCAAGCGCTCCTCGGCGTGACGCTCGCGGTTCGCGCGGCGCTCGGCGCGGGCCTGGGCACGGTTGGCGAAGTAGTTGGCACCCTTCTCGGCGTCGTAGCTGCCGTCCCACTTCGCGATCACCAGCACCGCGAGTGCGTTGCCGATCACGTTCAGCGCGGTACGCGCCATGTCCATGATCCGGTCGACCCCGGCGATGAACGCCAGCCCCTCGAGCGGGATGCCGACGCTACCCAGCGTCGCCAGCAGCACCACGAACGACACCCCCGGGACACCGGCGATCCCCTTGGAGGTGACCATCAGCGTCAGCACCAGGGTGAGCTGCTCGCCGAGGCTCAGGTCGATGCCATAGAGCTGGGCGATGAACAGTGCCGCGATGCTTTGATACAGGGTCGAGCCGTCGAGGTTGAACGAGTAGCCGGTCGGGATCACGAAGCTGCAGATCGCCTTCGGTGCGCCGTACTCCTCCATCTTCGCCATGATCCGCGGCAGCACCGTCTCGGAGCTCGAGGTCGAGTAGGCGAGCAGCAGCTCGTCTTTGAGGATGCGGATCAGAGTGAAGATGCTGAAGCCGTAGAAGTAAGCGATGCTGCCGAGCACCACGAAGGCGAAGAACGCGATCGCGAAGTAGACCAGCACCACCAGCTTGGCGAGCGGCAAGAGCGAGGTGAAGCCGAAGTTGGCCACCGTCACCGCGATCAGTGCGAACACCCCGATCGGGGCATAGCGCATGATCATGTGGGTGACCTTGAACATGGTCTCCGAGACTGCCCGCATGGTAGTGATGAACGGCTCGCGCAGCTCGTTCGGCAGCGCCGAGAGGCCGAGGCCGAAGAACACCGAGAAGAAGATGATCGCGAGCATGTCGCCGCGCACCAGGGCGTCGAAGATGTTCGACGGGATCAGATTGAGCAGCGTGGCGATGAAGGCGTGATCATGGGAGACCTCCTGCGCGGTGGCGGTGTACTTCGAGATGTCGACGCTGGAGAGGCTCGACATGTCGATGCCCGCGCCCGGCTGGAACAGATTGGCGGCGATGAGGCCGACCACGATCGCAAGCGTTGTGACCACTTCGAAGTAGAGGATCGTCTTGGCGCCGATGCGGCCGAGCTTCTTGGCGTCGCCCATTCCGGCGATACCGACGATCAGCGAGGAGATCACGATCGGAATGACGATCATCTTGATCAGGCGGATGAAGATGTCGCCGGCGGGTTGCAGCACGTTGGCGACCGCCCACTGGCGGGCTTCAGGCTGGTCGTGCAGCAGGCTGCCGACCAGCACGCCTAGAATCAGGCCGATCAGGATCTGCCAGGCCAGGCCTGGTGCTCTGAAAGTCTTGCGCGTCATGATGGGTCCCAGTGGTGAAGCTGGCTTTATTGCAGCTGAATTTAGTCTCAATTAAGCCCCGCACTCTACACGAGAGGCAGGGTCTCCTGTCTACGGTTGAAGTCAGGAAAAAAAGGGAATTGCGACCATTTTCGCCGAAAGAGCGACTATGAGCGGAGTAATCCGGGCGTGGCGAGGCTGTGACGAGGTCAAGAGGAGTGTAAGAAATATACTCCACTTGCGGTGGTGGGTATTGGGCGAGGAAGCGGCCCGTCTGAGCCGGTATTAAGAGTCAGTGTGCGAATTTCAGCCGCTTGTAAAAGCCTGGTCGTCGGCACTATGCTTCATGAAAGTGGAATTTATATTTTCCATAACAAGAATCGCAAAGGCAGAGTCCTATCATGGAAGCGACCTCTTTCATCACTGATCTAAGCGCCGGCGTCCGTTCGGCCGACGGCAGCGAGGAGCGCACCCGCTACAAGGCCGCGTTCAAGTCCGAGGTGGACGGCTATCTCGCCGCCCACCCTGAAACCGCCTATGTCGATGTACTGCTCACCGATCTCAACGGCATCTTCCGCGGCAAGCGCCTGCCGGTGGATTCACTCCCACGGCTGGCCAAGGGCTGCTATTTCCCCGCCTCGATGTTTGCCATGGACCTGCTCGGCAACGTGGTCGAGGAGACTGGCCTCGGCCAGGAGATCGGCGAACCGGACCTGCTCTGCCTGCCGCTGCTCGGCACGCTGATGCCCAATGCCCACGACCCGGCGCGGATCGCCCAGGTACTGTTGACCATGGTCGACGAGCAGGGCGCCTCCCACCCGTTCGAGCCGCGCAACGTGCTCGCCCACGTCTGGGAGCAGCTCAAGGCGCGCGGGCTCTATCCGGTGGTCGCGGTGGAGCTCGAATTCTACCTGGTCGATCGCGAACGCGACGCCGAGGGCGCGCTGCAGCCGCCGCGCTCGCCGGTGACCAGCGAGCGCAGCGAGCAGAGCCAGGTCTATTCGCTCGACAATCTCGATGACTTCGCCGAGGTGCTCAGCGACATCAACCAGATGGCCCGGCAGCAGGGGCTTTCGGCCGAGGGGGCGGTGGCCGAGGCTTCGCCCGGGCAGTTCGAGATCAACCTCGAGCATGGCCACGATGTGCTCAAGGCCTGCGACGATGCGCTGATGCTCAAGCGGCTGATTCGCCAGATCGCCGACCAGCACGACCTCCAGGCCACCTTCATGGCCAAGCCTTACGGCGATTTCGCCGGCAATGGCATGCATATACACCTGAGCCTGGTCGATCGCGAAGACTACAACCTGTTCGCTGACGAGGAGGTCGAGGACACCGAGCTTTTGCACCGTGCCCTCGCCGGGATGATCGAACTGATGCCCGCCTCGATGGCGCTGTTCGCCCCCAACGTCAACGCCTTCCGGCGCTTCCAGCCGGGCATGTACGTGCCAACCCGAGCCAGCTGGGGCTACAACAACCGCACCGTGGCGCTGCGCATCCCGCGCAGCGGTCGGCGTGACTACCGCATCGAGCATCGCGTCGCTGGCGCCGATGCCAACCCTTATCTGGTCGTCGCCGCGCTGCTCGCGGGTCTGCTCCACGGCCTCGATAATGCGCTGCCGCTCGATCCGCCGATCGAAGGCAACGGTCTCGATCAGCCCGGCGTCGAGCTGCCGACCCGCCAGAGCGATGCCCTGGCGCTGCTCGAGGAGAGCGCACCGCTGGCCCGCTACCTCGGCGAAGGCTTCCTGCGGATCTACCGGTTGTGCAAGGCCAATGAGCTCGCGCGCTTCGAGCGTCAGGTCACCGAGCTCGAGCTCGACTGGTTGCTCAAGCACGCTTGAGGGGCATCAGCCGCAGCGCCTCGCCGAAGATGGCGAGGCGCTGGCTTGACGAGTCTAGAAGGCGTACTGCAGGGCCAGACGGTTCTGCCAGAACTCCTTGCCTTCGCGCGGGGAGCGCTGCACGCCGAGGAAGTTGGCGACGCTGAAGCCTTCGAGCGAACCGCGGAAGTTGTAGACCGCAAAGCCCATGTACTCGGACTGGTTGCGGCTTTCGACCTCGGACGATTCTTTGAGATCCATGAACGAGTAGCGTGCGCCGAGCACCAACTGGTCGGTGGCCAGGCCCGAGACGTCGAGCGAGTAGGCGTTGCCGGCGCCGAGGTCCTGGGTACTGGTGAAGAACGGCTGGGCGAAGATCGGCCCTGACGAAGAGTTGTGGGCGTAAGGAGTGACCAGCACGCCGTTGCGGTAGGCATTCTCCCGCGAGGGGATGTGATTGTAGTTGAGCGTTGCCTTGAGAGTGCCGTAGTTCATCCCCAGCTGCAGGCCGTAGACATGGCTGTCGACCTCGCCGAGAAGCTCCTTGCCATCGCCGGTTCCGCGAATGAACTGCAGGCCGAGGAACGGGCGCAGGTCTCCTTCGGCGAGCGCCACCTGACCTTCGAGATAGTTGATCTTGGTGTAGTCCTCATACTCCTGGTGCCATGCTTCGCCGCTCCACTTCAGGCCATTGGCGTACAGCGCCCGGGCACCGCCGATCGACCACATGCCATCGGTGGTTTCCTCCACCGGCGAGAACGAATCCCAGCGTGAGTTGTACATCGTGGTCCTGGTGAACGAACCGCCGGCCCAGGGCATGTAGCGGAACACCCGGGTCGCCTCGAGATAGTTCTCCTGGTCGCCATAGCGCAGGTCGACCGCCTGGAACAGGTTCGGCGTGACGCGCCAGTCCCAGGTACCGGCGAATGGCAGGTCGAGTCGCTGGTTGCCCGCGGTAACGGTGAAGGCATCGCGCTGATACTCGAGATAGGCTTCGCCGATGTTGGTCTGGTTGGGGCCGAGCTCCGTGACCACCCGGCTCGGGTCGTCGGCATGGTCGATGCCACGCTGCAGGATTCCACTCAACCCGAAGCGGAAGCCCTGGTAGCGCGCACTGGTGAAGCCGACGAAGCCGCCGTAGCTGATCGTGTCCTGGTTCAGCCCGGGGGTGAAGTAGGCGTTGTGGGTCGAGTAGTAGAGCGAACGCAGCGCACCGTGAAACTCGCCGCGAGTGAACATCTCGGTCAAGTCGCGAGCCTCGCCGGACGACTGTTGTTGCATCGCCGGGTCCGATTGTGAGCTCTCGGGCGTGGGCTGGTTGGGATCGGTCGCGTCACTGGTTTGTGCCAGCACCAGCGTCGGGGCTGCCAGCAGAGCGAGGCCTGCGAGCAAGTGGCGCGGCGCGAGAGAGGTATGGTGGTCGAGCATCTAGCGATCTCCTGCGTAGCCTTCGGCTGTGCCGGGGCCTTGGTTATTGGTCTCGTGGTGGTCTTGGAGCCGGCGTCGTAGCGATCGATGTCGGTGCGAACCGAGCAGCCTGCATGGGATGACCCGGCCAAGCGGTGCCTAATGGCAGAAACTGCTGTGCTTTGCCTGGTCGTATCCGCCGTCGATGAAGACGGGTGGCATCGCTTTTTCACCTTTTTGGCGCAAAAGGCCGGCCGGGCGCGAGTCATCAGTGCAGAAATCGCTGGTGATCGGCAAAGAAACGAACGTGCCATCGGCGTACCTTGGTGAAATCCTTGTTGTCGCGATTGGGTCACGCAAGTGCCGTACCAGTTCGACCGCTGCGCTAAATCCTGCAACATGCCGCCGTCGAAACGGCCGCAGCGCTCATGCGCGAGCGGCCTGGGCGCGGGGCGATGATTGGAGGGAGATCTCTGCGGTGAGGGGGATGCTCGGGGACGATAGTGGTTTTTCAGCGCTGCGGACGCGCGGCGGCGTCCTCGCCAGACGGATCGATAGGTACGCTCGCGGCCATCGATGAGCCCATCACGTCAACGGAGCTATCCCGCAGCCGCGCAGCACGAAGGCGCTCAGTTCGTCGATGAGCTCCGCCCGACGTGGGGGTGTATCGAGGGGCTCGCCGAGCATCTTTTCGGCCTGCAGCGCATAGTCGGCGTAGTACTGGGTCAGCGCCCAGATATGCATCAACAACAGGCGTGAATTCATCGGTACCAGCTTGCCCTCGGCGATCCAGCCGTCGATCACCATGAGCTTGCGTTCGCAGAGCTCGATCATTCGCGGCCAGTGGCGTTTGAGGCGGTGGCCGCCGCTGAGCATTTCGGTGGTGAAGATGCGCGAGAGCTCCGGCTGCTCGAGGCTGAACTCGAGTTTTCGCCGGACGTAGCGCGTCAGTGCCTTGGCCGGGTCGGCGTGATGTTCGTCGAACTCGCTCAACTCTGCCCAGATCTCCAGTAGATGGGAGAGTATCTCGTCGAACAGCGACTCTTTGCCGTCGATGTAGTAGTGCAGTTGCGATTTGGTCAATCCGGCGCGCTCGGCGATCGCTTGAGTGGACGCGCCGGTGAAACCTTGTTGGCTGAACTCGATGATCGCGGCGTCTTGTATCGCAGCCATCGCCTGCTCGCGCGTCAGTTTGGTGCGTTTGCCGATCTGGCCGTATCGGCCTGAAGCGATCCTTTCCACCCGAGTACCTTCCATCGTTGTCCATGGTTATGTTTGTATCGGCCAATGATACGAGAACCTTGGCGCCGAAGGCCTCGTCATACCAATTGCCGTTGGGGAAGGGCTCGGAATCGCATGGTTGGCGGACCCATCGCCTCGACACGATGATGCGGGAGTTGCGCGGCGGCGACAATGAGACGCCTGATTCCAGCTTTGAGCGGGCGATGCCACTAAAGCCCAATATCAATTCATTTGGCGCTTCGGCCTTATGGAATCATCGAAGCCGAAGTCTCGAGGCTTTTGGTTACCGGTCTTCTGCAACGTTACAGTTCGAGCTGCGTCGCTTTTCAAATCACTGCCGAATCCAGGAGGGAGTCACTATGTCCGCGCCTGCTATCTTTAACGATAAAGACGAGCATCTTCAACACAATGGAGAGTGGTGGAGAAGCGCTGTGATCTATCAGATATATCCGCGCTCTTTCGCCGACTCCAACGGGGATGGAATCGGCGACCTGCCCGGCATCACTGCCAAGCTTGCGTACCTGTCCAAGCTCGGCGTCGACGCGATCTGGCTGTCGCCGTTCTACCGCTCGCCACAGGCCGACGCCGGTTATGACGTCGCCGACTATCGCGATGTCGATCCGATATTCGGTACCTTGGCCGACTTCGACACCATGCTTGAAAAGGCCCACGCCCTTGGCATCAAGCTGATCGTCGACCTGGTGCCCAACCACAGCTCCGATGAGCACGCCTGGTTCCAGGCTGCGCTGAAGTCGCCGGTAGGCAGCCGGGAGCGAGCGCGCTACATCTTCCGCGATGGGCGGGGCGCCAAGGGCGAGCTGCCGCCGAACAACTGGCAGAGTGTGTTTGGCGGCGATGCCTGGACACGGCTCGAGGGCCAGCAGCAGTGGTACCTGCATTTGTTCGATTCCAAGCAGCCTGATTTCGACTGGCGCAACCCCGAGGTGCTTGCCGAGTTCGAAGACGTGCTGCGCTTCTGGCTCGACCGTGGAGTCGATGGCTTCCGCGTCGATGTCGCCCACGGGATGATCAAGCAGAAGGGGCTGCCCGATTGGGACGGTAGCCAGGCGATGGTGGAGGGCGGCAATGTCGGTCCGATGTGGGACCAGGACGAGCTCCACGATATCTATCGCGCCTGGCGCAAGGTGCTCGATGAGTACGATGGTGACCGGATGATGGTCGCCGAGGCCTGGGTCAAGCCGCAGGCACGCTTGGCCCGCTACATCCGTCGCGATGAGATGCAGCAGGCGTTCAACTTCGACTACCTGCTGGCGCGCTGGGATGCCAACGAATTGAAGGAGGTGATCGACGATTCGCTGGCGCAGTCCGCCCAGGTCGGCGCGCCGACCACCTGGGTGATGTCCAATCACGATGGCGTGCGGCACACCTCGCGTTTCGGTCTCTCCCAGCCCGGCGCACGGCCGAAGGGCATCAACGCGGCGGCCGAGCAACCCGATGAGGCGCTGGGGCTTCGCCGCGCTCGCGCGGCGATCCAGCTGACCCTGGCGCTGCCCGGCTCGGCCTATCTCTACCAGGGGGAGGAGCTTGGCCTGCCCGAGCACACCACCATGGAGGACCGGTTCCGCCAGGACCCCGCGTTCTTCCGCACCGAAGGTCACGAAGTGGGCCGCGATGGCTGTCGCGTCCCGCTGCCCTGGGTCGCCGGAGCCCCCGCCTACGGCTTCGGCCCGAGCGAGGCGAGCTGGCTGCCGCAGCCCGAAAGCTTCGCGCGCTACGCCGCCGATCTCCAGGAGGGTGATGCCGAATCGACCCTCTCGCTCTATCGTCGTCTGCTGGGCCTGCGTCGTGAGTACGGCTTGGGGGAAGGCGAGCTCGAGTGGCTGCAGAGCCCGCGCAAGGACGTGCTCAAGCTGCGTAACGGCGCGGTGACCGTGCTGCTCAATCTGGGCGACGAACCGATCGCGCTGCCGGCTGGCAAGCCGCTGGCGCAAAGTGTGACGCAGCCGCTCGAGGGCGAGCTGCCCGGCAACGCCGCGGTTTGGCTGCTCGGCTAGCACGAGCATCGCGAATCGGGCGGTTTCGCCGTTCGCAGGGTAATATCATGGCGCCGATGCTTCCGAGGAGGCATCGGCGCCTTCATCGTTGGGACGCAAGCAGCACGCAGATGATGCCGCCCACACCTGATTCGCTATCGGGAGAGAGAACATGGCCAAGCAGCGCACGGGCGAGCGCCCTCGTGTGACGCTCAACCATCTTGCCGCGCGGTTGAAGGTCTCGGTGACCACGGTGTCGAACGCTTTCAACCGCCCCGACCAGCTCTCCACCGAGCTGCGCGAGCGCGTGCTCGCCGAGGCGCAGCTGCTCGGATACGACGGGCCTGACGCAATGGCTCGTGGGTTGCGCACTGGCAAGACGCACATCATCGGCGTGGTATTGACCGAAGATCTTGCCTACAGCTTCGATGATCCGATCGCCAACCGCTTCCTTTGTGGCGTTGCCCAGGTGCTCGATCGCCACGGCCACCGGCTGCTGCTGGTGCCCGAGCGTTCGCTGCGCGGCACGGGCAGCGAACTGATGGCCGATGGTTTCGTGGTCTACGGGGTAGAAAACGACTCAAGCCTGGTGGAGCGTCTACGCCAGCGTGGCAAACCGGTGGTCACGGTGGATTTCGAGCTGCCGGACCTGCCCTGCGTGCGCGTCGAGGACCGCCGGGCGATGCATGAACTGAGCCGCTGGGCGCTCGACAATACGCCGGCGCATTTCGAACCGGTGATCGTCTCGCTGCGCCTCGAGCGCTGGCGTAGCCAGGGTGAGGATGGCAAGCCGAAGCTCGAATTGATGCAGCACGTTCGCCTCGACAGCATCTGCAGCGCGCTTCAGGAGGCGGGGCACGACCCTGAGAAAGTGGCGATCTTCGATGTCGAGCACAACACCCAGCACCATGCCGAAGCGGTGCTCGAGGCTGTGTTGCAGGATCGGCGCCCACGGCTTTTGCTGTGCATGACCGACCGCATCGCGCTCGGGGCGCTGACGGTCGCCGAACGCCTTGGGCTCTCGGTGCCGGGAGATATCCGGATCATCGGTTTCGACGGGCTCGAAGAGGGGCAGCGGCGCTCGCCGCAGCTCACCACCGTCTACCAGGACAGCCAGCGCAAGGGCGAGCTCGCCGCCTGCATGGTGCTTGGTCTCGACCGCGCCCCGCGGCGAACCTTGACCGGTTGGAGCATCTACGGCGAGACCTGCCCACCGGCCTGACTCCGCTCAGGCTACCTCGCGAATGCTCTCCTCCGCGATCGCAAGCCTTACCTGGCTGCCCGGCGCAAGCAGCGATGAGGCGCTGCGATTGAGCACATCGACCGAGAGTTCCACCCCCCTGGCCTTGACCCGGTAGCGGATCACGTTGCCGAGCAGGCTGTGATCGACGATCTCGCCGGCGATCCCCTGGCCTGCGTCGAGCTGGATCGACTCGGGGCGAATCGCCACTCGACTGGAGAAGCTGCGGTCGAGCAAGCGGCCGGCGACGTCCGCATCGAGCAGGTTGTAGTGACCGATGAAGCCGGCGACGAAGGCGTCTTTGGGTGCGGTATAGAGCGTTTCGGCGCTGCCGTTCTGGACGATCTTCCCTTCCCGCATCAGCACGATGCGGTCCGACAGGCTCAGCGCCTCTTCCTGGTCGTGGGTGACGAATACCATGGTCAGTTCGAGCTCACGCTGGATGCGCCGGATCTGCTCGCGCAGATGACGGCGGATACGCGCGTCGAGCGCAGAGAGCGGCTCGTCGAGCAGCAGCAGTCTCGGGCGCACCACCAGCGAACGGGCCAGCGCCACGCGCTGGCGCTGGCCGCCGGAGAGCTGATGCGGATAGCGGGCCTCCAGGCCATCGAGCTCGACCAGCGCCAGTACCTCCGTGACCCTACGTTCCAACTCGTCCTTCCTGGTGCGCTGCATGCGCAGGCCGAAGGCGACGTTGTCGCGTACGGTCATGTTGGGAAACAGCGCATAGCTCTGGAACACCATCGCGATCCCGCGCCGCTGGGGGGCTGCGTTGCTGATCTCCTCACCGTCGAGCATGATCCGGCCGCCGTCGATCGGGGTGAGGCCGGCGAGGCAGCGTAGCAGCGTCGACTTGCCGCAGCCGGAAGGGCCGAGCAGGGTGACCAGTTCTCCACGGGAGGCGGAAAAGTCGATCTCGCTGAACACTGGATTGGCACCATAGCGCTTGTGCAGACGCTCTACGTTGAGAAAGCTCATGACGATGACGGATCCCGGTTGAGGCGGCTGGCGGCCCAGGTCACCAGCAGCACGACCATGAAGTATGAGATCACCAGGGCGCTGGTGAAGTGGCCGCTGCCATTGCGCATGTTGTTGAGATACACCTGCAGGGTTTCATAACGGGTGCCGACCAGCAGGTTGGCGAAGACGAACTCGCCGATCAAAAACGAGAACGACAGCAGTACCGCGACCACCAGGCCCTTGCGCAGGTTGGGCAACACCACGCTGAGCGCGGCGCGAAAAGTGCTCGCTCCGAGCAGATGGGCCGCGTCCATCAGGTCGCGCAGCTCGATCGCCTGGAGGTTGTTGGTCAGTGCGCGATAAAGGAACGGCAGGGCGATGGTGAAATAGCAGCCGATCAGGATCCACGGGGTGCCGACCAGTGCGAGCGGTCCGCCGGCGAAGAGCTGCAGCAGACCCACCGAGGAGACCACCGGCGGCACTGCGAACGGCAGCAGGATCAGTACGTTCATCACTGCGTCGAGACGTGGGAAGTGATAGGCGATGACGAACATGGCTGGCAGCACCAGCAGGCAGGCGAAGGCGAGGGCGCCGACGCAGACCAGCAGCGAACGCCCGAAGGCGGCGAGAAAGCGCGGCTCGCTCCAAAGGCGCAGGTACCAGTCGAAGGTCAGGCCGGCGGGCAGCAGGCTCGCCGACCATTGCGTCGCCAGCGAGTAGAGCAGGGTGGCGGCCAGTGGCAACACCAGCACCAGCAGTAGCAGCCACACCACCAGCCGGTGGTACACGCTAGCCCTTGCCATGGTAGCTCCTCTTCAGCAGCCACTGGTGGACCACGGTGATCACCGCCATCAGTGCGACCAGCAGCATCGCCAGAGCGCTGGCGAGATTGGGGTCGAGGTAGATGTCGCCGGCGACCAGCGCGGCGATGCGTACCGGTACGACGTTGAAGTTGCCAGTGGTCAGCGCATAGACCGTGGCGTAGGCGCCCAAGGCGTTGGCGAGCAGAATCACGAAAGTGCCGAGCAGAGCCGGTGTCAGTACCGGCAGGGCGATATGGCGCCAGTAGCGCAGCGGACCCGCGCCGAGCAGCGCTGCGGATTCACGCCAGTCGTCGCGCAGTGCGTCGAAAGCGGGGTAGAGCAGGAGTACGCCGAGGGGGATCTGGAAGTAGGTATAGATCAGGATCAGCCCACCCTTGGTGTACAGGTTGAAGCCCTCGATCACCCCGAGCTGCTTGAGCAGTAGGGTCAGGGTACCGTTGAAGCCGAGCAGGATGATGAAGGCGAAGGCCAGCGGGACGCCGGCGAAATTGCTGGTCATGTTGGTGAAGCTGATCACCATGTCGCGCAGCCGGGAATCGACCTGGCGTAGCGACTGCACCCCGATCACCGCGATCGCGAGTCCCAGCAGGCTCGACCACAGCGAGATTTCCAGCGAGTAGCGAATCGCCTGGAGGTAGAAGGGCGAGTCGAGCACGTCGCGATAGTTCGAAAGGCCCCATTCCCCATCCACGGTGACGAAGCTCGCCACCATAATCCAGGCCAGCGGGACGAGTTGGAATACGGCGAAGAACAGGATGAAGGGCAACAGCAGCAGCAGCGCCCAATAGCGATGCTTCATGCCAAAAGCTCCTCGCCGGCTAGGTGGTCATGGGCGAGCCCGTCGAATATCACCATGATGATGTTCAACCCACTCACTGCATGTTGATCAGTACGTGCTCCTGCCACTGCCGCGGCAGCCGCTGGGCGCTCTGTTCCCACGCGGCGGCATCTTCGACCGGGCGGGCGGCGGCATACTGCTCGGCTGGCAACAGCTGGGCGGCGACGTCTTCGGGCAAGGTGAGGTGCTCGGCCCGGATCGGACGGGCGTAGCCGCGGGCCAGGTTGATCTGGCCTGCATCGGAGAAAATGTACTCGCGGGCCAGTTTGGCCGCGTTGGGGTGCTTGGCGTACTTGTTGATGATCGTGGTATAGCCGGAGGTCAGCGAACCGTCGGAGGGAATCAGCACCTCGAAGCGGTCGCGGTCGATCTGGTCGCGGTAGTTGAGGGCGTTGAAGTCCCAGACGATGCCGACCTCGACTTCGCCGCGCTCGATGTTGCTGATCACCGGGTTGGTGAACGACAGCCTTCCTTGCTTTGCGAGCTCGGCGAAGAAGTCGAGCGCCGGTGTCAGGTCGTGTTCGCTGCCGCCGTTGGCATAGGCTGCGGCGAGCACCCCGCTTGCCGCCTGGGAAGCGGCGCCAACGTCACCGATGGTCACCTTGTAGTCGCCTTCGAGCAGATCGGCCCAGCTATGGGGCACCTCATCGACCAGCTGCGTGTTGACGATGAAGGCTATGGTGCCGGTGTAGGCCAGCGCCCAGTGGCCGTCTTCATCTTTGGCCCAATCGGGAATCTGTGCCCAGGTGGTCGGTTTGTAGGGCTGGGTAACGCCCCTTTGCACCGCGCGCGGGCCGAAGGAGGCGCCGACATCGCCGATGTCGGCGGTGGCGTTCTCTCCCTCGGCGGCGAACTTGGCGATTTCCTGGGCCGAGCTCATGTCGGTGTCGATGTGCTCGAGCCCATAGATCCGCTGCAGGTCCTCCCAGGTGTCCTTCCAGTTGGCCCAGCTGTCCGGCATGCCTACGCTGTCGACCCGGCCCTCCTGGCGTGCGGCTTCTTCCAGCTCGGAGGGAATCTCGGCCGCGGCGAGGCCGCAGCCCATGGTGATGGTCAGACCGATCATTGAAGCGAGCAAGCGATTCATGCGGTACTCCTGGACGGGACGAGGGATGGATCTGGTCTAGATCAGCAAAACCCGAGCCAATTTAGTCCGTCGAGATGATATTTCGCTGTGCCTGGTCGTCATGGTTCGCTGCGCAACCCTTGAAAACACTGGCACGGGGCTTGCTTTTCATCTGTGCGTCATCGGCTGAGCGATGATGGCGCGAGCCGTGTCGGCGCGTCCCGTGACACTTTCGTCAATCTGGTCTAGTCCAAAATGGAGCAATCGAGTGTCCGATGCCCCACCACGTTCCATCGGCGCTGTCGGCACCATCAGACAGGCGCTGGTCGAGCAGATCGGCCAAGGCTTGCTGCCTCCGAACGGCAAGCTGCCGGCGGAGCGCAGGCTCAGCGAGCTGTTCGACACCACCCGGATCACCCTGCGCGAGGCGCTGAGCCAACTGGAGGCGGAGGGATTGATCTACCGCGAGGAGCGCAGGGGATGGTTCGTTTCGCCTGCCCGGGTGCGCTACAACCCGCTGGCACGCACCCACTTCCACGCCATGGTCGAGGCACAAGGCCGCTCACCCGCCACCGAGGTGGTTCATGCCCGGCTCGTTCCGGCCAGTGGCGAGGTCTGTGCCTTGCTTGCGCTGCCGGCGCTGTCCAAGGTGATCCAGATCCGCCGGGTGCGCAGGATCGACGGGCGCCAAGTGCTGTATGTCGAACACAATCTCAATCCGGCTTATTTCCCCGGCCTGCTCGAGCTCGATCTCACCCGCTCGCTCACCGAGCTCTATGCTGGGCAGTACGGCATTCGCTATGGCCGGGTGCGTTTCGAGATCACCCCGATCGCGCTGGCCGCCGACGCGGCGCTCGCGCTTCGGGCTGCGGCCGGTAGCCCGGCGCTGCAGATCACCCGGGTCAACCGGGATCAGTTCGACCGCATCATCGACTGCGACCTGGAGTACTGGCGTCACGATGCCATCCAGGTCAGCGTCGAAGTCCCCGAGCAGTCTGAATGAGCCGCGCGGCTCGCCCACGCCAGGCGGGATTTCTTTCCTCCCGCCCAGTGCGCGTCTTCTCCTACTTTGGTCGTAAAAATCTTCTTGCATGCCCGATGACAGCGCCTTCCCGTTTGGTTTGCGGCTAAGGTCTAGCTGTGGGTAGAAGCTGCTTTGGAGTATTCCTGGGCTGCGTTCTTTAACGATCAAGATAGCGACGACGTTGCTTGATCGAAACATCCGCACAGTCGGCTGCAAGGGGTCCTCAATGACCGAAGCCATGTCATCGATCGAGTCACCGAACCGCAGCGGCGGCCCCCCTCGCGGGCGGGCGACTCGGGTGCGTCGCCAACGGGTGCGCGCCGCCTGGTTGTTTCTCTCTCCCATGCTCATCGGCCTTGCGCTGGTCGCGGGCTGGCCGCTGCTACGCACGCTGTGGTTCAGCTTCACCGACGCCGAGCTCAATGACCTGGCCGCCGCGCAGTGGATCGGGTTCGAGAACTACCTGCTCTATGAGGATGGTATTTGGTACGGCGTGCTCGCCGATCCGGACTGGTGGAACGCGGTGGGCAACACGCTTTACTTCACCGTGGTATCGGTGAGTCTCGAGGTGGTGCTCGGGGTGATCGTTGCGCTGGTGCTCAACGCCAAGTTCAGAGGGCGCACGCTGGTTCGGGCGGCGATGCTGATTCCCTGGGCGATCCCGACCGTGGTGTCGGCGCAGATGTGGGCATGGATGCTCAACGACCAGTTCGGCATCCTCAATCATGCGCTGATGGTGCTGGGCGTGCTCGACGCGCCGCTGGCCTGGACCGCCGATGCCAATCTTTCGATGTGGGCGGTGATCATGGTCGATGTATGGAAGACCACGCCGTTCGTGGCGCTTTTGGTGCTCGCTGCGCTGCAGATGCTGCCCTCGGACTGCTACGAGGCCGCGGAGGTCGATGGCATCCACCCCGTGCGGGTGTTCTTCCGCGTCACCCTGCCACTGATCACCCCGGCGCTGCTGGTCGCGGTGATCTTCCGCGTGCTCGACGGGCTGCGCATCTTCGACCTGGTCTACGTGCTGACCTCCAACTCGGCGAGCACCATGACCATGTCGGTCTATGCTCGCCAGCAGCTGGTCGAGTTCCAGGACGTCGGCTACGGCAGTGCCGCCTCCACGCTGCTGTTTTTGGTGATCTCGCTGATCGCAGTGATCTATCTCTACCTTGGCCGTCGTCAACTGGGAGTCTCGAGATGAGCGCCAACGTCGCCTCCCGTTCCCGCTCGCGCCGCAGCGGTCTCGCGCCGCTCAAGCGCGCGCTCTGCCGGCTCGGTTTCTGGTGCCTGGTGCTGGTGCTGGGTATCTATGCGGTGTTCCCGTTCTATTACGCGATCATCACCTCGCTCAAACCTTCCAGCGCGCTGTTCGACGTGAGCTTCTGGATCCAGAGCTTCGATCTTTCCAACTACCGCGCTCTGTTCGCTCAGCCGACTTTCGTACGCAGCATCTTCAACTCGGTGCTGGTCGCCGTCTGCGTGGTCTTTCTGGCGCTGCTGCTCGCGCTCACTGCCGCCTATGCGCTGGGTCGAGTGCGTTTTCGCGGGCGCGGAGCGGTGCTGGTGATCGTGCTCGGCGTATCGATGTTCCCGCAGATCGCGGTGCTCTCCGGGCTGTTCGAGGTGATTCGTTGGCTGGGGCTCTACAACACGCCCTGGGCGCTGGTGCTTTCCTACACCATTTTCACCCTCCCGTTCACCGTCTGGGTGCTGACGACCTTCATGCGCCAGCTGCCCCACGAGCTCGAGGAGGCGGCGATCATGGACGGTGCGACGCCGTGGGTCACCCTGACCCGGGTGTTCCTGCCGTTGATGTGGCCGGCGATGGCGACCACCGGCCTGCTCGCCTTCATCGCAGCCTGGAACGAGTTCCTCTTCGCCTTGACCTTCACCCTGACCGACTCGCAGCGCACCGTGCCGGTGGCGATCGCGCTGATCTCCGGTGGCAGCCAGTACGAACTGCCCTGGGGGCCGATCATGGCCGCGTCGGTGGTGGTCACCGTGCCGCTGGTGGTGCTGGTAGTGATCTTCCAGCGGCGCATCGTCTCGGGACTCACCGCTGGGGCGGTGAAAGGCTGACGCAGCTGCCGTGCGCGGACGCACGGCAGCCGATCGATCATGACAAGCCGGGTACTGCCCGGGCATTCGGGAGGTGCAACGCGATGGCCAATGTCGAACTGAGCGGAGTCGAGAAGCGCTTCGGCGCCAACCGCATCATCCATGGCGTCGATCTGAACATCGAAGACGGTGAGTTCGTGGTCTTCGTCGGCCCGTCGGGCTGTGGGAAATCGACCTTGCTGCGGCTGATCGCCGGGCTCGAGTCGATCAGCGCTGGCGAGCTCAGGATCCAGGGCGAGCGGGTCAACGAGCTGCCGCCCAAGGACCGCGGGGTGGGCATGGTCTTCCAGTCCTATGCGCTCTATCCGCACATGAACGTATTCGACAACATGGCATTCGGGCTCAAGCTCGCGGGCGGCGGCAAGGAGGAAGTGCGCCAGCGGGTGATGGAGACCGCCAAGATTCTCCAGCTCGAGGAGCTGATGGGGCGCAAGCCCAAGGAGCTTTCCGGCGGCCAGCGCCAGCGTGTGGCGATCGGCCGGGCGATGGCGCGTGAGCCGGATATCCTGCTGTTCGACGAGCCGCTCTCCAACCTCGATGCGGCGCTCAGGGTGCGCATGCGGGTCGAGATCGCACGACTCCATGAGCGGCTCAAATCGACCATGGTCTACGTCACCCACGACCAGATCGAGGCGATGACCCTGGCCGACAAGATCGTCGTGCTCAGCGCAGGAAGGATCGAGCAGGTCGGCTCTCCGCGTGAGCTGTTCGAGCGCCCGGTCAACAAGTTCGTCGCCGGCTTCATCGGTTCGCCGAAGATGAACTTCTTCGAGGTGCGGCTGGTCGCCACCGGCGCGCATACCGTGGTCGAAGGGGCGGGCATCCAGCGGCTCGAGCTGCCATTCGAGACTGGAGCGCTGGCCGTCGGTGATAGCGTCACCCTCGGCATGCGCCCCGAGCATCTCAAGCTGGAGCAGGCCGGGACGGATGCCGGTTTCGTCGTCGGCAACGTCGAGTACCTCGGCAACGAAGCCTATGTCTATCTGATCGCCAACGGCGCGCGCGCCTCGCTCGAGGAGGACCCGCCGGTGTGTCGCACCGAGGTCGATACGGGCTTGAAGCGCGGTGACCGGGTGAACCTGGTGCCGGATCTCGAGCGCATCCAGCTGTTCGGGCCCGACGACCGCGCGCTGGCAAGGCGCGAAAACCGCGTCGACAGTCCCGCCAGGGCAGCGCTGTGAGCCGTCTGCGTGGTTGGGGCGCCTGCGCTTTGGCGTTGGCGCTGGTTGGAGGGCAGGCGGCGAATGCCGAGGGGGTCACCATCCGCTTCACCTGCGGTGGCGGCGATGTCTCGGACACCCCTTGTGTCCGTGCCGCCCAGGAGTGGGCCGAACTCACCGGTAATCGTGTACAGCTGGTCTCGATGCCTTTTTCGGGCACCGAGCAGCTGGCGCTTTACCAACAGCTCCTGGGCTCGCGTTCGCCCGACATCGATGTCATGACGATCGACTCGGTCTGGCCCGGGGTGCTCGGCGATCACCTCGTCGATCTGGCGGGCCACCTGCCCGCTGATCTCACCGATGGCCAGTTTCCCCGCGTGGTGGACAACAATATAGTCGAAGGTCGGATGGTCGCATTGCCGGCCTTCGCCGACGTCAGCATCCTCTATTACCGTGAGGATCTGCTCGAGAAGTACGATCGGCCGGTGCCCGAAACCTGGGACGAACTCACCGAGACCGCTGCGTACATCCAGCGTGAAGAGCGCGCCGCGGGCAATCGGGGGATGTGGGGATATGCCTTCCAGGGGCGCTCCTACGAAGGCTTGACCGTCAATGCGCTCGAATGGCTGCTCTCCGAGGGTGGCTCGAACTACATCGATGCCGATGGCCGGGTGGATGTGCTCTCGGCGCCGGCCGAGCGGGCGCTGACCAGGGCCGCGGGCTGGGTGGGTACGATCTCGCCGCCCGGCACGCTCAACTACACCGAGGAGGAGGCGCGAGCGGTGTTCCAGAACGGCAACGCAGTGTTCATGCGTAACTGGAGCTACGCCTGGGCGCTGGGCCAGAACGCCAACAGTGCGGTACGCGGCAAGATCGGCGTGACCCTGATGCCGCGCGGCGAAGGCGGCGGGCATGTTTCGGGGCTGGGTGGCTGGGGGCTTGCGGTGTCGCGCTATTCCCGCCATCCCGAGCAGGCCGCGTCGCTGGTGGCCCATCTCGGTGGATACGAGGCACAAAAGCGCGCGGCGATCGAGCGTTCAGCGATGCCGACGTTCGAAGCGCTCTACGATGATCCCGAGGTGCTCGCCGCCGTGCCGTTCATGGCCGAGCTGCGCGAACCGTTGGCCAATGCGATGCCGCGCCCGGCGTCCGAGACTCGTACGCTCTATCCGCGGTTCACCACCGCGGTGTTCTCGCGTACCCATCGTGCGCTGTCGGGAGAGTCGACCGCGGATGAGGCGCTGCAAGGGCTCAATCGCGATCTGCTGAGGATTTCGCGCCGAGGATGGTAGCGCGCGGTGCGTTCGCCTTGGGCTGGGTCGATCAACTGCCAGGGAGAAGGCCATGCAACATCGTCCTCGTTTCACTCGTTGGATGCATGGGGCGGCCCTCGGGGCCGCCCTGGGCGCGACGGCCAGTCTCGTCCATGCCCAAGGAGTGACGATCAACTTCACCTGCGGCTCGACCGAGCAGGCCGAGCACTGCCAGCGCGCCGCCGAGGAGTGGGCGCAGCAGACCGGTAATCGGGCCAATCTGATCTCGATGCCGAACTCTTCCACCGAGCAGCTGGCCCTCTACCAGCAGCTGCTCGGCTCCCAGGCCAGCGATATCGATGTGATTCTCACCGACACTACTTGGCCGGGGATCCTCGGTGACCATCTCCATGATCTGCACCAGCTGCTGCCCGGGGACATCACCTCCGGCCAGTTCGAAACGGTGATCGCCAACAACACCATCGATGGTGAGCTCAAGGCGATGCCGCTTTACACCGATGCGAGCCTGCTCTATTACCGCGAAGACCTGCTCGAGAAATACGACCGACCGGTGCCGCGGACCTGGGACGAAATGACCGATACCGCCGCCTACATCCAGCAGCGCGAACGCGAGGAGGGCAACCGTGGCATCTGGGGGTTCGTATTCCAGGGGCGGGCCTACGAGGGGCTGACTTGCAACTTGCTCGAGTGGGTCGTCTCGGAGGGCGGTGGACTGTTCCTCGATCAGGATGGCCAGGTCGATGTCGACAATCCCGCCACCCGTCGCGCGCTGGAGCGCGCTCATGGCTGGATCGATACCATCTCGCCCCGGGGCACGCTGAGCTATGTCGAGGAGCAGTCGCGGGGGGTGTTCCAGTCGGGCAATGCGGTGTTCATGCGCAACTGGCCCTATGTCTGGTCGCTGACCCAGAGCGAGGGCAGCCCGGTGCGTGGCAAGGTCGGTGTCGCCCCGGTGCCCAGCGGCTCCAGCGGTCGCCATGTCTCGACCCTCGGCGGCTGGAGCCTGGCGGTATCGCGCTACTCGCGTCATCCCAAGGAGGCCGCTGAGCTGGTCGCCTACCTGACCCGGCGCGAAAACCAGAAGTATCGCGCGATCAACCTCTCCTACCTGCCAAGCTACGTCGATCTGTTCGAGGACCCCGAGGTGCTCGAGGCGGCACCCTTCATCGGCACGATGCGCGGCCCGGTGGAGCAGGCGGTGGCCCGGCCGGCGAGCCTGGTCAAGACGCTCTATCCGCGCTACTCCAATGCGATCTTCGATCGTACCCACCGGGTATTGACCAATGAGGCGAGCATCGACGAGGCGCTGGAGACGCTCAACCGCGACATGTTGAGGATCGCGCGTCGCGGTTTCGAATGATCCCCGGCGGGAGCCGGACAATCGAGGAGGAAAGCATGCTCGACGGTAACGAGTGGTGGCGCGGCTGCGTGCTCTACCAGGTCTATCCAGCCAGCTTCATGGATGCCAACGACGACGGCATCGGTGATCTCGCCGGTGTCGCCGCGCGGCTCGAGCACATCGCCGGCCTCGGCGTCGACGGTATCTGGCTGTCGCCTTTCTTCACCTCGCCGATGAAGGATTTCGGCTACGACATTTCCGACTATCGCGACGTCGACCCGCGCTTCGGCACCCTCGCCGACTTCCGGGCCCTGATCGAGCGAGCCCATGCGCTGGGGCTCAAGGTGATCATCGACCAGGTGCTGAGCCACAGTTCGGACCAGCATCCCTGGTTCGCCGAGAGCCGCGCCAGCCGCGACAATCCCAAGGCCGACTGGTACGTCTGGGCGGACCCGCGTCCAGACGGCACGCCGCCGAACAACTGGCTGGGCAGCTTCGGTGGGCCGGCCTGGAGCTTCGACACCCGGCGACACCAGTACTACTTCCACAACTTCCTCCCCGAGCAGCCCGACCTCAATTTCCACCATCCCGAGGTCCAGCAGGCCCAGCTCGAGACGCTCGAGTTCTGGCTCGAGCTCGGCGTCGACGGCTTTCGCTTCGACGTGGTCAATTTCTACTTCCACGACGCCGCCTTGACCGACAATCCCGCGGTGGATCCCGAAGCGCAGGAGAAGCCGCTCAAGCACAACCGCGATCTGCCGCGAAGCTACCAGTGGCAGCGCTACACCACTGACCGGCCTGAAAACCTCGAGTTCCTCAAGCGTATCCGCGCCCTGATGCGCCGCTACCCAGGGACGACGACGGTTGGCGAGGTCGGCGGCGACCGGCCGCTCTCGACGATGAAGCGCTACACCTCGGGTGGCGACAAGCTGCATATGGCCTACACCTTCGACCTGCTGGGGAGCGCCAGCAGTGCGGCCTACCTGCGTGGCGTGATCGAGCGCTTCGAGGACGAGGCGCAGGACGCCTGGCCCTGCTGGGCGCTCTCCAACCACGATGTCGAGCGGATGGCGAGTCGCTGGCATGCCGAGGACGACCCTGCTCGTCTGCGCTTGCTGCTATGGGTACTGCTGTGCCTGCGCGGCAGCATCTGCCTCTACCAGGGCGACGAGTTGGGCCTGCCCGAGGCGCAAGTGCCATACGAGCGGCTGCGCGACCCGGCCGGGATCAACGGCTGGCCACGCTACAAGGGCCGGGATGGCTGCCGGACCCCGATGGCATGGGAGGCCGATGCCAGCCAGCTCGGCTTCAGCGAGGTCGAACCCTGGCTTCCGGTCGAACCGCGCCACCGCCCGCTCGCAGCCGACCGCCAGCGCGAGGATCGCACCTCGCTCTATCACTGGTTGAAACAGGCCCTCGCCTTGCGCCGCACCCACCCCGCCCTGCACCACGGTGAGATCACCCTGCTCGAGGCAGGCGACGACTGGCTCGCCTTCCTGCGCCGCCACGAAGACGAAAGGCTGCTTTGCGTGTTCAACCTCTCGTCTTGCGCCGGAAACCGACGGATCGCTGTGTCCGGGCGCATCACGTTGCTTGAGCTTCCCGGCTTCGACACGCCGGCGCCGCTCAGCGGCCCGGCGGATCTCGAGCTTGAGCTCGGAGCGCACCAGGCGCTGTTCGCGCGAGTGGATTAGAACCAGGTCTCCATCTGCAGCCCGAACTGCCACTGGCCGCTGGTGAAGCCATTGCTGCCCAAAGCGTCGGTGGTGCTGTAATCGTCGAGTTCGCTGGTCCAGTCGAGGTAGGAGACGAAGGCGCGCAGTTCTGGACGCATGAAGAAATCGCCGGTGATCGGCTTGAGCGTCGGCGCGAAGGTCAGCTTGGCGAAGCTGCCTTTGACGCTTTCGCGCCCAGCGTAGCCCTTGGGGCTCAGGTCCATGTTCTGCCAGGTGAACTCGTACTGGAGCTCGAAGTTCTCGTTGATCGCCTGGGCCAGGCGGGTGTTGAAGGATATCCAGTCGTAGCGATCGCCCTCGACGTAGCGATCCTTGCTTTGCTCCGCCATCAGCGCTGGCGCAATGCTCCAGGTCCGGTTGATCGGCGTGGTGCCATAGATCGCGGCACGCATCGCGCGTGCGTCACTGAGCAGCTCCGAGTCGCCGCCGATCGATTTGAGCTCGGCGCCGAGCCCGCCGCCGGCCATGAAAGCGGCCTTGAAGCTGCCTTCTCGCAGGCCGAAGAAGCTCTCTCCGTGATAGGCGAGCATGGAGTGCACGCCGCTCTCGGCGCTCTTGCCGTCGCGGCTGTTGGTGGTCAGGGCCTCGCACTCCTCTTCGGTCAGGCCGTATCGGTTCGCGCGGCAGTTGTATTCGTTGTCGTTGGCGCGGATGGCGTTGACCATCCACTGCCAGGGACCGAAGAAGTTGTTCGAGGTGAAGATGTACGCCTGGGTGTCGTCGCTGCCGCCAGCGCCAGAGTAATCGCCATAGCTGCGACCGATCATCGACAGGTTGGTGCGCCACCAATCGGTCGGCTGGATGTCGTAGATCCCGCCACCGGTACCCGCGAGGAATACGAAGTCGGCGTCGAACCAGTGGATGTCGAAGTTGTCGCGATCGAAGCGCTTGCCCGCCCAGAAGGTCGCATCGCGAAACGCCCGGCTGCCGCGCAGCGCCGGTAGCGCGGTCAGTTCGGCGTAGACCTGGCGAACGTTCAGGTCGCTTTCGTTGGAAGTCCAGTCGTTGAGGGTCTCGACGCCATCGGCGAGCATCATCATGTAGCGCGCCTGGGTGCCATTGTCGAACACTTGGTTGTAGCTCAGCTGGGCCTCGACGTAGGTGTCGGTTTCATTGCCCAGTCGTCCGACTGGACCGCCCACCGAGCCGGCGGGAGTGAAGTAGGGGCCGCCCTTGCCGCCATTGCCGTGATCGTTGAACAGGATTCCCGAACGAGCATAGCCGCCGAACTCGAAACCGCTCAGCGGCTCCGGTGGAGCGGAGGCGGCCGGCGGTGCTCCGTCGCTGGCCAGATTGGGCTCGCTCCCGCTTGGCATGCCGAACGCAGCGTTTGCCTGGCGATCGACCAGCTGTTCTTGGCTGGGGGCGGGGAGGGTGGCGAGTTGGGGAGCCCGGAGCTGTTCGAGCTCCTGGCGAGCCTCGGCGGCGTGCCGTTCGGCTTCCTCGGCACGCTGCTCCGCCGCGGTGATCCTGGCTTCCATCGCGGCCAAGCGCTGTTCGAGGGAGGGTGTTTGCTGGGCGAGTACGGGAAGGCTCAGGGTGAGCAGCCCCAGCGCCGATGGCAAGGTGAAGAGGAAGTGGCTGGTGGGAGCAGAGCGCATGGATGATGCCTGTATCGTTGTAGAGACGTGACTGTATCGATAAAGACTTCATCCTGTAACGTTAAAGTCCCGCGCCTTTGGTCGAGCATCGACTAAAGAAGCCCGGCTAAATAAGTCCGAGAGGGATGGGGCCGGAAATCCGGCCCCAGTAGGGTTTCAGGGGGTCTTGGCGGTGAGTCTCAGGGGCGGGAGGCAGAGCGTGCCATGGTGAGGATCACCAGCGCCGAGATCAGCAGCGCGATGAAGGCCAGGCGCAGCCCGATCGCATGGGCGAGGAAGCCGAGCATGGGGGGGCCGGCAAGCATGCTGACATAGCCCATCATCGCCACTGACGCGATCGCGGTGGAGGGCGACATGGCAGGGTTGCGTCCGGCGAGGCTGAGCAGGCAGGGGAAGAGCGTGGCCATGCCTAGCCCGGCGAGGACGAAGCCGAGCAGCGCCACGTTCGGCGAGGCGAACAGTACCGCCACGCCTATCCCGATCACGCCGAAGGTTCCGCCGATCTGCAGCGCACGCATCGGGCCGACGAAGTCGATCCAGCGGTCGCCGAGCAGGCGGCCGACCGCCATCGATCCGGTGAATACCGCCAGACCCAGCGCGGCATACCCCCTGCTTGCGCCGACGTCGGTCAAAAACAGCGCCGACCAGTCGGCCATCGAGCCTTCGACGAATACCGTCGCCGCCGCGATCGCGCCGATCAACCACAGCCGCCCCTTGGGCAGTACGAACAGCGGGCCGCCGGCCCGCTCGGCGCGCGGCGGTGGCTTGATCAGCAAGCGCTTGCTGATCAGCGTGCCGATCAGCAGCAGCACCGCGACCAGGCTGAGATGGTAGGCGGGCTGCAGGCCCGCGGCGGCGAGCGCGCCACCGCTCAGCGAGCCGATCATGCCGCCGAGGCTGAACACCCCGTGAAAGGACGACATGATCGAGCGCCGATAGCGCCGCTCGAGGCTCGCGGCCTGATCGTTCATCGAGATGTTCATCAAGCCCATGCCGGCACCGAACACCACCAGTGCACCGCCGAGAGCATAAGCGCTCGGCGACCAGCCGATCAGCACGATCGAGAGTATGACCAGGTAGGCGCCGATGCGGGTGGTGCGCCGGCTGCCGAAAGTGCTGATCAAGTAGCTCGACAGCAGGGTCAGGCTCAGCGAACCGGCGACGGGACAGAGCAGCAGCAGGCCGATCTGCGCCTCGTTGAGCGAGAGCGTGTCACGGATATCGGGAATCCGTACCGCCCAGTTGGAGAAAGCGAGGCCGGAAAGGGCGAAGAAGAAGGCGATGGAAGCGCGCCGGTAGGGGCTGGAGGTACGCTCTTGTGGCACTTCGGTGTACAAGGAGTCGGTCGAAGTTTCGGGCTCTGCCATACGGGATTCCCTGGTGCGGTGGTGGGTGCCCGGGCTACACGTAGTCGCCCACGACTGCAATGACGGCCCTCGTCGGAGGGCGTGGATGAGACCGATTCCGCCGCGTTCGATGGCGGCCTTGGCGAGAAAGCACATCCTTCGCTGATAATCGGGCAAGCGCCCGGTCCATGCAATGTGTGTATGCGACACTCGGTGACACCAACGGTTCGATGAGGAGAGATGAAATGCGCGCGATGCTGGCCCGTGTCGCTGCCCTGGCGGTGCTTGCACTCTGGGCGAGCAGCGGCGCCGCCCAGGCGGCGCTGAGCCTCGAGGAGGTCGATGATTACGTGCTCGCATTGACCTGGCACCCCGGCTTTTGCGCCGGCGCGGGGCAGGGGCGGGATGAATGCCGCGATGGCGATGCCGGTCCGCTGGTGCTGCACGGACTGTGGCCGGGGCTGCCGGCTACGCTTGCGCGTGACGGCGTCGGTCGCGGCGAGTGGAACCGCGAGGGGTGTTTTCGCTTCGCGCCAGAGCGAAGCGGGCCTTTTTGCTCGATCGAACCTTTGATTCTCGATCGAGCCCTGGAGCTCGAGCTCGAGCGGGTGATGCCGGGGGAGCGCAGCTGCCTCGACCGCTACCAGTTCGCCAAGCATGCGTCGTGTTTCGATATTTCGCCCGAGCGCTATTTCACTCAGGCAGTAAGCCTGTTCGAGGAGGTGGAGCGTAGCCGCTTCGCCGCATGGCTTTTCGATCACCGAGGCGAGGCGGTCGGGCGCAATGCGTTGATCCAGGCCTTTCGTGACGCTTTCGGTGCCGATGGGCGCGCGCTGATGCTGGTCTGCGATCGAGCCGACAACCTCACTGAGCTGCGCATTGGCCTCGATGCCCGAAAGATCGACGAGTTCCCCGCTTCGGCCAGCTTCAGCCGTCTTGGTACCGGGCGCTGTGGCGGTCGAATCACGCTACGCTGAAAGCTTTGGCGATCCGCTGAGTCATGCTGATCCTCGATCGGAAAGAGAGACGCCTTGGACATCGCATTTTCGTCATACCCCGCCCTCGAGGCATTGAGCGAATTCATCGCCGCCCATGCGCCGCTTTGCGTACTCAGTGGCGCAGGGGTCAGCACCGACAGCGGCATACCCGACTATCGCGATGCACAAGGCGAATGGAAGCGCCCCGCACCGATGACCCACCAATCCTTCATCGGCAGCCACGCCGCGCGTCAGCGCTATTGGGCCCGTGCGCTGGTCGGTTTCCGGGCGCTCGGGGAGGCGCTCCCCGGGCCCGCCCATCTGGCGCTGGCGGCCCTAGAGCGGCACGGTCTGGTCAATGGGGTGATCACCCAGAACGTCGATCGGCTGCATCAAGCCGCTGGCAGTCGGCGGGTGATCGACCTCCACGGCCGTGCCGACGAAGTGCGCTGCATGCATTGCGACATACGGATGCCTCGCGCTGCTTGGCATGCCCGGCTGGCCGAGCTCAACCCCGCCTGGGCGATGCTCGATGCGGCCATCGCGCCGGACGGGGATGCCTATCTCGAGGGCGATTTCTCGACTTTCGAAGTGCCGCACTGCCCGCGCTGCGGCATCGGGGTGATCAAGCCCGACGTGGTCTATTTCGGCGACAACGTGCCCAAGGCACGCGTCGTCGACGCGATGGCGCTGCTCGATGAAAGCCGCGGTCTCTGGGTGGTCGGCAGCTCGTTGATGGTCTTCTCGGGCTTTCGCTTCGCCCGCAAAGCGAGCGCCGACGGCCTGCCGATCGCCTGCCTGAACCTCGGCCGCACCCGCGCCGACGATCTCTACACGCTCAAGGTCGAAGCACCGCTTGGCGAAAGCCTCAGCGCCCTGGCCGAGCGGCTCGGTTCATTCGCTGCTCGGCGATAGCGCGATGCGGATGTCGCGACTTGGCCCGCCCTGAGTCAGCACCGGTAGCGGCTCGGCGTCGAGATAGCGCAGCTTGCCATCGATACGTACACCGGCTTCCAGCGCGTAGCGGCGTTGCGGATCGATGCTCGAGGCGTCGTAGACCAGCGAGAAGCGCTGCGGCCAGCCGCCCTGGGTTGGCTGCCGGGTGATGGCGACGGTTTCACGGCCGGCGCCGAGGTCGATGAGCGAGACTTCGAGCGTGGCATCGGGCGGCGGTGGGGGCGCGAGCTCGACTTCGCCTTCGAGCGTGGCGAAGTCCGGTCCCGAGGAAAACAGCGCGCAGCCGCCGAGCGAGCCGAGCAGCAGCACGGCGAGCGCGGAGATGAAAAGCCTGAATGGTTGCATGGGGTATCCGGGGTTGCGGGCCGCGTGGCGCGCGGTGGTGTGATGGCGGCAGTCAGCCGCCCGCGAGCTTGACCTTGTAGCCTTGGGTCTCGAGGGCGCGTTTGAGGGTATCGCGGTGATCGCCCTGGATCTCGATCACGCCGTCTTTCAGCGCGCCGCCGCTGCCGCAGCGCTTCTTGAGTTCGGCGGTGAGCTTCTTCAACGCTTCCTCGGCGAGCGGTACGCCGCTCACCGTGGTCACGCCCTTGCCCTTGCGTCCCGAGGTCTCGCGACGAATCCGCACGATCCCGTCGAGTCCGGCGAGCCGGGCCTGATCGCGGGCCTCACGGGCTGCTTCAGCATCGTCGCCACGCAGATCGCCGCGTTCGGTGGAGTAGACCAGCGAGCTCAGTTGGTCTTTGAGAGATGACATGCGTAAAACCTCGATCGGATCTGTCCCGGGCGAGCATAGCAGCCTCGCTGCGGCGGGGTGAAACCGTGTCAGGCAGGAGGCTTTACATCCTTTCGACCAAAGAGTAATCCTTGGGTTCTCTTTACGCCGCGCGCCGCGTGGCGGTTTTCAGACGTCCAAGGAGCTTTCATGAGTGAAGCACGCAGCGCCCAGTATCCTGTCGATGCGCAGTTCGTCGAACGTTGGTCACCGCGCTCGCTGACTGGAGAGGCGATCGACGACCAGACCCTGTTCAGCCTGTTCGAGGCCGCGCGATGGGCGCCTTCCGCCTTCAACGTGCAGCCGTGGCGCTTCAGCTACGCCAAGCAGGGCAGCGATAGCTGGGATACCTATCTCGAGTTCCTCAACGATTTCAACCGTAGCTGGGCCAAGAATGCATCGGCCCTGGTCGTGGTGCTGTCGAAGACCACCAGCCTCAGTGCCGAACAGGAGGTCGAGAACCCGAGCCACTCCTTCGATACCGGCGCGGCCTGGGCCAGTATCGCGCTGCAGGCACAGCTGTCGGGGTGGGTCACCCACGGCATGACCGGTATCCACAAGGAGAAGATTCGCGAAGTGCTGGCGTTGCCGGGGAACTATGCGGTCGAGGCGGTAGTCGCGATCGGCAAGCGCGGCGACAAGTCCGTCCTGCCCGAGGGCCTGCAGGCCAAGGAGTCGCCCAACGAACGCCGGCCGCTCGAAGAGACCGTGTTCGAAGGGCTGGGATTCAAGGCCTGAGCTTCAAAGGCTGGGTGCAGCGCATCCGCGTCAGGCGTCGTCCTTCTCACTCCCCTCGAGGCGTCGACGCTCCAGCTCCAGTGCCGCCTGCTGCGCCGCCAGCCGGCGGCGCTCCTTGGCCCGCTTGGGCCGCAGCAGGTCACGCCAGCGCACGTTTATGATCCCTATCCCACTGATCACCAGCGCGCCGCCGGCCAGCTTGAATACACCGAGGTCATCGCCAAGCAGCAGCACGCCGAGGATGACCGCGAACACGGGGGTGAGCAGCGTCATCGGTACCAGCTTGGCCATCACATGGCGGCGCAGCAGCGAGTACCAGAGCCCGTAGGCGAGAATCGAAGAGAGCACCGCGCTGTAGATCACCGCGGTCCAACCCCGCCAGCCGGCGTTGAGGATCGCCTCCCATTGCCCGCTTTCGAAGATCAGCGACGCCAGTGCCACCTGCGGGATCGCCAGCAGCGAGACCCAACCGGCCATCGCCAGCGATGGAATCGGGGGGCCGATCTTGATCAGCAGGTTGGAGACGGCCCAGCCCATCGCACTGAGCAGCAGCAGGCAGAGCGGTAGCGCGGAGGGCAGGCTCGGGCCTCCGGCGAGCACGATGACCCCGGAGAAGGAGACCGCCAGGCCGAAGATTCGCTTGGCATTGAGCCGTTCCTTGAGGAATATCGCGGCGAGGATGGTGGCGAAGGGCGTGCCGAGCTGGACCAGTAGCGCGGCGGTGCCCGCCTCGCTCATCGACAGGCCCAGGAACATCAGGCTGAAGTGCATCAGCCCGAAGGTGAACGAGAGCAGCAGCAGCCACTTCAACTGGCGGCGGTTCACCCGCATGAACGGCAGCAGCAGCACGCCGACCAGGATGAAGCGCAAAACGGTCATCTCGAGAGGGGGGATTTCGGTGACGCCGACCTTGATGACGATGGTGTTGAGCGCCCAGATGAAGATGACGCCCACGGCAATGAGAAAATCGGAAAGGGGCACGCGGGCCTCGCTTGGGTCGGCGGTGGAGAGTGCGCGACGGCTTGCCGTCGAGGCTACATTATCACCGGTGCCGTGGTCGTTGCGCCAATCTCGTTACAGGAGTCTCGCAGTGTCGTTCACTTTTCAAGGCGTTCGATTCCGGCGCTCGTGCGTTCGTTCGGCCGCGGCCTTCCTGCTGCTGGTTGCCGCCTGCTTTGCCGCGGTACAGGCCGCCGAGCGCGTACCGCTCGGCATCGAGACCCGCACCGGCACACGCTCGCTGGAGGTGGAGCTGGCCGGGACCGTCGAGCAGCGCGCGCGCGGGCTGATGCAGCGCGAGTCGCTGCCCGAGGACGGCGGCATGCTGTTCATCTACGGGGGGCGCGAGCAGCCGGCGTCCAACGGCTACTGGATGTATCGCACCCTGATTCCGCTCGACATCGCTTTCATCGGTGGCGACGGACGGATTCACTCCATCCGCACCATGGAGCCCTGTCGAAGCCGTACCGCGATGAACTGTCCGAGTTACTACCCCGAAGCGCCCTACATCGCCGCGCTCGAGGTGGAGGGTGGCTACCTCGAGCGTCATGGCATCGAGGTGGGAGACCGCATCGGGCAGGGGCGCGAATTATTGTTCGATTGAACTGAGCGGCCGGTCGGCGTTCAGGCACGCTGACCCACCCGAGGCGCCAGCTCGGCACAGAAATGCTCGAACTTGCCGCTGTAGTAGTGCTCGCTTGGCCAGCCGATCCGGCCGATCGAGAACAGCAGTTCTTCGAGGCGGGCGCGGATGGTGGCGTGGTTCTTGGTATCGACCACGAAGACATGCTTGCCGCGCGCGTCGTCCGGGCTTTCGGCCAGCTGGCGGAGAATGAAGCGCAGTAGCGCGTCCTCTGGCGGCATGCTGTAGCCCACGATCACCAGCACGCTGGTCTCGCGCAAGAGTCGCACCGCCTTGGGAAAGACCTGCTGGAAGTAGCGCTCGCCGTAGTCCTGTACCTGCGAAGGCAGGATCAGAAGCGGTGGATCGCGGCGTACCTCCTGCTCGTCGCGGGCGCGATAGTCGAAATCGAAGCCGAACCCGTCGCTGCGGTTTTGCAGTTCGAAGCCGCCGTTGATCTTCAAAAGGTTGCGGTCCAGCCGACGGGGAGCCTGCTCCCATATCGATCGCCCGCAGATGCTGCTCGGGGTGATGCCTCGGTAGAAGCGGTCGAACACCGGCGTCTCGCTTGGTTCGATACGCTCCTGCAGGCGTTCCAGGGTGAAATCGTAATTGGTGGTGATGAAGTGGTAGAGCGGCCATAGCGGACCGAAACCCGAGCGGCGCGCGCAGCGTTCCAGCGCGCTGAAGAAGTCGAGAATCGCCTGCTGGCCCTCGCTCGGCGGTGAGTCGTCGAACCGCAGACTGCCGTCGGAGATCGCGTGGAGGTCGCAACGGGCATGAAAGCGGCGCCAGATCAGCGCGCGTATCTCGTTGATCGCAAGGCCCAGGTTCTGGCTGTCGATGTAGCGGTTACGGATATCGGGGTAGCGAACCTGCATATCCATCGCGTACGACAGCGCCTTGAAGCGTTCGAAGTCGAGCCTTTGGTACTGCTCCCAGCCCATCACATGCAGGATGTGGCGCAGATTGGGCAGGGCTTCCAGCTCCTCGACATCGAACGAGAAAAGCTCGCCATCGGTGGGCGCGCGCGGATCCCACGCCTTGGAGAATCCCGCGCCGCACCAGAACGTCACCACCGGAGGTGGCATGCCGATCGGGTCGCGCTCGAGCAGCGTCTGCATCAGCGCGACGAAGGCCTCCTGGGTACTGGCGTTGCTCGTCTCGATCCCACTGGCCGCGTGCTCCTCCATTCTCGACTCTCCTTCTTGCCCGATTCGCCATACCAGTATGGTTCACGGCGGGCGCTTCGGGACGCAAATGCAGCCAGGTACTAGGCGTTGAGGGCATCAGTGCATGTGGCCATGGCACCGAATGACGGTGAAAAGGGACGGGCCGCGCTGATTACATAAATGTTTCAGAAATTTTTCATGAGAGACTATTTCTATCTGATGCGTCCTTTCTCGTTGTGAAAGGACCGATGTTCCCCCGATGGATATCAGCTGTATTGGAGAGTTTCATCGGTTGAAAAATAAAAATTCAGGGGGATGAGGGATGATGCAGGCGCTTGATTCCAGCGTGCTGAAACTGACGAGTATCGTCGCGAGCCGTTGGGAAATCATCGATTTGATCATCGTGGGAACGACGAAGTCCAACAGCATCAAAATGCTGCCCATCGTATGCTTGCTTTGGTATGTCTGGTTCTCGAAGTCCGATGTGGAAAAAGCGAGGCGGATCGTCCTCAATGCCGGGCTCGGCGCGGTATTGGCCACGGTAGTGGCCAGGCTGATTCAAAGTGTATTTTCGAATCGGCCGAGGCCGATGCATGCCGAGAACCCCGATTACGTGGCACCCTACGGCGTCGATCTGCAGGCATTGGAAAACTGGAGCTCGTTCCCCAGCGATCACGCCGCGCTGGCCTTCGCCTTGGCATCCGCCGTATTTTTGTTTTCACGCTCACTCGGCATCTTCTGCCTTTCATGGGCGGCGATCGTCAGCACCCTTCCGCGCATTTATGCTGGATATCACTATGCATCGGACGTGCTGGCAGGCGCTTTCATCGGTGTGATTGCCACCCTGTTGGTCAATACATGGGGCCGGCCTTTGGTATGTTGGCTGCATCGTATCGTTCAGCGGCTCGAAGAAAGACAAGCCCCCTTGTTTTATACGGTGGCTTTCGTTGCCTCGTACCAGGTCACCACGATGATGGATGAGCCGCGTAAGATCCTGCGCACACTCTACGAAGCCATGTGGTCGCTCTCTTGAGCTGGATGGGCGACATGGATGGTGTCATCGCTTCTCCCATCGGTCCGCTATCTCAGCCGCAGCGCTCGAGCCTCAGAGCTGGAGCTCGTAGAGCACGTGCTTGCGCTGGCGCTTCCAGCCGAGCGATTCGTAGAACGCTTGGGCGTCAGCGTTTTCATCGAAGATGGTCAGTTGCAGCGAGGTGGCGTGCTGCTCCTTGGCGAAGCGCGCGGCGGCTTGGGTCAGCTCGCGACCGAGCCCATAGCGACGGGCCCCCGGGGTGACGTAGAGATCGTTGAGGATCCAGGTCCTGGAGGCCGCGATGGCGGAGAAGGAAGGGAACAGCTGGACGAAGCCGACGCCGGTACCACTGGTGTCGATGGCGATGAACAGTACCGCTTCGTCCTGGATCAGGCGCGCCTTGAGGAAATCCCTCGCCAGCGCAAGGTCGATTGGCTGGCCGAGGCTCTGACGATAGGCGTCGAGCAGCGGAGCGAGGAGGTCGACATCATCTAGGTGCGCGCGTCGAATCGTCATGAAGGGTCCTTGGCAGTGGAATCGGAGGAGGCGCCGCTGTCCGGCACCTCATCCTGTCAGGGTAGCGCGTCAGTTGCACCACCCCCAAGCGACGCTCGATCCTGTCCACGGCCGGTGGTCAGCTTGACGGCAGCCGCGTGGCGAGCCGGACGCAGCGGATGAAAAAACGCCTCGCTGGTAGCGAGGCGTACGATGGAACCCGGCATGCGGCTGGGCTAGTAGAGGTTGGGGCGCAACTCGCCGCTTGTGTAGCGCTGTGCCATCTTCTCGAGGCTGATCGCCTTGATCTTCGCCGCCTGGCCGGCGGTGCCGAAGGCCTCGTAGCGAGCGGCGGCGATGTCACGCATCGCCTTGACCGTCTCGGCGAGGTACTTGCGCGGGTCGAACTCGCTCGGGTGCTCGGCCATGAAGCGGCGGATCGCGCCGGTCGAGGCGAGCCTGAGATCGGTGTCGATGTTGACCTTGCGCACGCCGTGCTTTATTCCCTCGACGATCTCGTCGACCGGTACGCCGTAGGTCTCGTCGATCTCGCCACCGAAGCGGTTGATCACCTCGAGCCACTCCTGCGGTACCGAGGAGGAGCCGTGCATCACCAGGTGGGTATCGGGGAGCCTGGCATGGATCTCCTTGATCCGCTGAATCGACAGCGTGTCGCCGGTCGGCGGGCGGGTGAACTTGTAGGCGCCGTGGGAGGTGCCGATGGCGATCGCCAGGGCGTCGACCTGCGTCGCGCGAACGAAGTCGGCGGCCTCTTCGGGGTCGGTGAGCAGCTGGCTGTGATCGAGCACGCCTTCTGCGCCGATGCCGTCCTCTTCACCGGCCATGCCGGTCTCGAGCGAGCCGAGGCAGCCGAGTTCACCTTCGACCGAGACGCCGCAGGCGTGCGCCATCTCGACGGTGCGGCGAGTGACGTCGACGTTGTAGTCGTAGTCGGTCGGGGTCTTGCCATCCTCGCCGAGCGAGCCGTCCATCATCACCGATGAGAAGCCGAGCTGGATCGAGCGCTGGCACACTGCCGGGCTGGTGCCGTGGTCCTGATGCATCACCACCGGGATGTGGGGGAACTCCTCGACCGCGGCGAGGATCAGGTGGCGCAGGAAAGGGGCTCCAGCGTACTTGCGCGCTCCCGCCGAGGCTTGGACGATCACCGGCGAATCGGTGGCGTCGGCCGCCTCCATGATCGCTCGCATCTGCTCGAGGTTGTTGACGTTGAACGCAGGCACTCCGTACCCGTGCTCCGCAGCGTGGTCCAACAGCTGCCGCATGCTGATCAGTGCCATGAGGGGATGACCTCTCGGTGGGTGGGGCGCCCGAAGGCGCCCCGGTTCTCTCTCGACGCCTACCGCCGCGCTCGGATGTCGCGGCGTGTGGCCTGTGCTCTTTTCATTCAGCTATCGTCGCATGCCGGCGCGATCGGTGCCGCCTCCGGCCTCACCCGCGAGGGGGGTAAACCCTGGACTCAGCGTTTGGCCGCCGCTTCCAGGGCAGTCACCGCTGGCAGCTGCTTGCCTTCGACGTATTCGAGGAAGGCGCCGCCGCCGGTGGAGATATAGGAGACCTGTTCACTGATCCCGTACTTGTCGATCGCCGCCAGGGTGTCACCGCCGCCGGCGATCGAAAACGCATCGCTCGCCGCGATCGCCTCGGCGAGCGCCTTGGTGCCCTCACCGAACTGATCGATCTCGAACACCCCGACCGGACCGTTCCAGAGGATCGTGCCCGCTGCCTTGAGGCTGGCGGCGAAGGTCGCTGAGGTTTTCGGACCAACATCGAGAATCATCTCGTCGTCGAGCACCTGGTCGACCGGCTTGACCGTCGCCTTGGCTCCCTCGGAGAACTCGGTGGCGACCACTACGTCGACCGGGATCGGCACCTCGACTTTGTCCATCAGCGCCTTGGCCTGCGCGACCAGGTCGGCTTCATAGAGCGACTTGCCCACCGAGTGGCCGGCGGCGGCGATGAAGGTATTGGCGATCCCGCCGCCGACGATGATCTTGTCGCATTTTTCCGACAGTGCATTGAGCACTTCGAGCTTGGTCGACACCTTGGAGCCGCCGACGATCGCCAGCATCGGCCGCTTCGGCTCGGCCAGCGCCTTGTGCAGTGCCTCGAGCTCGGAGGCGAGCAGCGGGCCCGCGCAGGCTTGAGGAGCGAAGCGAGCGACGCCGTGGGTCGAGGCCTGGGCGCGGTGGGCGGTACCGAAGGCATCCATCACGAACACGTCGCAGAGGTTCGCGTAGGCGCGGGCCAGCGTCTCGTCGTCCTTCTTCTCGCCCTTGTTGAAGCGCACGTTCTCGAGCAGCACCACTTCGCCGTCGTCGAGCTCCGGCAGTCCTTCGAGGTAGTCCTTCTCCAAGCGCACGCTCTGTCCGAGCAGGTCGCTGAGGCGGCTGGCCACCGGCGCGAGTGAGAACTCGTCGTCAGGCTCTCCCTCGGTGGGACGGCCGAGGTGGCTCATCAGCATCACCTTGGCCCCGGCTTCCACCGCCGCCTTGATCGTTGGCAGGCTGGCGCGGATGCGTGCGTCGGAGGTCACGCGGCCTTCCTTGATCGGTACATTCAGATCTTCGCGGATCAGTACTCGTTTGCCCTTGAGATCAAGCTCGCCCATCTTGCGCACGTTCATGCGGCAGCTCCTGGAGGTTGGTAAGGAATATCGCTGAAACAGAGCGGGTTGGCAATATGCGTAATATTACCAACCTGATGATTTAGAACGGAAAAAATAGAATATGGAATGTCTCGGTCGTGCTTGGACGCAGGCCCCGGTGGCGAAGACGCCCGCCCCGGTGGGATAGGCCACCGGGGCGGGCGTGAGCCCGTGGGTGCGTCCGGCGCTTGGATCAGCCCAGCGTCTCTTCGGCGATCTTCACCAGGTTCTCGACGGTGAAGCCGAAGTGCTTGAACAGATCCTCGGCCTTGCCCGACTCGCCATAACTGTGCATGCCGAGGATCTTGCCGTCGAGGCCGACGTACTTGTACCAGCCGTTGACCGAGGCGGCCTCGACCGCGACCCGCTTGGTCACCGCGCGCGGCAGTACCGACTCGCGGTACTCGGCGTCCTGCTCGTCGAACATGCTGGTGCAGGGCATCGACACCACGCGGACCTTGCGACCCTTCTCCTCGAGCACCTTGGCCGCGTCGACCGCGAGGCCGACTTCGGAGCCGGTGGCGATCAGGATCAGCTCAGGGGTGCCTTCGGTCTCCCGCAGCACGTAGCCGCCGCGCTTGATCGCAGCGAGCTGGGCTTCGCTGCGCGGTTGCACCGGCAGGCCCTGGCGGGAGAGTGCCAGCGCGGTCGGGCCCTTCTCACGCTTGATCCCTTCGACCCAGGCCACCGCGGTCTCGACCGAGTCGGACGGACGCCAGGTGTGCAGGCCGGGCAGCGCGCGCAGCGCCTCGAGCTGCTCGATCGGCTGGTGGGTCGGGCCATCCTCGCCGAGACCAATCGAATCATGGGTGAAGACATGGACGATACGGGTGTGCGACAGCGCGGACATGCGCACGGCATTGAACATGTATTCGACGAACACCAGGAAGGTCGCGTCGTAGGGAATGAAGCCGCCGTGAGTGGCGATGCCGTTGGCGATCGCACCCATGCCGAACTCGCGCACCCCATAGTGCAGGTAGGCGCCGCCGAAGTTGGTCTTGCTGATCGGCTCGACACCCTTCCAGATCGTCAGGTTCGAAGGCGCGAGGTCGGCGCTGCCGCCGAAAAGCTCGGGGAAGATCGGGCCGAGCTCGTTGAGCACGTTCTGCGAGGCCTTGCGCGAGGCGATCTTCTCGCCTTTTTCCTGCGCCTCACGGATCAGCTTGTCGGGATCGAACGCGGCCGGCAGCTCGCCGGAATAGCGGCGCTTGAGCTCCTTGGCCAGCTCTGGATAGGCCTCGGCATAGGCGCTGAGCAGCTTGTCGTGCTCGGCCTCGAACTGGGCGCCTTTTTCGCGGGCGTCCCAAGCGTCGTAGATCTCCTGCGGGATGACGAACGGCGGGTAGTCCCAGCCGAGTTCCTTGCGCGCCAGTGCGACTTCGTCGTCGCCGAGGGCGGCGCCGTGGCTCTCTTCCTTGCCCGCCTTGTTCGGTGAGCCGAAGCCGATCACGGTCTTGCAGATGATGATCGAAGGCTTGTCGTCGACTTGCTTGGCTTGGTTGATCGCCGCATCGATCTGTTCGGCGTCGTGGCCGTCGATCGGACCGATCACGTTCCAGTCGTAGGCTTCGAAACGCTTGGCGGTATCGTCGGTGAACCAGCCTTCGACCTCGCCATCGATCGAGATGCCGTTGTCATCGTAGAACACCACCAGGTTGCCGAGGCCGAGGGTGCCGGCCAGCGAGCAGGCCTCGTGGCTGATGCCCTCCATCAGGCAGCCATCGCCGGCGAAGACCCAGACCCGGTGGTCGACCACATTGTGGTCGCCGCGGTTGAACTGGGCGGCGAGGGTGCGCTCGGCGATTGCCATGCCGACGCCGTTGGCCAGGCCCTGGCCGAGCGGGCCGGTGGTGGTCTCGATACCGGCGGTGTAGCCGTGCTCCGGGTGTCCAGGGGTCTTCGAGCCGAGCTGGCGGAAGTTCTCGAGCTCCTTCATCGGCAGGTCGTAGCCGGTGAGATGGAGCAGCGAGTAGTGCAGCATCGAACCGTGACCGTTGGAGAGAATGAAGCGGTCGCGATCCTGCCAGTCCGGGTTGTTCGGGTTGTGCTTGAGGTGACCTCTCCATAGTACCTCTGCGATGTCCGCCATCCCCATCGGCATGCCCGGGTGACCTGAGTTGGCCTTCTGGACGGCATCCATGGAGAGGGCGCGAATCGCGTTGGCGAGCTGACGACGTGACGGCATGACGTTAGAGGCTCCTGAGGTTCACTGTGAGTGTCGAAGATGTGATCGGCCTGACCGACCAGGATGTAGGAAAGCTACGCAATTTTGTGACGCAGCGCCATCGGTGGTTGTCCCATGGTCGCCCGCGTTCGTCGCGCCTTCGATGACCGGCGGCGGCTTGTCACGGGTGCGGGCGCCATATTACGGGCGTTGACGGTTGTCGCGACACGACCACGGCTCATCGACACAGGATAGTGTCCATTCCCACGGCTGGATAGCCGCGATAATGATTTTCACTGCCGCGCTGCCGCGAGCCTTTTCCCACCGTGTGCAGAAGTGGCGGGAAAGGTCTCAGCGCAGTTGGACCTCATCGAGGATGCTTGCGAAGGCGCGTGGGTCGTGGGCGAAGCGGCCGAGGAACAGGCCGTCCGCGCTGTCCTGGATGCGCGACAGCAGGCCCGGGCCGGCGCTGCCGCCATAGATGATCCTGGCACGGTGGCCCGCATTCGAGAGTCCGGTACGCAGCAGATCGCAGACCTCGGCGATGAATGCCGGGGTGGCCGACTCGGCTGCGCCGATCGCCCAGACGGGCTCATAGGCGAGGATCACTTCGCCATGCAGGCCCTGACGCTGCGCTTCAGTGAGCGCGCTCTCCAGCTGGGCGAGGCAGGCCTGCGCTGCCTGCTCGGCGCTGCCTTGGTGCGTTTCACCGACGCAGAGCACCGGGGTCAGGCCGTTGCGCAGTGCAGCGGCGGTCTTCAATGCCACCGTCTCGTCGGTCTCGCCGAACAGGCGGCGGCGCTCAGCGTGGCCGATCTCGGCGTAGCGCGCGCCCATTTCCGCCAGCAGGGCACCGCTGACCTCGCCGGTGAAGGCGCCTTGATCCTCCCAGTGCAGATCCTGGGCACCGATGCGCATCGGGGTGGTGGAGAATATCTCCTGCGCGGGGGCGATCAACGGAAAGCTGGGCAGCAGAAACAGTTCGACCCGGCCTTCGAGGACAGCGGGGTGGCGCGCGATCGCGCTCGCCACTTCTCGGCACCAGTCGAGCGTGCGGCGCTGGCCGAAGTACATCTTGAGGCTCATGCCGAGAATGATGGGCGCGGCGTTCATGGCTGCTTTTCGGCCTCGGCGTGCGTGGCTTCGTAGTCGCTCAGCGCTTGGACCTTGGCAGCCGAGGCGGAGCTTTCATCGAAGCGATAGGTCAGCCACTCGCGCGCCAACCGCCTTGCGAGCTCGAGCCCGACCACCCGCTGGCCCATGCAGAGCACCTGGGCATTGTTGCTGAGAATCGCCCGCTCGACCGAGAAGCCGTCGTGGGCGGTCACTGCGCGGATGCCCGGCACCTTGTTGGCCGAGATCGCAACGCCCAGCCCGGTGCCGCAGATCAACAGCGCCCGGTCCGCTTCGCCGGCGCTGACCTTTTCCGCTGCGCTGATCGCGACGTGCGGATAGGCGATGGAGCAGTCGGCATCGACGCCGACATCCTCGACCGAGGCGACCAGCGGGCTTTCGAGCAGGTCCGCCTTGAGCGCTTCTTTGTATTCGTAGCCGGCGTCGTCGGAACCGATGATGATGCGCAGTTTGTCGGTCATGTTCAGGAGTCCTTGGGTCATGCGGTAACGGGAGTGCCTTTGCTGATCACTTCGCCGACTGCGGCGACGATCAGCGCCAGCGAGATCGCGCCGGGATCCGGGGTGCCGACGCTCTTCTCCGCCAGGGGGCGGGCGCGGCCGATTTTCGGTACCAGGTGAGCGCTTTCTTCTGCTGCTCGATGCGCGGCCTCGGCCGCCTTGCGCCAGGCCTGGGCGAGTTCGGCGCCGCCTTCGACTTCGCGCTCGAGCGTCTCGTGGAAGGGAATCAGCGCGTCGACCATGGTCTTGTCGCCGGGAGAGGCCTTGCCGAAGTGGATGATGCCTTCCAGCGCTCGGCGTACGCCTTCGCTGACGCGTTTGGCGTCGGGGGCGTGCTCGTCGCCGATCGCGGTGCCGAGCGCGCCCAGCGCGACTCCCCACAGCGCGCCGGAGGTGCCGCCGGCACGATCGGCCCAGGCATCGGCGGCACGGGTCAAGAGGGTGCCGGCGCCAGCGTCGCGGGCTTCGAGCTCGCGCGCCTTTTCCACCGCCGCAGTGACACCTCGCTCCATGCCGATGCCGTGGTCGCCGTCGCCGGCGATCGCATCGATCCGGCCGAGCTTCTCGACGTTGGCGAGCACCACCCGCTCGGCCGCCTCCAGGGCGCTGAGCACGCAGCCGGCCGCGCGTCGCGATTCGCTGGAGGCGGGGGTAACCACGTCGAGGTCGGGAATTTCGAGCTCGGTCGCCTCGAGCGGTTCGGCGAGGGTGATCTCGCCCTTGCGAAACGCTGGTGTCGCGGCGGGCGCGTGCCATAGCCGCTCCAGCTCCTCGTCGAGCCAGAACAGAGTGAGCGAAAGCCCTGCCATGTCGAAGCTGGTGACCAGCTCGCCGACTTCGGGTTCGATCACCTCGACGCCAGCATCGCCGAGCAGCTGGGCGACCCGTCGATAGACCACGAAGAGCTCTTCGTACTTGACGCTGCCGAGGCCGTTGAGCAGCACTGTGACGCGCTGTCCGCGGGGCGATTCGACCCCTTCCGGCAGCTCCTCGAGCAGCGTAGCGACCAGTCGCTCGGCGAGTTCGTCGGCGGTGGGAATGTCGCAGTCCTCGATACCTGGTTCGCCATGGATACCCATGCCAAGCGCCATCTTGTTGGCGGCGACCTCGAACAGCGGCTGGCTGGCACCGGGCAGCGTGCAGCCTGAGAAGGCGACGCCGAGCGAGCGGGTGCGCTCATTGGCGCGCCTGGCCACGGCGAGCGTGGCATCGAAGTCGTAGCCGGCCTCGGCAGCGGCGGCGGCGGTCTTGAATACGGTCAGGTCGCCTGCGATGCCGCGCCGCTTGTGGCGCTCCTCGATCGGCGCACTCGAGATGTCGTCGGTGACCGGCAGGACCTCGCAGCGGATGCCCTCCGAGTTGAGCCGCTCCTTGGCCATGCCGAAATGGAGTACGTCGCCGGCGTAGTTGCCGAAGCTCAGGATCACCCCACCGCCGTTGTCGGCGGCGCGGGAGACGGAGTAGACCTGGCGGGCGGAGGGGGAGGCGAACAGGTTGCCCATCGCCGCACCATGGGCGAGTCCCTGGCCGACCAGCCCGGAGAAGGCCGGGTAATGTCCCGACCCACCGCCGATCACCACCGCGACCTCACCCTGCTTTGATCGGGTGTTGCGCACCACGCCGCCGGGGACTTGGCGGACCTTGTCGGAGTAGGCGGCGACGAAGCCTTCGATCAGCTCGCTGGCGAAGTCCGAGGGGCGATTGAACAGACGAGTCATGGGACTGGCTCCTGTGGCGGGGCGCCTCGCGGGCGCGCTGCACCGGTGATACCGGATATATGATCTTAACGTGAACAAATGATGAGATGAATCCAGTATCGAACGCTTGGAGGAATGTCTATATACGACTTTGGTTGATCGTTAATTAGCCTTTCATCCCTTGGTATGGCTCAGCTTTCGCCGGATTGTGTGCTTTCTGCTGATGATTGATCCAAAGTTCCTGGCGTGATCAAAAGTTGAGGGGCGGCGTTTGTCCGGCCGGCTTCTATGGCTGTGCTATCGTTGGGCGCGCCAGGAGGCTGTCGAACGAGCGGGGGAGAAAAAGAACGATGAGCGAGCGCAGTGAGGTTGGCGAGGCTGATCTGATGACCGAGATCGCCGCACTCTACTATGTGGAAGGCGAGACCCAGGAGGCGATCGCCCAGCGGCTGGGCATTTCTCGGATCAAGGTGGGGCGACTGCTCAAGCGTGCCCATATGGAAGGAATCGTCGACGTGCGGGTGCGTCTGCATCCCGCGGTCAGTGCCGAGATAGAGCAGGAGTTGAAGCGTCGCTTCGGCATCAAGCGCGCGCTGATCGCCCTCGACCATGGCGACGAGGAGCGCCAGCGCTCCAACGTTGCCAGCCTGGTCGCCGACCATCTGGCCCGCACGCTCGACGACGGTGCGATCGTCGCCGTGGGCATGGGGCGCAACGTTGGCTCCGTGGCCGACAACGTGTTCGTCCAGCAGGCGCGACGCTGCTCGTTCATTTGTGCGATCGGCGGCTCTTTGCGCGCTGGCGAGTACATGAACCCCGACCATATCTGCCGGCGCCTGGCGGCCAGGTTCGGCGGCGAGAGCGAGACGCTCTATGCCCCGGCGCTGGTACAGGACGCGACCGCGCGCGAGCGGCTGCTCGACAACATCACCGTGCGCCAGACCCTCGATCGCGCCCGACGTGCCGATATCGCCCTGATCGGGGTCGGTGACCTGAGCGAGAACAGCAACATGGCGCGGATGGGTTGGTTCACGCCCCAGGAGATCGCCGAGGCGCGGCTGGCCGGAACGATTGGCGACATGATGGGTTACGACTTCATCGATATTCATGGCCACCCGGCCAAGACGCCGATGCAGGGGCGAGTGATCGGACTGTCGATCAGCGATCTTGCGCGCATCCCCGATGTCATCGCGATCGCCAGCGAAAACACCAAGGCCGCCGGCATCCTCGGTGCGCTGCGTACCGGGGTGATCGACACCCTCGCCACCAGCGCGACCAATGCCCACACCATCCTGAGCCTCGACGAGGTGGGGCGGCGCTGAGCTTGAAGCGCCGTTGCCCTGGTAGCCCGGCGACAGTGCCGAGCACCAGGGCGCGGGCGCTCAGGGTTCCAGCTCGTCTTCGATGTGGGCTCGGATGATCTGCTCGAAGTCGCGCTCGGCGGTGAACCCTAGCGCCGTCGCTCGCTCGGCATCGAAGCCTGGTGCCCAGCCGCTGACCATGGCGATGATCGCAGGGTCGGGGCGTTCCTCGATCAGCGCCACCGCCGCGTCACCGGCGACGCGGCGCAGCGCTTCGATCTGATCATCGACGGTGGCGCTCACGCCTGGCATCGACAAACTGCGGCGTGGGCCGATGAGAGCGGTGTCGATCGTCGCCGCATGGAGCAGGAAGCCGACGGCGGAGCGAGGCGAGGCGAACCAGTGGCGCACCTCGCGCGGCACCGGCAGGATCGCGGGTTGGCCGACCAGCGGCTCGCGAATGATGTTGGAGAAGAAGCCCGATGCGGCAAGGTTAGGCTTGCCGGGGCGTACGCAAAGCGTGGGTAGCCGGATGCCGATGCCGTCGAAGAAGCCGCGCCGTGTATAGTCGGCGAGCAGCAGCTCGCAGATCGCTTTTTGGGTGCCGTAGCTGGTCAACGGCGTCGAGTGGAAGTCGTCGCCGATGCGCTCAGGCAGCGGTGCGCCGAACACCGCTATCGATGAGGTGAAGACCAGCCGAGGGCAGTAGCCACTGCTGAGGTTGGCCTGGCGGATTGCATCGAACAGCTCGCGGGTGCCGTCCAGATTGATCCGGTAGCCCTTGTCGAAATCGCGCTCCGCTTCGCCGGAGACGATCGCCGCCAGGTGGAAGATCAGGTCGGGTCGCTGTTCGACCAGGCGCTGCGCCTCTCCCGCCGCCGACAGATCACGCACTTCCCGGCGCAGTTCGCCTTGGAACGTCTCGGGCAGCGGCGGTTCGACCACATCGATGAGCGTCAGCGCTTCTATCTCGAGGCCGTGGCGCGCGCTTGGCTCGATCAACGCCTGGGTCAGCTTGACGCCGACCATGCCGGCCGCGCCGATGATGGCAACGTGCATGGAGTACTCCTTGGGTCGAGGGGATCAGTCGTCACTATCTTCGGTGATCGGCGAGCGCACCATGGTCGAATAGGCGACTGCCGCCATCGCCGCGATCACCCCGCCGATCAAAAACGAGAGCGTGTAGGAGCCGGTGCGGTCGACCAGTATGCCGGTCAGCAGCGGCGCGAAGGCGCCGCCGAAGTAGCCGCCGAAATTCTGGATCGCGCCCACCGAGGCGACCTTGGAAGCGCCGACCACGTCGCTCGGCATCGCCCAGGCCGCCGCCTGCATGGTGGCGATGAAGCCCAGCGCCAGGGTCATCACCACGATCGACATCCATAGCGTCGGTACCAGCGGAATCAAGCAGACCAGTGCGCCTGCGATGACCGCGGCGATGCTCATCACGTGGCGCTTGGTGGTCAGGGTGTCCTTGCCCGACGTCTTGGCGTAGCGAGTCATCGCGTAGCCACCGCAGATGCCGATTATCGCCGCGCCGAGGAACGGAATGGCGGCAAGCCACCCCGTGCCTTTGATGCTGACGCCGTGGGTTTGCTGGAGGTAGAGCGGCAGGAAGATGATGAAGATGTTCCAGATCCAGATCACGCAGAAGAATCCCGCCATCATTCCCCACACCTGACGGTGCCTGAACAGCCCCAGCCAGGAGACCTTGGCATGACGCAGCGGCTGGTTGGCGCGGTCCTGCTCGATCATCTCGAGCTCCTCGGCGGTGATGCGGCGATGGTTCTCCGGGGTGCGATAGAACAGGTAGAACGCCACCGCCAGCACAAGCCCAGCCAGCCCGAGAATCAAGAAGATCGCCTTCCAGCCCAGGGTGATCATGATCAGGGTGAGCACGGGCGGCGCGATCGCTGGGCCCCATTTCGAACCGCTGTCCCAGATCGCAGTGGCCTGGCCTCGCTCTGCGCGGGGGAACCAGTCGGCGGTCAGCTTGGCCGAGGCAGGCGAGTTGGGTGCCTCCATCACCCCGAGCAGGGCGCGGAAAATGACGAAATGCCATAGGCGGGTGCCGAACGCCATCAGCGCGGTGGCGATGCTCCAGCCGGCGATGGCGATGAAGTACATCCTGCGCGCTCCAAGCTTATCGACCAGCCAGCCGGTGGGCAGCTGGGAGAAGGCGTAGGTCCATGAAAATATGGTGCCGAGCAGTCCGATATCCGCAGCGCTCAGGTTGAATTCGCGCATCAGCTCCGGTGCGGCGATGGCGATCGCGCTGCGGTCCATGTAGTTGATGATCCCTGCGAGCAGGGCGAAACCCACCACCCACCAGCGCAGGTTCCTGATCGTTCGCTGGCCTGCCGACAAGCGCGGGGCTTTGTGTACCTGGGCCATATCGATGCTCCTTGATGGGCGGCGGTTGGCCCTGGCAGCCGTGGCCTCGCGATCGGAGGGCGGTCGTGGCAAGGGCCGGCCTGCTCGTTGCCGTAGGGTGATCGACGAAGATTCCCGCTTCGCGCCGTTCGCCTTTAAATATTTGTTCCTTTTATGAACAGATGTTGAGCAGTGAGTATCCGCCTCGCTCCGACGATATCCCTATTCGACTTTGGTCCTCGAAAATTGGCGTAGTGCTTGTTTTATAGCTGTTGTCTCGATGATTAATCGATACACCTATACCAATGTCGGGTACTAATGGTCAGTTGTGGTCGCCATTCGCTGATTGGGCCATGGGCGTGATGCGATTGGGCGGCCAGTGCGCTATTGCGATTTTGTTCTTGGTTCGTTGTCCGTGTTTTTATTCATGTAATTGTTTTATATGGATTATTTATTTTCCTGTGGTGTGAATGAAGGGACGGCCTACTAAAGTTCTATGATGCGCGCATTGATAAAAGTATGACCAATTGGCGATATTGGCCGTGCTCATTTGAACCAGACAAGATCAAAAGATTGAATTCATTTCGATCCTAATGACCGAGCTCCGAGGGGAGTGGTGGCTATGGGCCGGCGACCGGTGAGACGACGTCGGCGTGAATATCAAATCATCGTGGCGGTCTTCGCCGTCATGGAACATCGAACTACCGCTGGCGATATGGGAAGTGGTGCCGCCAGCCAATCGGAGTGAAATCGAACATGGCTTATACCGCGGATAACTGGCCAATCACTGCTGCATTATTGCAGTTTCCAGGCGTCGATGCTCAAGGGCGCCACATCAACGATGCCGAGCCCGAGGCGTGGCAGCGGGTGTTCACCGAGGTGCGCGAGGCGGGTTTCACCGATGTCGATTTCACCGACAGCTGGGTCCGCCCGGGTGATCTGTCCGCCGCGCGCCTCGATGAGCTCAAGGCAGCGGCGCGGGCTGCTGGAGTGGGAACCCCGGCGATCTCGGCGATTCGTCGCAGCGTGATCGAAGAGGCCGGGTGGGAGGACAACCTGGCGTATAGCCATCGCACCCTGGAGGCCGCCGCGGCGCTTGGTTGCGAGGTGGTGTCGTTCGGGCTGCACCAAGCGTTGACCCCGCAGCAGCAAGCGCAGCTGTGGTTCTGGACCGTAGAGGGCCACAAGGACCCGGTGGGCGACGCGGCGACCTGGAAACTGGCGGTGGAGCGGCTTCGCGAACTGGGGCGCCATGCCGAAGAGCTCGGCCTGCTGGTCTCGCTTGAAATGTACGAGGATACCTACCTCGGCACCGCCGATTCGGCCGTTGCCCTGGTCAAGGATATCGGCCTGCCCAACGTTGGCCTCAACCCCGATATCGGCAACCTGATCCGCCTGCACCGACCGATCGAATCCTGGGTCGAGATGCTCGAGAAAACCCTGCCTTACTCGAATTACTGGCACGTCAAGAACTACATCCGCGACGAAGATATCGCCCGCGATTACTTCGTCGCCATGCCCGCCCCGCTGGAATCCGGTTTGATCAGCTACCGCAAGGCGTTCGAGATCGCGCTGGCCAATGGCTTCCAGGGGGTGATCTGCACCGAGCATTACGGCGGCGATGGGCTCAGCGTGTCGAGCAGCAACCAACGTTACCTGCGCGAGCAGATCCTGCCCAAGCGAGCCGGCTACGCGCTCGGCGAAAGCCAGGTGCGCCAGGGCAACCAGGACTGAACCGTGATTGACGTGACATTCGGAGGAACACCATGACGCGCGCAGTGGCCATCATCGGTTCTGGATACATGGGCGGTGGTATCGCCCAGGTCCTGGCGATCGCAGGGGCGCAGGTAAAGATCGCCGACGTCTCATTCGAGGTGACCGAGCGTAATCGCCAGCGAATAGTCGAAGAGGCTCGCCAGTTCGTCGCCGACGGCCTGTTTCCGGAGGGGGCGGTAGAACTGATCGAGCGTAACGTCACCGCCGCCGCATCGATCGAAGAGGCGGTCGAGGGGGCGGATTTCATCGAGGAGGCGGTACCCGAAGTACTCGAGATCAAGCATGAGACCCTGCGCCGAATCTGCGCGGCAGCGAAGCCGGAGGCGATCATCGGTTCGAACACCTCGACCATCTCGATCGCCGCCCTGGCGCAGGCAGTGACTCATCCCGCGCGCTTCCTCGGCGTGCACTTCTCCAACCCTTCGCCTTTCATTCCCGGGGTGGAGATCATCCCTCACGCCGGCACTTCGTCGGATGCGATCGATGAGGCCTGCGCGATCGTGCGCTCCACCGGCAAGGAGACCGCGACGGTCAAGGACGTCACTGGTTTCGTCCTCAACCGCTTGCAGTACGCGCTGTTCCACGAGGCGACCCAGCTGCTCGAAGAGGGCGTGGCGACGGCGGAAGAGATCGATACCCTGGTGCGTACCACCTTTGGCTTTCGCCTGCCGTTCTTCGGTCCGTTCGCGATCGCGGATATGGCGGGGCTCGACGTCTATAACTTCTGCTACAAATCGCTACAGAGCGATTTCCCCGATCGATTCGCCACCCCCAAGGTGCTCAGCGACCTGATTCAGCAGGGCAAACTCGGTACCAAGAGCGGGGCGGGCTTTCTCAACGTGCCGGCCGAACGCATCCCCGAGCTGATCGCCTATCGCAACAAAGCCTACGTCAAGATGAAGCAGCTGCTGGAAGAGCTGGGACCGGCTCCGCTCGACTAGGCGGCGGTACATCCCGCGCTCGGCTTCCTCGTACGCCGGGCGTGCTCTGACCCAACCACACTTCCCTCGCCTCGGGCGGCGTTTTGCGCCGTCCGCTGGTGCACTACGCCTCGACGAAGGCAATACCCCAGGTGAGCCATGGATAGTAATGCGCTAGCGAGCACCACGACCTTATCCCCTGTGCTGCTGACCTTGATTGGGCTCGGCGCCATCGCCCTGCTGCTTTTCTTGATCATCAAGGTGCGTCTGCACGCCTTCTTCGCTTTGATCATCGTATCGATCTTGACCGCGATCGCTGCCGGTATCGATGTCCAGGAGCTGATCGGCACGCTGGTCGGGCCGTTCGGCAGGACCCTTGGCAACGTCGCCTTGTTGATCGGCTTTGGCGCCGTACTCGGACGCATGGTCGAAGTCTCCGGCGGTGCCAATGTGCTGGCCAATCGCCTGCTCGAGGTGTTCGGCGAGCGTCGCGCACCGTTCGCCCTATCGGTCGCTTCACTTTGCTTCGGGTTTCCGATCTTCCTCGATGCGGGCTTCATCGTGATGCTGCCGATCATCTATTCGGTGGCGCGCCGGCTCGGGGGAGGGATTCTGCGCTACGCGCTGCCTTCCACCGGTGCCTTCCTGGTCATGCACGCGCTGGTGCCTCCGCACCCAGGGCCGGTCGCCGCGTCGGGATTGATCGGTGCCGATGTCGGCATGGTGCTGGTCGTCTCCTTGCTGGTGGGCTTGCCCACCTGGTACCTGGTCGGCTACCGGTTGGCGCTGCTGCTCGCCAATAGGCATCCATCGTTCGCAGTGCCGGATCTGCTGGGCCAGCCCAACGCTTCGACCGAGAATGCGCCGGCGTTTTCCACCGTGCTGCTGGTCCTGGTGCTGCCGCTGGTGCTGATCTTTCTCAATACCGGGCTGACCACGCTCGCCGCCGACGGCCTCATCGCCGGTGAAGGCGTGTGGTTCCATACCCTGGTGTTCATCGGCAACACACCCATCGCGCTTTTGATCACCACTTTGCTGGCCATGTACCTATTGGTGATCAGGCGTACCCAGGGGCCGGTCGGTGAGCGCCTGGAGAGGCTCGTCGACGAAGGCCTGGGCCCGGTATGCTCGATCATCCTGATCACCGGGGCGGGCGGTATGTTCGGCGGCGTATTGACCGCGACCGGCATCGGCACCGCGCTTTCCAATGGCCTGGATGCGCTTGGCCTGCCGGTGATCCTCTCCGCGTTTTTGATCGCGATCATCATGCGCGTCGCCCAAGGCTCGGCCACCGTTGCGGCGACCACCGCGGCGGGACTGATGGCCCCGGCGGTGGCTGCTCATCCTGAGCTGGGAGGGGTTTCTCTCGCCTGCATCGTGGTGGCGATCGCCGCGGGATCGATCACCTTTTCACACGTCAACGACTCCGGTTTCTGGCTGGTATCGCGCTTCCTCGGCATCAGCGTCAAGGTGGCGCTCAAGACCTGGACCGTGATCGGTACGGCGGTGGGCTTCATGTCGTTCGCGCTGGTCTGGCTGCTCTACTCGCTGGTCGTGTAGGTCTCTCGGTCGTCTCGACGCGCTGGGCATGGCTTGGTTTTCCCAGGCCATGCTCGATTTTTCGAACATAAGCTAAGCGCGCAGCCAAGCTAGGCACCCTCTCACTGTGCGTGTAGAATTTTTTCCCCATCGTCGGCGATCGCTGCTGTTTTCGGCCGCCGTCGCTTCCACTTCTCACTCCCACATGCTCGAACTACGAGGCGAGGGTCGAAGACTGTAATGAGCGAATACTCCCTGTTCACCTCCGAGTCGGTATCCGAAGGCCATCCCGACAAGATCGCCGACCAGATCTCCGATGCGGTGCTCGATGCGCTTATCGCTCGTGACAAGCAGGCTCGTGTCGCCTGCGAGACGCTGGTCAAGACCGGTGTCGCGATCGTCGCAGGTGAAATTACCACCAGTGCCTGGGTCGATCTCGAGGAGCTGGTGCGCCAGGTGATCCTCGATATCGGCTACACCTCCTCCCAGGTCGGCTTCGATGGCGCCACCTGTGGCGTACTCAACCTGATCGGCAAGCAGAGCGTGGACATCGCCCAGGGCGTCGACCGCTCCAAGCCGGAAGACCAGGGCGCCGGTGACCAGGGGCTGATGTTCGGCTATGCCACCAACGAGACGCCCTCGTTCATGCCGGCACCGATCCACTACGCCCACCGGCTGGTCGAGCGCCAGTCGGAGCTGCGCAAGAACGGCATCCTGTCGTGGCTGCGTCCGGACGCCAAGAGCCAGGTCACCTTCCGCTACGATGAACACGGCAAGCCCGTCGGCGTCGACGCGGTGGTGCTTTCCACCCAGCACGACGAGAGCATCTCCCAGTCCGAGCTGCGCCATGCGGTCGAGGAGCTGATCATCCGCGACGTGCTGCCCGCCGAGTGGCTGAGCGAGAAGACCAGGTTCCACATCAATCCGACCGGCAAGTTCGTGATCGGTGGCCCGGTCGGCGACTGCGGTTTGACCGGACGCAAGATCATCGTCGACACCTACGGTGGCATGGCCCGCCATGGCGGCGGCGCGTTCTCCGGCAAGGATCCGTCCAAGGTCGACCGCAGCGCCGCCTATGCCGGGCGCTACGTGGCGAAGAATGTGGTCGCCGCGGGCCTGGCCGACAAGTGCGAGATCCAGGTCTCCTATGCGATCGGCGTCGCCGAGCCGACCTCGGTGTCGGTCAATACCTTCAACACCGGCAAGATCAGCGACGAGAAGATCATCGAGCTGGTTCGCGAGCACTTCGATCTGCGCCCCTTCGCGATCACCGCCATGCTCGACCTGCTCCACCCGATGTATCGGCTCACCGCAGCCTACGGCCACTTCGGTCGCGAACCGTTCGAACACACCTACGAGTGGATCGACGTCGACGGCCAGCGCAAGCGCGAGACTTTCACCGCCTTCCCGTGGGAGAAGACCGACAAGGTCGAAGTCCTGCGCCAAGGCGCCGGCTTGTAGCCGCGGCCCCGTGCGACCAGGACGCCTCGCCTCGTGCGGGGCGTTTTCTTTTGTGGATACTTCCTGGGGCGTGTTAGCACGCCCTAAGCCTTGGCGAATGTAGAGCCGGCCGGGTGATGGTGTATGTTGTTCCTTCATACCCGCTTCGAATACCAGACACCAACAACAAACCAAACCGGGGGCGCCTCATGGAGCTCAAATGGTTCGAAGACTTCGTCACCCTGGCGCGCTGCCTCAATTTTTCCCGCGCGGCCAGCGAGCGCCACGTCACCCAGTCGGCGCTGAGCCGCAGGATCCGGCTGCTCGAACAGCGCCTCGGCTTTCCCTTGGTGGACCGCACCACCCATCCGGTGGGCTTGACCCGCGAGGGGCTCGCCTTCCTGCCCAAGGCGCGCGAGATTCTGTCCACCCTGCAGCGCACCCGGGTCGAGCTCGGGTCGATCGATGACGGCCAGCCGTGTGTGATCAATTTCGCCGCGCTCAATACCCTCTGCCTGACCTTTTTTCCGCCTTGGTTCGCAGGGCTCCAGCAGGGGCATCCTTCGCTGCAGGTGCGTTTCTGCGATCCTCGCCCATCGTTCGCCGGCACCGTCTCCACCCTGATCGAGGGCGAGAGCGACCTGATGCTCACCTATGCCCACCCGTGGGTGGCGCCTGGCGATATCCTGCCGCGCTGTCCATCTGTGTCGCTCGGTGTGGAGTGGCTGGTGCCGGTCTCGCGCCTCGACGAGGCGGGTCGGCCGCTCCATCCGATCGACGCCGAGGGACCGATTCGCTACCTCGGCTATCGAGAAGGCGCCTTCTTCGCCCAGCTGCTCGTGCGCCTGTTCGAACGCCAGCCCTTGGAGCTCGTCACGGTGTACGAGAACACCATGAGCAGTGCGCTGAAGGGCATGGTGATGGCGGGCAGCGGGCTCGCCTGGCTGCCCGAGAGCCTGGTGCGCACTGAGCTCGATGCCGGCCTGCTGGGGCTGGCGGGTGACGCGCACTGGCACCAGAAGGTCGAGATCCGCCTCTACCGCTCGCCGCGTCCGCTCGGACGCGGCATCGAGCAGCTATGGGAGGAGATCGTCGGCGGTTCGGCGTCGCCGGCCCGCAAGAGCAGCGATCACTTGCTGGTCAGGGTGTAGTAGCTGCGAAAACCGTTGGACTGCCATCCCTTCAACTGCTGGTTGAGCCCGACGATGTTGTAGGTCTGGAACAGCACCACTCTGGGCGTGAGCTCGAACACTTCCCGCTGCAGCGCGTGGTAGCGCTGTTCGCGCGCGGCGGGGTCGGTCTCGAACAGGGCCTCTTCGATCTCCTGGTTGGCCTGCTCGGAGTAGAACGCCGAGTTCCAGCTCGGGTACATGGTATTGCGGGCCTCGAGCCGATTGTCCGGGTTGTAGATCAACCGGGAGGCCATGCCGTGGGCATCGGCTACCGAGGTTTGCCACGACTGCAGGCTCATCTGGTACTCGCGTCCGCGCACGCGCGAGAACAGCTGGGCGTTGGCCATCCGTTCGAGCTCGAGGTTGATGCCGATTTGCGCCGCGGCGTTCTGCAGGCTCTGTGCCACCGTCGCCGAGTAGGGCAGGGTGCCGAAGATCAGCCGCATGCTGAAACCGTCCGGGTAGCCTGCTTCGACGAGCAGCTCCCGCGCCCGGTCGAGATCCTGGCTGAACGGCTGGCCTTCGCTCTGGTCGAGTGCGCCGAACGATTCGAGCGGCACGAAGCTGGCCCGCGGGATGCCGCTGTAGGACATCACCGTGTCGGCGAGGCCTTGGTAGTCGACCAGCAGTTGCAGAGCCTGGCGCACCTTCTGGTTGGAGAGGATCGGGTCGTCGTTGTTGAATCCCCAGTAGAAGAGCTGTGGTCGCAGCGCTTTGTTGATCTCGAGATCGGGCGCGGCCTCGACTGCGGCGAGATCCTCTGGCGTCAGGTCGCGGGCGACGTCGACGTCGCCGCGGGAGAGCAGCAGACGCTGGGTGCCGGGCTCGGCGACATGGCGGATCAGTACGCGCGAAAGCGCGGGTGCCGGGGTCCAGCCGGAGTTGGCTTCGAGCACCACCGCCTCGCCTGCGTTCCACTGGCGCAGCCGATAGGGGCCGGCGCATTCGGTGCGGGTGGTGAGGTAGCGGTTGCCGAGGTCGCCATCGACTTCCTGTGCCATTACCGTATCGCGATCGATCGCGGTGGCGACCCGGTTGGCGGCGATCGCCTGGAGCATCAGGTCGGATGGATAGGGGCGGTCGAAGCGGATCACCAGGGTGCGCGGGTCGGGCGCGGTGATCAGCTGCTCGACGTTGTCGGTGGTGAAGCCGTACTCCTCGAGGGTGGCGGCGTTGCCGAAGCCGAGCTTGACCACCCGCGCCAGAGACCAGGCGAGATCGTCGGCCTCAACCGGCTCGCCGGAGGGAAAGGTCAAGCCGTCGCGCAGGTGGAAGGTGAGCGATCGCTCGTCCTCGTTCACCTCCCAGCTCTCGGCCAGCGCCGGGACCACCTGAGTGGCATCCTCCGGGTCATAGTCGACCAGCGCCGAACAGGTGTTCATCAGGATCTCGTTGGTCACCACTTCGCCGATCTGCGCCGGATCGAAGGTGCTGATCGCATCTATGTTCCATGCCATCACCAGGGTGTCGGGCGGCGTCGCCGACCACGCGGCATTGCTTGCACCGAGCAGGGCGGCGAGCGCGGCGGTCTTGATCATCGTGCGTGAACGGGCTGGTTGGGAGTGCGTCATGACGGTTCCTTTTTTGTGTTTGTCCGGCGTGGGCGATGAACGACGTTCGAGTCAGGCCGCGCTGGCGGCCAGGAAGGCGCGGGTGTACGCCTCGCGGGTATGGCCCGCACGCACGTCGGCCTCGTCGAGCTCCTCGACGATGCGGCCGGCGTGCATCATGCCTACGCGTCCGCAGAGATGGGTCACCACCGCGAGGTCGTGGCTGACCATCAGGTAGGTGAGGCCCCGTTCGGCACGCAGGCGAACCAGCAGGTTGAGAATCTCGGCCTGCACCGAGACGTCGAGCGCCGAGGTGGGCTCATCGAGCAGCAAGAGCTCCGGCTCGATCACCAGCGCGCGGGCGATGGCGACCCGCTGGCGCTGGCCTCCCGATAGCTGGTGCGGATAGCGATAGCGGAAGGCCGCGCCGAGCCCGACTTCGTCGAGCACTCGGTCGATGCGGCGCTCCTCGTCCTTGAATCGATGGATGCGCAGCGGCTCGCGCAGCACCTTGGCCACGGTCTTGCGCGGGTGCAGCGAGGCGTAGGGGTCCTGGAACACCATCTGCACCCGCTTGAACCAGTGCTTGTCGCGGCGTGGCGAGAGTTCGCGGCCATCGAACAGGATCGATCCGCCATAGTGGTCGTTGAGCCCGGCGATCGCTCTCAGCACGCTGGACTTGCCGCAGCCGGATTCGCCGATCAGCCCATAGGCGCCGCCGCGCGCGAGCTTGAACGAGACCTCTTCGACCGCCTTGACCCGGCCGCGTCCGCGGCCGAAGTGGATCTCGAGCGAGGCCATTTCGAGCAGGGGTTGCTGGTTCATCAGCGAATCTCCTCCAGCGGCAGCGACGGCGCTTCGCGCCAGGCCGGGTCGCGCGACAGTACCGGCAGCAGCCCGCGCTTGCGGTCGAGCCGCGGCAGGCTTTCCAGCAAGCCGCGGGTATAAGGGTGGCGAGCCTGGTGCAGTTCCCTGGCCGGCAGCGCTTCGACGATCCGACCGGCATACATCACCAGCACCCGGTCGCAGTATTCGGCGACCAGGTTGAGGTCGTGGCTGATCAGCATCAGCCCGGCGCCGCGCCGTTCCACCAGCTCTCCGAGCACCTCCATCACTTGACGGCGCACGGTGACGTCGAGTGCCGAGGTCGGTTCGTCGGCGATGATCAGCTCGGGCTCCGAGATCAGCATCATCGCGATCATCACCCGCTGGCCCATACCGCCGGAGAGCTCGTGGGGAAAGAGCCGGTAGACCCGTTCGGGGTCGCGGATACGCACCGATTCGAGCATTTCAAGCGTCCGCCGACGCGCCTGCGCGGCGTTGATCCGATGGTGGAGGCGGTACGCCTCGCTGACCTGGGTGCCGACCCTGATCAGCGGATTGAGCGAGAACTTGGGGTCCTGGAGGATCATCGAGATGCGATTGCCGCGTATCCGGCGCATCTGCCGTTCGCTGGCCGCATGCAGATCGATGCCGTCGAAGCTCATCCGCTTGGCCTCGATCCGGGCGTGTTTCGGCGTCATCTTGAGGATCGCGCGGCCGGTCTGCGATTTGCCCGAACCGGACTCGCCGACGATGCCGACCTTCTCGCGGCCGATGCGCAGCGAAACGCCGCGTACCACCTGATGCAAGCCACGCGGCGTCGGAAAGCCGATCTTGAGGTCTTCGATCTCGAGCAGGCTGGGTTCAGTCATGGTGGGGGTCCAGTAGGTCGCGCAGGCCGTCGCCGAACAGATTGAAGGCGAGACTGGTGAGTAGGATGGCGCTGCCGGGGATTGCCGCCAGCCACCAGCTGGTCAGCATGAATTCGCGTCCGGAGGAGAGCATCGCGCCCCACTCGGGGCTCGGCGCCTGGGCGCCGAGCCCGAGGAAGCCGAGGCCGGCGGCGGTGAGGATGATCGAGGCCATGTTGAGGGTGACCCTGACCACCACCGAGGGGACGCACATCGGCATGATGTGGTTGATCACGATCCGAAGCTTCGAGGCGCCCTGCAGCCGTACCGCAGCGACGTAGTCGCTGCCGCGGATCGAGAGCGTCTCCGCGCGGGCCAGCCGCGCGATCGGCGGCCAGGAGGCCAGCGCTATGGCGATGATCGCATTCTCGATGCCAGGCCCCAGGGCGGCGACGAAGGCCAGTGCGAGGATCAGGCTGGGGAAGGCGAGGAAGATGTCGACCACCCGCATCAGCAGAACGTCGACCCAGCCGCCCAGGTAGCCCGCCACGGTGCCGATCAGAAGCCCCACGGGGGCTACGATCGCGGCGGTGAGCAAGGCGATGTAGAGCGTGATCCGGGCGCCGAATACCACGCGGCTGAAGATGTCCCGGCCGAGTTCGTCGGTGCCGAACCAATGCGCGGCCGAGGGGGGCTTCAGTCGGTTGGCGAGGTTCTGTGCATAGATGTCGTGAGTGGCGATCCATGGTGCCAGCAGCGCCATCGCCAGTAGCGCGAGCAGGATCAGTAGGCCGACTAGCGCGGTGAAGTTCGAGCGCAGCCGCCATAGCGCGCGCCACAGCTGCTGGGCGCGGGCCTGGCGGCTGGAGCCTGCGATCTCGGCGGTGAGCCAGGCGCGCAGCCTGGTCGGATGGTCGGTGCGGGACATCGGGTCTCCTCCTTGGCCTCTGGCTCAGCGGGTGCGTGGATCGAGCAGGTGGTAGAGCAGGTCGCAGCACAGGTTCAGCACGATGAATATCGTCCCGACCAGCAGGGTGCAGCCGACCACCGCGTTCATGTCACCGGCGAGCAGCGCATTGGTCAGGTAGCGCCCGAAACCGGGCCAGGCGAACACCGTCTCGATCAGTACCGCGCCTTCGAGCAGAAAGGCGTACGACAGTGCGACTACGGTGATCACCTGCACCGCGATGTTGCGAAAGGCATGTACCCACACGGTCTTGGCCCACGAGAGCCCCTTCACCCTGGCGGTGACCACGTACTCCTGGTTGAGCTGCTCGATCATGAAACTGCGGGTCATTCGCGCGATGTAGGCCATGGCGCTGAAGCCGAGGATCGAGGCCGGCAGCACGATGTGGCTGATCGCGTTGGCGAATGCCTGCCACTCGCCGAGCAAGGGAGCGTCGATCAGCAGGAAGCCGGTGATCGGAGTGAGGGTGTACTCGTAGACGAAGTCGATTCGCCCGGGACCGGCGACCCAGCCGAGGGTGGCGTAGAACAGTGTCAGGCCCATCAGGCCGAGCCAGAAGTTGGGCGCCGAGTAGCCCAGCAAGGTCAGGATCCGCACGATGTAGTCGAGCGGGCTGTCGCGATACATCGCCGAGAGCACACCGAGCGGGATGCCGAATCCAGTGGCGATCAAAATCGATAGGGTGGCGAGTTCGAGGGTGGCGGGAAACACCCGGGCGATATCGCTGAGCACCGGGTTGCCCGAGGTCAGCGACCTGCCGAAGTCGAATTGCACCACTTGACCCACGTAGGTTGCGAACTGCTCGATCAGCGGCCGGTCCAGTCCGAGCTGTCGATACATCGCGTCGTAGGCGGCCTGCGATGCATTGTCGCCGAGTATCGCGATCACTGGATCGAGCGGCAGCAGGCGGCCGATGAAGAAGGTCAGCACCAGCAGCCCGAACAGCGTCGCCGCCACCGTCGCGAGTGTACGTGCCAGCCAGTTGAATCCGCCGAGCAGCGCGCTGGGCTCGCGTGGCGGGAGCGCGGTGCCGTTGATCGTTGAGTCGCTCATGGCGTGCTCCTAGACGTTCATCGGTCGCGTACCGCGCCGGGCGGGATCGCCAGACGCGACTCGGTCCGAGGTGGGTCGGGTGGGTGTCCGGTTCACTTGCTGGCGAGGTCGTAGTAGACCCTGAAGCCGTTCGACTTCCAGTCGTGCAGCTCCACACGCTTGCCCGCGACGTCGTACATCTGGAACAGGATCGCGAACGGTCCCTGCTCGAACATCTCCCTTTGCAGCGCGTGGTAGCGGGTTTCGCGCGCGCTGGGGTCGGCCTCCAGCAGCGCCGCCTGGACCTCTTGATTGACCTCGTCGGAGTAATACGCCGCGCGCCAGCTCGGGTACATGCTCTGGCGCGCCTCGAGCCGGTTGTCCGGGGTGTAGAGCAGGCGCGAGGCCATGCCGTGAGCGTCTGCCACCGAGGTCATCCAGGACTGGATCGCCGACTGGTACTCGCGCCCGCGCACGCGCGAGAACAGCTGGGCGTTGGCCATCCGTTCGAGTTCGATCCTGACGCCGACCTTGGCCGCGTTCTGCTGCAGGCTCTGGGCGATCGGTGCCGAGTAGGGCAGGGTGCCGAAGATCAGCCGGGTCTCGAAGCCGTCCGGATAGCCTGCCTCATCCAGCAGTCGCTTGGCCTCGTCGAGATCGAGCCTGAACGGCTGGCCTTCGGTCTCGTCGAGCGCGCCGAACGAGCCGAGCGGCACGAAGCTCGCCCGCGGCATGCCGCTGTAGGCCATCACGGTGTCGGCGAGCCCCTGGTAGTCGACCAGATAGCGCATCGCCTGGCGTACCTTGGGATTGGCGAAGATCGGGTCGCCGTTGTTGAGGTTCCAGTAGAAAAGCTGTGGCTTGAGTGCCTTGACCACCTCGATGCCGTCGCTGCCGTCGAGGTTCCTGAGGTCCTCGGGAGCCAGGTCGCGGGCGACGTCGACATCGCCTCGCGCCAGCAGCAGGCGTTGGGTGCCGGCCTCGGCGACATGGCGGATCAGCACCTGAGGCAGCTTCGGCGCTTCACCCCAGTAGTCGCTGTTGGCCTCGAGCACCACCGCCTCGCCGGCGTTCCACTGGCGCAGCCGGTAGGGCCCTGCGCATTCGGTATGGTTGGTCAGGTAGCGGTTGCCGAGATCGCCATCGACCTCCTCTGCCATCAGCGTTTCCTGATCGAGCGCGCTTGCGACCCGATTGGCGGCGATCGCTTGGAGAATCAGCTCTTGCGGGTAGGGATGGTCGAAATGCAGCATCAAGGTGTGGGCGTCGGGGACCTCGATCGCCTGGTCGATGCGATCCGCGGTGAAACCGTACTCCTCGAGGGTGGCGGCGTTGCCGAAGCCGAGCTCGACCACGCGCTTCATCGACCAGGCGACATCGCTCGCGCTCACTGGGTTGCCGGACGGGAAGCGCATGTCTTCGCGCAGGTTGAAAGTCAGGGTCAGGCCGTCATCGGACAGCGACCAGGAGCGTGCCAGCGACGGCACCACACGGCTGGCGTCGTCGGGATCGAAGTCGACCAGGGTATCGCAGGCGTTGCGCAGGATTTCGTCGGTGACCACTTCGCCGATCTGGGCCGGATCGAAGGTGCTGATCGCATCGATGTTCCAGGCCATCACCAGGGTGTTCGGCGGTGTCGCGGCGCTTGCGACGACCGGCGATACCAGCGCGATGGCGGCGGCGGCGAACAGCCGACGGTAGCGCGATGAAGGGGGCGTCATGGCAGATTCTCTCGGTTTTATTGTGGTCGTTGCGACACCCGCTGCTACGGGTCAGTCCGCGGGACGCGGCTGGATCGGGGGCTTGAGCTCGGCGGGTAGCGGGCTTGCATAGGGCGTGCGCGCGAGCCGGGCGGCATGGTCCTCTTTGGCCGCTTCGATCAGCGAGGGGTCGAGCAGTGCCGCCAGGCCGGTCGCGACCATGGCCTTGGCGGCGTGGACCAGGCCCTTGTGAGCCGCACCCGCCTGCCCTTGGGCGGTGATCTGCCAGGAGTGGCCTGGCGTGCCGATCGCATGGGTGGCGATCCTCGCCTGCACGGTCGGCACCGCCCAGCTGACGTCGCCGAGATCGGTCGAACCGATCATCGGTTCACCGCGCGCATCGAGTGCCACCACGCCGTCGTGGAGCGCTCGCGGCCAAGGTGCGAGGCCGACCCGGGCATGGTCGTTGTCGATGTCGGTCGCGGTCAGGGTCGCCTGGATCTGGGCGGCGAAATCGTAGTCGGCGGCGTCGAACGGCACGCCGCCAAGGCGCTCGAGGCAATGCTGCATCGCGCGTTCGAGTGGCGTGTTGCCGAGCAGGTTGGAGACCGCGCTGACCACCTTCGACTCCACCCGGGTCTCGGTCATCAGCGCCGCCCCCTGGGCGATCTTCTCGACCCGCTCGATCAGCGCACGCATGCCGGCAAGATCGCGCGCGCGGATCGCGTAGCGCACCGTGGCACTGGCCTGGACCACGTTGGGGGCGATACCGCCGGCATCGAGCATTGCGTAGTGGATCCTGGCGCTCGACGGCATGTGCTCGCGCATGTAGTTGACTCCCACGTTCATCAGCTCGACCGCATCCAAGGCGCTTCGGCCCAGATGTGGCGCGGCGGCGGCGTGGGCGGCCCGGCCCTCGAAGTGGAAGTCGAGCCGGGTATTGGCCAGCGACAGCGCCTCGTCGACCCGGGTGAAGGAGGCGGGGTGCCAGGAGATCGCGATGTCGACGTCGTCGAACAACCCGGCGCGGACCATGAACGTCTTCGCCGCACCGCCCTCCTCGGCGGGGCAGCCGTAGTAGCGCACCCGGCCCGGCACGCCTTGGCTTTCGAGGTAATCCTTCATCGCGGTAGCGGCTAGCAGCGCCGCCGAGCCGAGCATGTTGTGGCCGCAGCCATGGCCGTAGCCGTTGCCCGGCAGCGGCCGCGGCTCGGCGACGCCGGCGGCCTGGCTGAGCCCGGGCAGCGCGTCGTACTCGCCAAGGAAAGCGATCACCGGTCCTCCGGCTCCGGCCTCACCGACCAGCGCGGTGGGGATCCCCGCGGCCTCCTCGGTGATCCGAAAGCCCTGGGCTTGGAGCATCTTGCGGTGTTCGAGGCAGGAGCGATATTCGCCGTAGGCGAGCTCGGGCGTTTCCCAGACCCGATCGCTGAGCGTCTCGAACAGTGATCGTTTCTCGTCGACCAGCGTCCATACCAGTGCGGTTGCATCCATCTCGTCGTACTCCTGATCAAAGGTGGGTCAAGGACCGTTCACACCTATCGCGCGCAGTGCGTTGCTGATCGATCGCCTCGCTCCAGCTGGACGAAAGCGCCGCCCCTAGAGGTGGCGCGCGATGAACTCGACCGTGCGCGAGAACACCCGGCGGCGCTGATCGCGGCGCAGGAAGCCGTGCCCGGCATGGGGCACGCGCAGGTAGTCGACCTCGCGACCGAGCCCGCGCAGGCAGCTGTAGACCATTTCGCTCTCGCCGGGCGGTACTCGTGGATCCTCGAGCCCTTGGACGATCAAAAGCGGCACCTCGATGCGAGAGATGCGGTGGATTGGCGAGAAACGCTCGAGTTCTGCGCCCTGGGTCTCGGGGTCGCCATATTCCGAAGCGCGCAGACGCCGTCGCCACGGGCCTGTGGTCTCGAGCAGGGTGTGGAAATTACCGATGCCGTAGAACTCGACCCCGAGCCGCCAGCGAGCTGGATGCTCGGTGAGTGCCGAGAGCACCATGAAGCCGCCGTAGGAACGGCCGTAGGCCATCACCCTGCTGGCATCGATGGTCTTTTCGCTATCGCACCAGTCGCGTACCGCCATCAGGTCTTTGAGCGCATCGAGCCTGCGCTCGCGGTCGTCGAGCTGGTGGTAGCGCTTACCAAAGCCGGTACTGCCGCGTACGTTGGGTGCGAGCACCATCACCCCGCGATCGAGCAGGCACTGCAGGTCGGCGCGGAAGGTCGGGCGCCACTGGGCTTCCGGACCGCCGTGGATCACGATCACGCAGGGGTAGCCAGCGGCCGGCATTGGACCGCGCGGGCGGTAGCGCAGAAACGGCACGCGCAGCCCGTCGAAGCTTGGCACATCGCACAGGGTCGGCTCGATGCCTTGGGGCAGCTCGGTGGGTTGCAGCGGCAGCAGGCGCTCGCAGCCGCTCTGGCCCAAGCGATGGCGCCACAGGCCTGGGGGGGTGGTGGCACCCTCGAGCGCGAACAAAAGCTCTCGCTCGCGCCAAGCCAGGTTCGAGATCACGCCGGGCGGATGGCCCTCGACCCGGTACGCGTCGCCCCCATCGGGGCCGCAGCCGACCCATAGTTCGCTCCAGCCGTCGCGGTTGAGCGTCCAGGCCAGCCTTTCATCGGTACGCGAGCGGGCGAAGCCGTCGAGCTCGTAGCATTCGCTCTCGACCAGCGTCTCGAGCCGGGTGAAGTCACGGTCGACCCGGCACAGTGCGGGGCGTTCACGCTCCTGGTCGCCGAGCACCAGGGCCTGATCGTTAGCTGCGAACTTGATCTGCGAATAGTGCGCAGGGCCTGCGTGTTCGAGCAGTGGATGGCAGTCTGCGCTTTCGAGCTCGAGGCGATATAGCTGCTGGTCGTTGAGCGACTCGGGCGAGACACGCACCAGTAGCGCATCACCGCTTGGAAAGAAGCCGACCACCTCGCGAAAGCCGTCGCCCTCGATCAGGCAGCGGCGCGCGCCGCTTTCGATGTCGAGCAGGTGGACGTCCATATGGCGTCGGTCGCGGGCGTTGCAGCTGAAGGCGATCGAGCGCCCGTCCGGAGACCAGGCGCCCCAGAGATGCACGACGCTGGGGTCGTCTGTGAGCCGGCGGATGCTGCCGTCGATGAGATCGACGAGGGCGAACTGATGGCGCTCGTCGCCGCCGTGGTCGTAAGTGAACAGGACCGCATCGTTGTTCGGGCTGAACGAGATCGAACCCAGCGGCTCTGACCAGTCGCTCAGCTGGCGCCGATCGAGGCTTTCGAGCTCGAGCAGCCAGAGCTGGTCGAAACCGCTCTCGTCGCTCAGGTAGGCGAGCCGCTTGCCGTTGGCACAGAGCGTCGGCGCCCTGAGGCTTGGCAGCGCGTAGAGCGTCTCGATGTCGTAACCGGGAGTGGTCATGCGCGATGCCTCGGATCAGGGGATCAGCCGGTCGAGCAGGCGGTCGGTGGCGGCACGCAGCGCGGTCGCCATCGGTGGCTGGGTGGCGAGATGGTTGGCCTCGGTGACCAGGGTCATCCTCGCTTCGGGCCAGGCACGATGCAGGCGCCAGGCGCTGATCACCGGCGTCACGGTGTCGTAGCGGGCCTGGACGATCTCCGCTGGATGCGCGCGGATCCGATCGAGTTCGTCGAGCAGCTGGCCCGGGCGCAGGAACGCGCGATGACGGCAGTAGTGGGTGAAGCAGCGCGCCAGCGCGAGCGCGGCATCGCCTTCGAGCAGCTGGCGTACGTGCTCGGGGTCGGGCAGGAAGGTCTGGGTCCAGCCCGAGAACTGGCGCAGCTGCTCGGCTGCGGCGCGCTGGAGTTCGAGATCGTCGCTGGTCAGTCTGCGGTAGTAGGCGTCGAGCAGGTCATGGCGTTCATCGGGCTCGACGAAGGCGGCGAAGGTCTCCCAATGGTCTGGAAAGATCGCCCGAGACCCCTGGAACCACCAGTCGATCCCCTCCTGGTCGGCGAGGAAGATCCCATGCAGGCGAAAACCGAGGCAGCGTTCGGGATAGGCTTCTCCATAGGCCAGCGCCAGACAGCTGCCCCATGAGCCGCCGGCCACCAGCCAGCGGTCGATCCCGAGATGGCGACGCAGGCGTTCGATATCCTCGACCAGCGCCTGGGTGGTGTTGTCCTCGAGCGAAGCGGTGGGCGTCGAGCGCCCGGCGCCTCGCTGATCGAACATCACCAGCCGGCAGCGCGAAGGATCGATGGTGCGTCCCTGAACGGGCTTGAACCCAGCGCCGGGGCCGCCATGCAGGAACAGCACCGGCAGTCCGTCGGGGTTGCCTGACTCTTCGTAGTAGAGCGCATGCAGGCTGGAGACCGGCAGGCGGCCGCTGTTCAAAATGCCTGGTAGCGGATATAGCGCCTGTTGATCGAGCGCCACGTCGGGGGTCGATTGCATGATCTCGCCTTGTCCCGCTGAGTTGTCGTTGGTATGGGTGGCCGGGGGTGAGCACGCCCTTGGCCTCATGCTCACGGATCGGATCGATCGAGACCAATCAGGATTTGGAATGGCCCATTCCGTTTCGTCACCGCTGCTGCCGAGAGCGACGCTCAGGCGATATCTGGCGAGGATTCTCGGCTTGGCGTCGTTTTGGCTGCTGTGCGGCTGCTCGACGGTTGGCTACTACGGCCAGCTGGTCGAGGGGCACTACTCGCTGATGCGCGCGCGCCAGCCGATCGCGCCGATGCTGGCCGATCCAGGCGTGGATCCGGAGCTCAAAAGGAGGCTGGCGGTAGCGCTCGAGGCCCGTGCCTTCGCATCGCTCGCGCTGGGGCTGCCGGACAACCGCAGCTATCGGCTCTACGCCGAGCTTCATCGACCCTATGTACTTTGGAACCTGTACGCGGCTCCGCGCTTTTCACTCGCCGCGCTGGAGCACTGCTTTCCGATCGCCGGCTGCGTCGACTATCGCGGCTATTACCGTCAGGCGACCGCCGAGCGGGAGGCCGGGCGGCTCGCGGCGCGGGGCATGGATGTGTACATCGGCGGGGTGCCGGCCTATTCGACGCTCGGCTGGTTCGATGACCCGCTGGTCTCGCCGATGCTTGCGTTTTCGGATGCCCAACTGGTCGGGACGATCTTTCACGAGCTGTCCCACCAGCGCTTCTACCTTCCCGGCGACACCAGCTTTAACGAGTCCTATGCCAGCTTCGTCGAGGAGCGGGGGATCATCGAATGGCGCAGGCGCCGCTTCGAGCCGGCCGATGATCTGTTGACTCGGCAGCGCGCGCAGCTCAAGACGCTGCTGCGCGACACCCGCGAGCGCTTGTCGCGGCTCTATGCCTCGCCGCTCGATCAGCAGGAGATGGCACGGCGCAAGGAGGATATCTTCGCCGCCAACCGCGCCGCCTATCTTTGCCTGCGCGAGCGCGAGTGGCACGGCGATCGCCGCTTCGATGAGTGGATGCTGGGTGAGATGAACAACGCGACCCTGGTGGCCTTCACCCTCTACGACCGCTGGGTACCGGCGTTCGGCGCGCTGTTCGCTCGGGCCGGGGAGGATTGGACGCGCTTCTACGCCGCGGTCGAGGCGCTCGGCGGGCTGCCTGAGGCCGAGCGTCACGCCGAGCTCGAGCGCCTGATGGCGGAGGCTGGCGTTCAGGCATCCTCGAGCAGCACCACCACAAGCTCCGCAGGGCCGTGTGCGCCGTAGGCGAGCACCTGTTCGATGTCGGCGGTCTTCGAGGGGCCCGAGATCAGTAGCGCATTGGTCGGCATGCCCGCGGCCCAGCCCTCGGCCTCGATCACCTCGTGCAGGTTGTCCTGGATCCTGCTGGCCTCGAGCAGGGCGATGTGCAGCGGCGGTACCAGGCTCATCAGCCGAGGCTCGTCGACGGTCGGCCAGAGAATCAAACTGCCGGTGGCGGCGATCGCGCCGCGAGTGGTGGTGAGGCTCGCCGGCACGCTGTCGAACAGTTCGCTCTTCCACGCTTCTATTGGCCGGTCGTAGGCGAACAGCGAGGGCGCCTTGGCGACGCCCTCGATATGCTCGGCGAGCCTCGCGCCGTGGGCCATACCGGTGGCGACCAGCAGCCGATCGATGCCGCGCGCCTCGAGCAGGGCCAGCACCCGCGTTGGCCAATTGGCACGGGTGGTGCGCTCGAAGCGGGTCTGCACGGCGCTCATCAGCTCGATCAACCGCTCGATGCGCGCCGCACGGTCCGGGTAGCGCCAGGGCTCGGTGACTACCGCAGGCTCGAAGTCGTCGGGGCGTGGGATGCTGCCGGCCAGCCCGCTGCGCAGCTTGGCGAGAATGCGTTCACGGGCGCTCATCGGTTGGCTCCAAGGCGATCACGGTCGAGGTGCTTGCGGGCGAGCTCGTGCAGCGAGCGGCTCGCCGGACGGGGTGGCGCATGGTTGAGCGTCCAGGGTCCGAGGCGTGCAGGTGTCAGCCGACGCAGCCGGGTGAACGCGAAGCTGAACGCCCGATAGAGTCTCGGCGAGGTGTAGAGCCGCACCCACATTCGCCATAGCCTGCGCTCCCGGGGCGAGTGCTTGCTGCCCTGGCCGCGCAGCGGATGAGCGCTCGCCGCATCGGGAGGCTTGACGTTCTCCTCGCGCAGCCGGCGCAAGATATCGGGGATCGGAATCTTCACCGGGCAGACTTCGCCGCAGGCGCCGCACAGCGAAGAGGCGCTGGGGTGGTCCGGCGCGTTCTCCAGTCCGATCAGGTGCGGGGAGATGATCGCGCCGATCGGGCCAGGGTAGACGGTGCCGTAGGCGCGCCCGCCGATGCGGGTATAGACCGGGCAGTGGTTCATGCAGGCGCCGCAGCGAATGCAGTTCAAGGTCTGGCGCAGCTCGGCGTCCATGAAGGCCTGGCTCCTGCCGTTGTCGAGCAGCACCAGGTGGACCTCTTCGGGACCGTCGCGCTCATCGATCTTGCGCGGCCCGGAGATCATGTTGACGTAGGTGGTGATCGGCTGGCCGAGCGCCGAGCGGGTCAAGAGCGAAAGCAGCGGCACCACGTCGCGCAGGTTCTCCACCACCTTCTCGATCCCGGTCACCGCGATATGCACAGGCGGTACCGTGGTCGACATCCGGCCATTGCCCTCGTTCTCCACCAGCAGCAGGGTGCCGGTCTCGGCGATGGCGAAATTGACCCCGGAAACCCCGATGTCGGCGTCGAGAAACTTCTTTCTCAGCACCCGGCGGCCGGTCTGGATCAGCTCGTCGACGTCCTCGGTATAGGGCTCGCCCAAGTGCTGTTCGAACAACTTGGCGACCTGGCGGGCGTTCTTGTGGATCGCCGGCATGATGATGTGGGTGGGCTTTTCATGGTCGAGCTGGATGATGTACTCGCCCATGTCGGATTCGAGCGACTCGATGCCCTCGGCCTCGAGCGCCTCGTTCATCTCCATCTCCTCGCTGACCATCGACTTGCCCTTGATCACCGCGCGGGCGCGGCGGCGACGGGCGATGTCGAGCACCACCGCATTGGCCTCCTCGACGGTCTCGGCCCAGTGGACCTGGACCCCGTTGGCGGTGAGCCTCGCTTCCAGCCGTTCGAGCAGCTCCGGCAGTTTCGACAGCGCGCGGGCGCGGACATGGTTGCCGAGCTCGCGCAGCGGCTCGCGCTCCGCCTCGGGCATCACAGCGAGGCGCTTGGCGATCAGGCTGTCCATCGCCGTACGCATGTTGGTGCGCAGCTGGGCGTCGTTCAGCGCCTCATGGGCATTGGCTTTCAGCTGGCGGCTGGACAGCTCGACGGCGGGAATACGCGCGGCCTGGTTCATTGGGTCACCGCCGCTGGATTGGTACGCCGCCACAGGAAGCTGGCGAGGTGTTCGCTGGGCATCCCCGCCGCGCGTTTTTCCATCGCGCCGCTGATGTTCATCAGGCAGCCGCCGTCGGCGGTGACCATCCGAGCTGCGCCGCTGCGCTCGAGGGATTCGATCTTGTTGGCGACCATCGCGCCGGAGATCTCGGGCATGCGTACGCAGAAGGTGCCGCCGAAGCCGCAGCATTCGCTCTCGTGGTCATGCTCGCGACGTTCGACATTGTCGAGTCGGTCGAGCAGGGTGCGGACATGCAGGTGGGTGTTCATCTCCCGCCGGGCGCTGCACGAGGTATGCAGTGCCACCGCCACCGGCGGCCCCTGGTCGCGCCACTGCACTCGACACACCTCGAGCAAGAACTCGGCGAGTTCGAAGGTGCGTTCCGCCAGCGCCTGCGCCCGGGCCAGCAGCACGGGCTCGTCGGCGAAGAGCATCGGATAGTGGTGGCGGAACATCCCCGCGCAGGAGCCGGAGGGCACCACCACGGGGTAGTCGTGCTCGAACAGCGCGAGCTGGGCGCGCGCCACTGCGCGCGCCTCGTCGGTATAGCCGGAGGTATAGGCCGGTTGGCCGCAGCAGCTCTGCTGGTCGGGAAAGTGGACCCGGATACCCTCGCGCTCGAGCAGTCGAATCGCATCCAGCCCGGCCTCGGGATAGAACAGGTCGACTACGCAGGTGCCGAACAGGTAGACGTCGCCCGGCTTGGTCGCGGGATAGTCGCGCGGCAGCGGGCGCGCCGGCGCCACCCGGGTGGCGTTCGGTGCTGCGTCGAAGAACATCTCGCTCATCAGGTACTCCTCCGGGTGGGCCCGGTATTGGTCTGTGCTGGCGGCGGTGTCAGGCCGTCGCCGGGGCGGTCATCGTTCGATCATTGCCCGACCACCATGCCGGTGAAGACGTAGGCCTGGAGCAGCGTGATGATGCCGACGAAGGTGGCGAACACCAGGCTGTGCTTGAGTGTGAAGCGGAACAGGTCCGACTCCTTGCCGACCAATCCCGTCGCGGCGCAGGCCACCGAGATCGATTGAGGCGAGATCATCTTGCCGGTCACCCCGCCGCTGCCGTTGGCTGCCACCATCAGCGTTTCCGACAGGCCCAACTGCTGGGCGGTGGCGGACTGCAGCGCGCCGAACAGGGCGTTGGAGGAGGTGTCGGAGCCGGTCAGGAATACCCCCAGCCAGCCGAGGAAGGGCGAGAAGAACGGGAACGCCACGCCGGTGCCGGCGAGCAGCAGCGCCAGGGTCGAGGACATTCCCGAGTAGTTGGTGACGAAGGCGAAGCCGAGCACGGTACCGATCGTCGCGATCGGCCACCTGAGTTCGATCAGCGTCTCCTTGAAGGTGGACAGCGCCACGCGAGGCGACAGCTTGAGTACCCAGGTGGAGATGATCGCGGCGATCAAGATCGCCGAGCCGGTGGCGGCGAGCGGGTCGAACTTGAATACCGCCGGCATCCCCGTGGGTTCGGCGGCGATCGGTGCGGTGCGCTCGACCAGCATGTGCAGCCACGGCACTTCGATGTTGAAGGTGAGCCAGTAGAGCGCGCCGCCGGACAAGAACAGCGCCTTGAACATCGGCATCGTCCACAGCGTGACCAGGGCGGTGAGGATCAAAAACGGCGACCAGGCATAGAGCACTTGGCCCAGGGTATGGCTGGGCCCTGGCGTCGGCGGGGTGACGGTGTTCGCATTGATCCCAGCGAGCACCGCGACCGGACGCTTGGTGCGAAGGTACAGGGTGAGGCAGGCCATGCTGACCAGGGCGGAGGTGATGTCGGGCAGCTCGGGGCCGATGTAGTTGGAAGTGGCGAACTGGGTGACCGCGAAGGTGCCCCCGCTGATCAGACAGCCTACCCAGGTCTCGCGGATGCCCTTCCAGCCGTCCATCATCGCGACCAGCCAGAACGGCACCAGTACCGACAGGAACGGCAATTGACGTCCGGTCATCGCACCGATGTCGAACGCCGGCAGGCCGCTCACCTGACCGGCGACGATCACTGGGATACCCAAGGCGCCGAAGGCCACCGGCGCGGTATTGGCGATCAGGCAGAGGCCCGCGGCATAGAGCGGATTGAAGCCCAGTCCGACCAAGAGTGCTGCGGTGATCGCCACCGGTGCGCCGAAGCCTGCGGCACCTTCGAGGAAGGCACCGAAGCCGAAACCGATCAGCAGCACCTGCATCCGCTTGTCTTCGGTGATCGAGAGTACCGAGCTTCGGATCACATCGAACTGGCCGCTCTTCACCGTCAGCTTGTAGAGGAACACCGCGGTGACGATGATCCAGGCGATTGGCCAGAGCCCGTAGAAGAAGCCGTAGATCGCCGAGGCCAGCGCTGATCCCACCGGCATGCCGTAGACCAGCATGGCGATCGCCAGCGCGAGCGTCAGGGTGACGATCGCTGCGACATGGCCTTTGAGACGCAGCACCGCCAGGGCGACGAAGAAGAATACGATTGGCACCAATGCCGCTAGTGCGGAGAGCCATAGACTGCCAAGAGGCAGGTAGTCTTGCTGCCAGGGTTCCATTGGATGTCCTCATCGTCGCATCGACGTCCACGTGTCGAAGGGTATTGGAAAATTGGTAAAACCAATTTACCTTCATGCTAGAGTCAGTAGAGGATGAGAGCCCTGTAAGGGTCAACGCAGTCGCATTAGACATTGGGCGTGTATTGTCGTTTGGAGGATTGATACTTTGGTACGACGAGTTGACCAATTGCCTCCGGCCAGGATGGCCGAGGCGGTAGGGCAGCGGATCCGGCCGCGTCGTCTCGCTGATGAGATCGTGCGCGAGCTCGAGCGCTTGGTGCTCGAGGGAAACTTCGTCGCCGGTGAGCGGCTTCCCGCGGAACGGGTGCTGGCCGAGCGTTTCGGTGTCTCGCGTCCAACCCTGCGTGAAGCGATCCAGCGGCTGGCGGCCAAGGGGCTCTTGAGTAGCCGGCAAGGCGGGGGCACCTACGTTTCCAGCCAGCTCGGCGCGAGCTTCGACGATCCGCTCGATGGATTGATGTCCGAAAGCCTCGAGGCGCGCCACGACCTGCTCGAGTATCGCCATCTGCTCGAGGGAGGCTGCGCCTACTACGCTGCGCTGCGGGCCACCGATCTCGATCGCGAGCGGCTCTCCGCGGCCTTCGCCCGGGTCGAGGCGATCTATCGAGCCCCATTGGGAGAGCAGCGAGACGAGGAGGCTGCGGCCGATGTCGGCTTCCACCTGGTGATCGCCGAGGTGAGCCACAACCTGGTACTGCTGCACTCAATGCGCAGTCTCCACGGCATGATGACCCGCAATACCGTGATCAACATCGCCGGAATGCATGCCCAGCGCGCCGAAACCCGGGACCGATTGTTCGAACAGCACCGTGCGCTGTTCGAAGCGATCCGGGATGGCCAGGCGCGGCGCGCCCGCGCGCTTTCCGGCCAGCACATCGATTATGTCCGCGAAGTATTGCTCGAGTCCGAGGAGGAGGCACTGCGCTTTGCCAGGGCTCGGCGGCGGCAGGAGGCGAGGGGCGCGTTGGCCGGGTGTGGGCCGGATGGCTGACGCGTCGGGCGCTCAGTCGCCCAGCTGGACGAGGATCTCCTCGAGTCGTGCCCTGCAGTCGGCGAACAGCCTTGGTCGCTCGGGCGGGCGCGAGAGAAAATAGAGCCAGGCCAGGATATCGACCAGCGTCGCCGCTTCGATCCATCCGGGCGCGAGCGGCCGCCCCTGGGTGGCCATCGCCTCGGTGAAGCGGTCGGTGAAGGAGCGATCGCGTAGGGCGGGTGCGCGCAGCAGATGGCCGAGATCGATCAGCGCGCTGCCGAGGTGGGCGAACTCCCAGTCGACCACCGCGCCAATGCGCACGCCATGCGCATCCTCTTCGATCAGCAGGTTGGAGCCGCTGAAGTCGCTATGCACCAAGCCGTCGAGGGAAGGCTGGGTATTGAGGCGCGCGCCCTGGCGCTCCACCTCACGCTGCAGCCGCACGCGCAGCCGCGGTGCCAGTCGGGCGTTCACCAGCGGATGGTCGAGTAGCTCGAACATCAGCTTCGCCAGCGAGGCATTGGGATATTCAGGCAGGCCTAGCGCGCTCGGCGGCTTCAGCGCGAGACGCCCGGCGAGATGCTCGGCGATCGGTTCGGCCAGTGCACCGACGGCCGGTCGGGCACCGCGTAGCCAAGCGCCGAGAGGCATGCCTGGACGCCAAGGCAGCAGCATCCAGGGTGGCTGGTCATCCCGGGCTGGCTCGAAATGCAGCGGCGCGGGGGCATTGCAGCGTCCATCCAGCCAGGTGAGCAGTCGCGCCTCATGGTCGAACGCAGCATGATGCTGATCCGCAGCACAGCGCAGTGATGCCCGTCACCCATGCGCCACTCCAGCCGCCAGGCGCCGTTGGCGAGGCCGTCGGCGAGACGCTCATGGGCCAGCAGCTCGGCACTGGCGGCATAGCGTCTCAGCATCAGCAGGGCGTTCGCGTGGGACAGCTTGGGCTCGGCATTCGGCCGTTCCCAGCGTCGACGGTCAATGGTGGGCAAGGGCTTCTCCGAAGCTGTTGCGATCCTTGTTCATCCTAGGGCGCCAGCCGCTGCGACGAACTCACATGCCACCTAGTTTGCCTCTCGTCTCGCCCCCAAGCCACCTGGGCGGTGGCTTGGGAGCAAGCGGTGGCATGCCCTTGCCGTGCAGCGCTCAGACGGTCGGCAGGCGAAAGCGGCCTACCGCTTCGCGCATCCGCGTGGTGCGGTTCTCGAGCGCGGCGGCGGCGGCGGTGGCCTGCTCGACCAGGGCGGCGTTCTGCTGGGTGACCTGGTCCATCTGGCCGATCGCTTGGTTGACCTGCTCGATGCCCTGGCGCTGCTCCTCCGAGGCCGCTGAGATGCCGCTGATCAGGCTTTCGACCTGGGTGATGGCATCGAAGATGGCCTGCATCCGCTGGTCGGCTGATTCCGCTTGGCTCGCGCCCTTGTCGATCAGCCCGCTGGCCTCTTTGATCAGCGTCTTGATGTCGCGTGCGGCGTTCGCCGAACGGCCCGCGAGCCCGCGAACCTCCTCGGCGACCACGGCGAAGCCACGCCCGTGCTCGCCGGCGCGCGCCGCCTCGACCGAGGCGTTGAGCGCCAGCAGGTTGGTCTGGAAGGCGATGCCGTCGATCAGGCCGATGATCTCGTTGATCCGCTTCGAACCTGCGCTGATCTCGGCCATGTTGCCGACCATCTGCTGTACTGCGTCGCGTCCCTTGCGCGAGGCATCGGAGGCCTGCTGGGCAATCTCGCTGGAGAGACGGGCATTCTCGGCGTTCTGGCGCACGGTGGCGGTGAGCTGATCCATGCTCGCGGCAGTCTGCTCGAGCGAGGCGGCCTGCTCTTCGGTTCGCGAGGAGAGATCGGTACTGCCGCTGGAGATTTCGCGCGCGCCGAGGTCGATCCTGTCGCTCTCGGCGTGGATTTCGCCGATGGTCTCGATCAGCTGTTCGCGCATCCGCTGGATGTGGAACAGCAGGCTGGCGCTGTCTCCTCGCCGCAGGGCGAGACTGGCGCTCAGGTCTCCGGTGGCGATGCGCGCGACCATCTTCGCCGCCTCCTCGGGTTCGCCCCCGAGGCTCTGCGAGATGCTGCGGATCAGCAGCAGCATGAACAGCGAGACGATGCCGCCGACCAGCAGCAGTATCAGCGCTGAGCGCAGAAGCGCGGCGGCGAAGTCGTGCTGGAGGTCATCGACGTAGACCCCGGCGGCAATGTAGCTGCGGGTGGCGGGGTCGAGCGTGACGTAGCTCAACTTGCGCTCCAGTTCCTCTCCATCGGCGGTGCGCGACAGGTACTCCACGAAGCCGCTGCCGTCGCGATTGGCCACTTCGATCAGTGCCGGATAGATCGCGATGCCGTTGGAGTCGGTGAGTCCCGACATGTCGTCACCGCGTTCACGACGGGGGTGGGAGAGGATTTTGGCGTCTTCGTCGAAGGCGAAGATGTAGTTGTCGGTGTCGAAGCGCAGCGTGCCGATCAGGCGCAGGGCGCGGTCACGGGCGATGATCCGCGCCGAACCTTCGGTGCTCGCGCGGCTGATCTCGGTATCGAGGATGCTGGCGGCGATCGAGACCAGGTTGCGCAGCCCCTCCTGGCGTTCCTGGGCGCTTGCTGCGCGCTGCTGCAGCGCCATGATCACGACCAGCGCGATCATGCCGAGCCACATCAGCACCAGCGCGAAGTAGAGACGATGCCTGGTTTTCCACCGTCGCGGCAGGCGGGAGACGGAAGAGGATGCCAGTGGACGGGACGGAGAGGGCAGGCTGATTGCCGTTGTAGTTGTACTCATGCGCCTAAGGTACCTGTGGGGGCATCGCCCATCGATGCGGGATTGCGGGAAATAGCGCGTCAGCCTGGACATATCGGCGGCAAGAAAAATTGCTTGAAGGATCGGCGCTGGGTGATCCGAATCGCCAAAGTGTTCGGGTGACAAAGACAAACGCTGCCGGTTGGTGGAAAATGCCGCTCTCATCGGCCGTCGTGCCGATGGCGACTTCCCATTTCGTGCGCATGCGACGCATCGGGCGAATTCGTACAACTACGCACCAGGGATGCGTTTCAAGAGGCATTCATGAGTCTATTCCGTAAGAAAAGAATCGAGGTCATGACCGGCGCCAACGCGCGCAAGTCGGAGCTGAAGAAGGTGCTCGGCGCCACCGACCTGATCATGCTGGGTCTGGGGGCAATGGTCGGCACCGGGATTTTCGTTCTCACCGGGGTCGGGGCGGTACAGGCCGGGCCTGCGCTGGCGCTCTCTTTCATCCTCGCGGCCAGTGCCTGCGCGCTGGCCGCGCTGTGCTATTCGGAGTTCGCCTCGATGATCCCGGTGGCGGGTTCCGGCTATACCTACAGCTATGCCACCCTCGGCGAACTGGTGGCGTGGATCGTCGGCTGGAGCCTGATCGCTGAGTACGGTCTCGCCACCGCTGCGGTATCGGTGGGTTGGTCCGGCTACTTCCAGTCGTTGATCGGCGGTTTCGGTCTGCACCTGCCCGCGGCGCTGACCGCCGCGCCCGGGGTCAACGCCGCGGGCGAGACCACGCTGTTCAATCTGCCGGCCTTCGTGATCATGATGGCGATCACCTCGGTCCTCGCCCTCGGTATCCGTGAGTCGAAGCGGATCAACAACCTGCTGGTGGTGATCAAGATCGCGGTGATCCTGCTCGTGATCGCGGTCGGTATCTGGTACGTCAAGCCGGAGAACTTCGAGCCCTATGCGCCATTCGGCGTCTCCGGCGTGATCAGTGCTGCTGCGCTGGTGTTCTTCGCCTTCCTCGGCTTCGACGCCGTTTCCTCCGCCGCCGAAGAGGTGCGCCAGCCGCAGCGTGACCTGCCGATCGGCTTGATCGGTTCGCTTTTGATCTGCGCGGTGCTCTATGCGCTGGTTGCCACGGTAGCCACTGGTATCGTCCCGTTCGCCGATTTCCGCGGCGTCGACGACCCGATCGCGCTGGTGTTCCAGCGCGCCGGGATCGACTGGCTCGCGGGGCTGGTCAGCCTCGCTGCGGTGACCGGGATGATGACCGTGATCCTGGTGATGGGCTATGGCCTGACCCGGGTGGTGTTCGCGATGTCCCGCGATGGGCTGATGCCGGGCTGGATGTCGAAGGTAGACGATCGTCAGGTGCCGGTCGCTTCGACCTGGCTGCTCGGCACGCTGTCGGCGCTGATCGCGGCGACCGTGCCGCTCAGTGCGCTGGCCGAGCTGATCAACATGGGCACCCTGCTGGCCTTCACCATCATCTCGGTGTCGGTGCCGGTACTGCGCAGGACCCGCCCTGACCTCAAGCGCGCCTTCAAGGTGCCGGCGCCCTGGGTGCTGGGGCCGCTCTCGGTGGTGATCTGCGTGATCCTGATGCTCAACCTGGCGCTCGAGACCTGGATCGCCTTCATGATCTGGCTGGCGATCGGCCTGGTGTTCTACTTCGGCTATTCGCGCCGGCACGCCAAGCTCGAGAATCTGCACTGAGGCTACTTCCGCTTCAGCGCTAGACGATCAGCGACGACCCCGGCCCCGCGCCGGGGTCGTCGCGTTGGGCGCCGGCTACGACGATGCCGTTAGTGGGCGAACTGATTGTCGCTTAGGATGGGGGCACGTCGTCATCCAGGAGCACATCAATGAGCCAATCGATCAATCAGCGTGTGGTACTTGCCAAGCGCCCCGTCGGGCGTCCGGATCCGAATGATTTCCGCCTCGAGCAGAGCAGCGTGCCGAGCCCCGGCGAGGGCGAGGTGCTGCTCAAGGTGGAGTATCTGTCGCTCGATCCCTACATGCGCGGACGGATGAGCGATGCCAAGTCCTATGCCGAGCCAGTGGCCGTTGGCGCGACCATGGTCGGTGGCACCGTCGCCCGGGTCGTCGAGAGCCGCCACCCCGACTACGCCGAAGGCGATCTGGTGCTCTCCTACTCGGGCTGGCAGCGCTATGCGCTCTCCGATGGGAGCGGCTTGCGCCGGCTCGACCCAAAGCTGCCACCGACCACCGCCCTCGGGGTGCTCGGTATGCCTGGGTTCACCGCCTATTCGGGGCTTCTGACCATCGGACGGCCCCGCCCCGGTGAGACCGTGGTGGTCGCTGCGGCGAGCGGCCCGGTGGGTTCGGCGGTAGGCCAGATCGCGCGGATCAAGGGCGCGCGCGCGGTAGGGATCGCCGGCGGCGCCGAGAAGTGCCGGCTGCTGCGCGAGCACTTCGGCTTCGATGTCGCCCTCGATCATCGCGCGCCGGATTTCGCCGCACAGCTGGCGCAGGCCTGCCCGGACGGTATCGATGTCTATTTCGAGAACGTCGGCGGCAAGGTATGGGACGCCGTGCTGCCGTTGCTCAACGAGTTCGCCAGGGTGCCGGTGTGCGGCCTGATCGCCCAGTACAACGCCCACGGCCGTGCCGAGGGCGAGGATCGGCTGCCGGCGGTGATGTACGCGGTGCTGAGCCGCAGCCTGACCCTGCGCGGCTTCATCCAGCGCGAGTTCGTGGCCGAACAGTTTCCGAGCTTCCTGCGCGACATGGGCGGCTGGGTCGAAAGCGGCGAGGTGCGCTATCTCGAGGATGTGGTCGATGGCCTGGAAAATGCGCCTGGCGCGTTCATCGGCCTGCTCGAGGGTGCCAATCTCGGCAAGCTCATCGTTCGGCTGTGATCGATGCCGCTTTGGCCTGCGTGGCTGGGGCGGCAGCCGTGCGCTTTTCGGGTAGAGTCTGGGCTAGCAACCAAGATCCAGACCCAGGGAACCCTGATGCTTCGTCCACTGATTCTCACCTGGCTGCTGTTCGGCCTTTCGATCACCGCGGCGCAGCGTCTTTACGCCTATGCCGACCCGCTCGATACCGTGCCGCGCACCGCGGTGATCTCAGCCTTCGCCCCCGAGCTCGAACGGCTGCTCGAAGGGTTGGATGAGCGGCGCGACTTCAGCGCCAATGGGGTCGCCTTTGCCACCGGTACTCTGGAAGGGCAGCCGGTGGTGCTGTTTCTGAGTGGGGTGAGCATGACCAACGCCGCGATGAATACCCAGCTCGTGCTCGACCGCTTCGATGTGCGCCGGATCCTGTTCAGCGGCATCGCGGGCTCTTTGGATCCGTCGCTCAACATCGGTGACGTGGTGGTGGCCGAGCGTTGGGGTAACTACCTCGAGGGGATCTACGCCCGTGAGACCGCCCCCGGCGAGTTCGTTCCGCCGCCGTTCGCCGAACCGAGCGAACGCGCGGGCTTCGGTATGTTCGTGCCGCGCGACGTCAACGTGGTCAATGCCGAGCATCCGCAGGGCGAGCGTAGGTTCTGGTTCGACGCCGACCAGACGCTGCTCGCCGAGGCCCGGCGGCTGCCCGCCGACCTGCCGCTGCGCTGCGACGCCGAGCAGCAGTGCTTGAATCACCCGCCGCGGCTGGTGGTCGGCGGCAGCGGCGTCTCGGGGCCGGTATTCATGGATAACGCTGAGTTTCGCGGCTATGCCCACGAGGCCTTCGGTGCCTCGGTGGTCGACATGGAAAGCGCCGCGGTAGCGCAGGTCGCCTGGGCCAACCAGGTGCCATTCATCGCCTTCCGCGCGGTTTCCGATCTCGCCGGCGGTGGCGAGGAGGAGAACGAGATGGGCGTGTTCCTGAATCTTGCCGCCGACAGCTCGGCCAAGGCGGTACGCGCCTTCATGGCCGGCCTGGATCGCCCCTAGCCGGCCGGGAGGCCGGCCAGATAGTCGTCCACCTCCGCCTCGATCCAGGCGCGCAGGGCACGGCAATCAGGGGAGTCGCCGCGTCCGCGCGGCCATACCAGCCAGTAGGGATAGGGGTAGCTCACCTCTATCTCGCTCAGCCGCACCAGCTCTGCGCGCGCGAGCGCTCCCGCGACCAGGCTGAGCCGCTCGAGCGCGACGCCGTAGCCGAGCCGTAGCGCTTCGAGGATCAGGTTCGAGTCGTTGATCGCGAGCCCGCCGGGCGGTGGGGGCTCGACGCCGGCTGCCTGGCACCAGGCGCTCCACGGTTCCGCGGACTCGATCCGCGGCGCGCGGATGATCTCCTCGGCGCGTTCGGGCAGCCTGCCACCGTTGAAGTGGGGCGCGCAGACCATCACCCAGCGATCCTCGAACAGCTTCTGGCTGGTCATGCCCTGCCATTCGCCGAGACCCATCCGCACGCTCAGGTCGGCTCCGGCGATCGCTGTCTCGTGCAGGCCGAGGGCGACTTGAAGGACCAGCCGGCAGTCGGGGTGGCGGGCGCGAAAGCGCGGCAGCCTAGGCAGCAGCCAGTGCTGTCCGAAGGAAGGCAAGGTCGACAGCGTCAGGCTGGGGCTTCGTGGCGCGCGCCTCAGCTGTCTGGTGGCTGCATTCAGTTCGGCGAGGTGGTGGCCGACCTGCAGCGCATAAAGCCTGCCGTGCTCGCTGACCTTGATCCTTCTCCCGCTGCGCTCGAACAGTGCGACACCCAGGTTCTCCTCGAGCTGCTTGATCTGTTGGCTGACCGCTGAGTGGCTGACGCAGAGCTCGGCGGCGGCGAGGGTGACGCTGCCGAGCCGGGCTGTCGCCTCGAAGCAGCGCAGCGTATTCAGTGCGGGCAGACGTTGCATGTCAGTTTTGCTTACCTAAATGGAATGACGAAGTCGATATTCATCGCCGATGAGGAGCGCTAGATTCGGCTTGAAGCGGTGATGGCGATGCATTGGGTCGATATCCAAGTTAAGCATGGCTGACGGAGATGGAACATGCGTTTGATCGGAATGCTCGATTCTCCCTACGTGAGGCGCACCGCGATATCGCTGCGTCGGCTCGGCGTCGCATTCGAGCTCGAGCAGCTGTCGGTGTTCAGCGAGCCCGAGCGGTTCAGCGCGATCAATCCGCTGCTTAAGGTGCCGACCCTGGTGTGCGACGACGCCACCGTGCTGGTCGACTCCAGCCTGATCATCCTCCATGTCGAGCGGCTCACCGCGTCGCACAGCCTGACGCCGCTGGCGCCTGGGGATGCGCTGCGCGACCTGAGGATCACCGGCCTGGCGCTGGCGGCGTGTGAAAAGGCGGTGCAGCGGATCTATGAGCAGCGGCTGCGCCCAGAGGAGAAGCGTCACGCGCCCTGGGTCGAGCGGATCGACATGCAGCTCGCCGTGGCGTGGCGTGAGCTCGAGCAGGAGCTTGCCATCGCATCGCCGCCGCTCGACGCCGAGCGGGCGACCCATGGCGCGATTGCCCTGGCGGTGGCATGGCGATTCTGCAGCGCGATGCTGCCTGAATGGACAGCGGGGATAGAGGCGCCGCGCCTGCGGGCTTTTTCCGCCGCCGCTGAGCGGCTCGACGACTTCCGTGCCTTCGATTTCGATTTACCCTGACCAGGAGACCTGCATGACCCGGCCCTTACGTGTTGGTCTGATCGGCGATCGTTCCGACGCCGTGACCGCTCATCGTGCGATTCCGCTCGCCCTCGACCGGGCCGCCACGCGGCTCGGCGTCGAGGTCGAAGGCGTGTGGCTGGCAACCGTTGAGCTGGAAGACGACGCGTCCCGCTGGGATGCGCTTTGGTGTACACCGGGCAGCCCCTACGCCGATACCGGGCGGGTACTCTCGATGATCCGCGCCGCGCGGGAAGCCCGGGTGCCTTTCCTCGGCACCTGCGGTGGTTGCCAGCATGCGCTGCTCGAATGGGCGCTCGACGTGCTCGACTGGGATGATGCCACCCATGCCGAACTGGTCGACGCAGGCCGTGCGGTGATCGCGCCGCTGGCCTGCGCTTTGATCGAGCGTTCGCAGCCGGTGCGGCTGCTGCCGGGGAGCCGTCTGAGCGCATTGCACGACGATGCACTCGAGATCGAGGCACGCTATCGCTGCAGCTTCGGCGTCAATCAGGCCTATCGCGAGGGATTGTTCGGCGACCGTTTGCGGATCAACGCCGAAGATGAAAGCGGCGAGGTTCGTGGGTTCGAACTCACCGATCATCCATTTTTCGTCGCGGTGCTGTTCCAGCCCGAGCGCGCCGCACTCGAGGGCAAGCGGGTGCCGCTCGCCGAGGGGCTGCTGGCGGCCGCAGTGCGGCACGCATATACGACAGGAGCCCGCATATGAGCCACCGTTACACCGCCGAGCTCGAATGGCTGCGTGGGGAGCAGCGGTTCACCGACAATCTCTATAGCCGTCGTCACCGCCTGCGTTTCGACGGCGGCATCGAGCTGGATGGATCCTCGTCGCCGCTGGTGGTGCCTGAGCCGATGTCCGATGCCTGCGCGGTCGATCCAGGAGCTGTTCGTCGCCGCGCTCGCCAGCTGCCACATGCTCTGGTTTCTCGGCATCGCGGCCAAGCGGCGGCTGTGCGTGGATCGCTACTTCGATCCCGCCTACGGGGTGATGGGCAAGGACGAGGCCGGGCGTGAAATGATCCGCGAGGTCGTGCTGCGTCCAGAGGTGATCTTCGCTGGGGACAAGCAGCCGGAGCGCGCGCTGATCGAGCGGATCCACCATCAGGCTCACCAGGCATGCTTCATCGCCAACTCGGTCAGAAGCGAGGTGCGCTGCGAACCCTGTTTCATCGTTTGAGATGTGGTGGATTGCTAATACTGAGAGTATGTTGATATTGAATTGCCGTTTTTGTCTAAAGTAGGGCATGCACAGTCCATTTAGGGCGCTTATACTGCGCATGCCTTCCAACCCCCGAAGGTCCGCGGTGGTCGCGTCGATCCTCGATCCTGATCGGCGTCCGACGGTTCGTCTCCCATCCTTGGCGAGCCGCCACCGCAACTCTCTCACCGCGCGGCCCCCGCTATCGCCTCGGCGCCGCACGGAATTTCCATGCCCTCTCTTATCGACACCCGACTCCCCCCGTAGCGGGGACCTGGCGCCAGCTGGAGCGCGACATACATGACCCTCGACACCGCCCTGGCAGAGGAAAGCGCCGCCGAGCGCGCGCGGCCGGCCAATTCGCCGCGCAAGGTGATCGCGGCGAGCCTGATCGGCACCACGATCGAATTCTATGACTTCTATATCTTCGCCACTGCCGCAGCGTTGGTGATCGGGCCCGCGTTCTTTCCCTCCGAATCGCCCGGGGTGCAAACGCTCGCCGCCTTCATGAGCTTTGGTATCGCCTTCGTCGCGCGTCCGGTCGGCTCGGTGCTGTTCGGCCATTTCGGCGACCTGCTCGGGCGCAAGTCGACCCTGGTCGCAAGCCTGCTGCTGATGGGCGTCGCCACGGTAGGCATCGGGCTGCTGCCCGGCTATGCCTCGATCGGTGTGGCCGCGCCGATCCTGCTCTGCGTGCTGCGCTTCTGCCAGGGGCTCGGCATCGGCGGCGAGTGGGGAGGCGCTGCGCTGCTGGTCACCGAGAACGCGCCCAAGGGGCGGCGCGCTTGGTTCGGGATGTTCCCGCAGTTGGGGCCGTCGCTTGGCTTTCTGCTCGCCAACGGCATGTTCCTCGTGCTGCTGCTCGGGATGAGCAGCGAGTCTTTCATGGCCTGGGGCTGGCGCATTCCGTTTCTGGTCAGCGCGGTGCTGGTGTTCCTCGGCCTCTACGTCCGGGTATCCCTGGTCGAGTCCGAGGCGTTTCTTCGTGAACAGGCGCGTGAGCCGGTGCGCGCACCGCTCAAGGAGCTGCTGCGTGACCACCGGCGCCCGCTTCTCCAGGGCACGTTCGCGATGGTGGCCTGCTACGCGATCTTCTACATCACCACGGTGTTCACGTTGAACCATGCGACCAGCCAGCTCGGCTTCGACCGCGGTGGTTTCCTTGCCATGCTCTGCGTGGCGATCGTGTTCATGGCGCTGGCGACGCCGGTTTCGGCATTGGCCTGCGATCGTTTCGGGCGGCGTCCAGTGATCGTCAGCGGGCTTTGCTTCACGCTGCTTACCGGGCTCGTCCTCGGCAGCTTGGTGGCCAGCGGCTCGACACCTTCGATGCTTTTGTTCTTGTGCATGGGATTACTGGCGATGGGGTGGATATTCGCCCCGATGGGAGCGCTGCTGCCCGAGCTGTTTCCAGTTCGGGTGCGCTATACCGGTGCCTGCGCGGCCTACAACCTGGCCGGCATCCTCGGCGCTTCGCTCGCGCCCTATGCGGCGCAGTGGCTGGTCGGCTGGGGCGGGCTGCAATGGGTCGGGGGCTATGTGGTGGGCATGGCACTGCTCAGCCTGGTGGCGATCCTCTCGATCGGTGAGACCCGCGACCGGGCCTTCTGAATCTCTCCAACCCGTACTTTCGAACCGGCCGCATGGCCGGTTTTTCCATTGCGCGCGATGGTCTCCGAAGGCGATTCCTGTGGGTTAGCTGTGGATGAGCTGTGTGTGTGCTCTGGATGAAACCGAGGGTTGTCCACAGGCTTGCGACGGGCCCTTTGGTGCCTTTAGAAAAGTCCTTTCAATGCTTGGGCTAGGGCGTTAGTGGGCACTTCAGAAAGGGATGGACGGAATCGGATAGGCACAATATATTGGTTGTCGGCGTCTAATTCTTTACCATATGTGGTACTTGGCGACTCTGGGTCAGAACGTTCCCGGACAAGCTTGTCAAGCGAGTTTTTGCGCCGCAGCCGCGCTTTTTCACTTTTGTTTTTTTCTGATCGACGGTTACGCAGCCCCCGACTGGTTCACGCGTGCATTGGCTCGCGGCGGGCCGAAGACAGCGACCCGAATGGACATCGAGAACACCATGACGACTCCCCTGATTGTGAAGGACGCTGGCAAACGCCAGATGCCTTTCGACCTCGAACGCCTCGAACGCTACCTGGGTCGCATCCATGCCGAGTTCCCGAACCTCGACATCAGCGAGTACAAGCAGAAGGCCTTTGGCTTCATCGAGCGCAGGGAGAGCATCGCCGCCGACGACATGGTCGACTACCTGATCCGCGAGGCGGAGTCGCGTACCGACGTGGCGACGCCGGAGTGGGAGCTGTTCGCCGCCAGGCTCTATCTCAACAAGCTGTACAAGAAGGCGAGCAAGAACCGCTTCTACAACGACGACGACAAGTACGGCTCCTACGTCGGCTTGCAGGAGAGCCTGGGTGAACGCGGGATCTATTCCGGCGATATCCTGAAGAACTACTCCAAGGACGAGTTGATCGAAGCCGGGAAGGTGATCGAGCCCGAGCGTGACAAGCTGTTCACCTACAACGGCCTCTATCTGCTCGCGACCCGCTATCTCGCCACCGACCACACCCGCAACGTCTACGAGCTGCCCCAGGAGCGCTGGCTGACCATCGCGCTCTACCTGATGCAGGACGAGAAGCCCCGCGAGCGTCGCATGACTCTGGTCAAGGAGGCGTACTGGGCGCTGTCGAACCTGTACATGACCGTCGCCACCCCGACGCTGGCCAATGCCGGCAAGATCGGCGGCCAGCTGTCGAGCTGCTTCATCGATACCGTCGACGACAGCCTGCAGGGCATCTATGACAGCAACACCGACGTCGCTCGTGTCTCCAAGCACGGCGGTGGGGTCGGTGCCTATCTCGGCTACGTGCGCTGTTCTGGGTCGGCGATCCGCGGCGTGCCCAATTCCAGCGGCGGCGTGGTGCCTTGGGTCAAGCAGCTCAACAACACCGCGGTCAGCGTCGACCAGCTCGGCCAGCGCAAGGGCGCGATCGCGGTCTATCTGGACGTCTGGCACAAGGACATCGAATCGTTCCTCGACCTGCGCCTGAACAATGGCGACCAGCGGCTGCGCGCCCATGACGTGTTTACCTCGGTGTGCATCCCCGATGTGTTCATGGAAACCGTCGAGCGTCGTGGCGACTGGTATCTGTTCGATCCGCACGAGGTCAAGGCGATCAAGGGCTGGTATCTGCAGGACTTCTTCGATGAAAAGCGCGGCTCCGGCAGCTTCCGCGAGAAGTACGAAGAGGTGGTCGCCGACGAGCGGATCAGCCGCAAGATCGTCAAGGCGATCGATATCTTCAAGCGGATCATGGTCAGCCAGCTCGAGACCGGCAACCCGTTCATGTTCTACCGTGACGAAGTCAACCGGATGAACCCGAACAAGCACCAGGGCATGGTCTACTCGAGCAATCTCTGCACCGAGATCCTGCAGAACATGAGCCCGACCCGGATGATCCAGGAAGTGATCAGCGGCGACCAGATCGTCACCACCAAGCAGGCGGGCGACTTCGTGGTCTGCAACCTCTCCTCGATCAACCTCGGGCGCGCGGTGCTCGCCGAACCCGATCTGGTCGACGAGGACATCCTCGAGCGGCTGATTCGCATCGAGGTGAGGATGCTCGACAACGTGATCGACCTCAACGAGCTGCCGGTGCCGCAGGCGACGATCACCAACCGGAAGTACCGGGCGATCGGTCTTGGCACCTTCGGTTGGCACCACCTGCTGGCGCAGAAAGGAATCGACTGGAACGACCCGCAGGCGGAAAGCTACTGCGACAAGCTCTATGAGCGGATCAACTATCTCGCGATCAAGGCGAGCATGGAGCTGGCCAAGGAGAAGGGCGCCTACAAGGTGTTCAAGGGCAGCGACTGGCATACCGGCGAGTACTTCGAGCGTCGTGGCTACGACAGCGACGAGTGGCAGACGCTCGCCGCCTACGTCGCCGAGTTCGGGGTGCGCAATGCCTATCTGCTGGCGGTGGCACCGAACATGAGCACCGCCCAGATCGCCGGTTCCACCGCCTCGATCGACCCGATCTACAGCGTCTTCTACTACGAGGAAAAGAAGGACTATCGCCGTCCGGTGGTGGCGCCTGGCCTCTCGCTCGAGACCTATCCGTTCTACGAAAAGGGCGCCTACAAGGTCGACCAGTTCGCCAGCGTGCGCCAGAACGGCCGTCGCCAGCGCCACGTCGACCAGTCGATCAGCTTCAACTTCTACGTGCCGAGCGGGATTCGCGCCAGCACGCTGCTGGATCTGCATATGACCGCATGGAAGGAAGGGCTCAAGACCACCTACTACGTGCGCTCCAACGACATCGATATCAGCGAGTGCGAGTGGTGCTCGAGCTGATCCGAGGCCTGGGTCTGGTCTGAAGAGTCGCCGAGCGCAGGCACTTTTCAGACGGACCGCGAGCCCTCGATCACAAGCCCCAGTCGGGGCGGCGCGTCGTCCGAATGGCTGACGCGCCATGCGCGTTTCGCTTCGTATTCGACCAGACAAGGCAGACCATGACCACGATCTCCGCTACTTCCCGCCTCGACCGGATCAAGATTCTCGAGCCGCTCAATCCGAACCGCTCCACTGGAATCATCAACGGCAAGACCAGCGGCATCCTCAACTGGAACGACATTCCCTACCCGTCCTTCTATCGGGCATACAAGGAGCTGTCGACCAACTACTGGATTCCCGACGAGGTCGACATGAAGGGCGACGCCAAGCAGTACGGCGAGCTCTCGGGCAAGGAGAAGTACGCTTTCGATGCGATCATCGGCCTGCTCGCCACTCTCGACTCGCCGCAGACGCGCTTCATCTACAACGTCGCCGAGTACATCACCGATCCCGCCGCTCACGCCAATGCGGCGATCATCGGCCAGCAGGAAGTGATCCATAACGAAAGCTATTCCTACGTGCTCGCCTCGATCGCTGGGCTCCAGGACCAGAACCGCGTGTTCGAACTGGCGCGCACCCATCCGACGATCATCAAGCGCAACGAGCCGATCATGGGGGCGTACAACGACTTCATGACCGAGAAGTCGGCCGAGACGCTGGTACGTGCACTGATCCAGTCGTCGATCCTCGAGGGGATCAACTTCTACTCTGGCTTCGCCTATTTCTACAACCTGGTGCGCCAGAACCGGATGACCGGCACCGGCAAGATCATCAGCTTCATCAATCGTGACGAGCTGGCGCACTCGAAGTTCATCAGCGAGCTGATCCGGGCGATCGTCGGCGAGAATCCTGAGCTCCAGGGCGACCGGCTGACCGAATACACCCACAAGGCGTTCGCCCACGCGATCGACCTGGAGACCGTGTGGTCCTCCGAGGTGCTCGATGGCATCGACGGCATCGACCTCGATGAGATGGTCGGCTACGTCAAGTATCGCGCCAACAAGATGGCGGGGATGCTCGGCATCGACAAGCTCTACTCGCAGAGCAGCGACAACGTGATGCCTTGGATCAAGGCTTACGCAGACAACTTCACCGAGACCAAGACGGACTTCTTCGAGATGCGTAACGCAAGCTACAAGAAGACCAACCTGGACAACGGTTTCGACGACCTTTGATTTCCCCGTCCGCGCTGTATGCGGGCTTCGCCCAGGAGCGTCACCATGGAGATCCTGCTTGGGTTCGATTCGTTGAGTGGCAACACCCGCGAAGTGGCCGAGCTGATCAAGGCCGAGGCCGAGCGCCTCGGCCATCGGGTGACGCAGGTGTACGTGACCATCGAGTCGCTCGCCGATGTCCTTCCCGAGCCTTTTCCGGCCGAGCGGTTCGATCTCTACCTGCTGGGTTCATGGACTGCCAACTCGGGACGCACGCCGCCGGAGATGAAGGAATTCATCGCCGAGCTCTTCGAGCGGGTCGGCAAGCCTTCGCATGTCGCAGTGTTCGGTACCGGTGAGACCCAGTGGGGTGAAGAGTTCTACTGCGGCGCGGTGAAGCGAATGGCGAAGTTCTTCGCATCGGCCTATCCGCGCTTGGAAATCGAACAGATGCCGCACGGCGACAAGGACCGTGCAGCGATCAACGAGTGGACGCGAGGCGTCATCACATCAAGGACAGCAGAAAGCCATGAACACCATCGACATCACCTCGCCTGACGCTTTCGCCGACGCCCTCGCAGCGCATCCGCTCTTGCTGGTGGATTTCTACAAGGATGACTGCCCAGGCTGCAAGATGCTCGACCTGTCGATCGGCAAGTTCGCCGCCAGCCCTGCGGCTGAAGGCGTGACCCTGGCCAAGGTCAAGCTCGAGGTGGTGGGCGAGTCGTTCTTCTTCTCGCACCGTCTGCGCCAGACCCCGACGCTCTTGCTGTTCAAGCAGGGTGAGGAGGTCGCACGCTCCCCTGGCTTCGTCGCGCCGGCGAAGATCGAGGAGCTGGTTCAGGGCCCCGCCTTGAGCGACTGAGCGCTCAAGGCCCTCGTCGTCTAAATCAGGGTGTCGGCAGCAAGGCTTCACCATTGCGAGCCACTACGCGCCCATGGCTGATCACCAGTGCGCGTGGGGCATGGGTGACTACCGTCTCGGCGACGGTCTCCCCCGTGGCCAGGAACAGGTCGGCTCGCTCGCCTACCTTCAGGCGCCGGGACTCGTGTCCGATCGCCCTCGCGCCCCGGTAGCTGCAAAGCCCAAGCGCCAGCTCAATCTCGTCGTCGCGGCGCAGGTTGTTGCGCAGGCCGAGTAGCTTGGCGCGCTCGAGCATGTCCGCATTACCGTAGGGCCCCCAGGTATCGCGGACACCATCGTTGCCGACGCCGATTGGCACGCCTGCCGCGATCAAGCGTTGTATCGCCGGCACCTCCCGGGAGGCCGGTGCGGTGGTGAGTATCGTCACCCCGAGCTCGGCGCATTCGTCGATCAGTGCCTGGGTGCGCTGCCAGTCAGGGGCGCCGAGGCAGAAGGCGTGGCTGATCGACACTTGGCCTTGCATGCCGTGGGCTCGGATGCGCTCGAAGATCAGCGCCATCGAAAAGGCGCCCAGCTCGCCGGTTTCGTGAAGGTGCAGGTCGATCCCTTTGCCGTGCTTCTCGGCCAGCTCGAAGAGCACGTCGAGCTGGCCCTTGGGGTCGCGGTCGATCGCGCAGGGGTCGAGGCCGCCGAGCAGGTCGGCGCCAAGCGCCAGGGCGCGATCGAGCAGCTCGATGGTGCCGGGGCGACGCATCACTCCCGACTGGGGGAAGGCGACGAGCTCGATGTCGAGCACTTCGCAAAGCCGTCGGCGAGTCTCGATCACGCCTTCGAGCGCCTTGAGTCCCTGCTCGGTGTCGATATCGACGTGGGAGCGGATCAGCGTGGTGCCGAAGGCCAGCGAGCGAAGTGCATGGCGCATCGACTGGACCTGCGCGTCGAGGCCGAGTGCCTGTCGCACCTGGCGTTCGTTGTCGATCTTGTCGAGCAACTGCGCCCCGACCTCATTGCGATACCAAGGCCAGCCGAGCAGCGACTTGTCGAGGTGGGTATGGGCGTCGACCAGCCCTGGCAAAGCGATGTGGCCTTTGCCATCGATCACTTCCACACCTTCGGCCGTGAGATGGGGCGCCATGGCGGCGATTCGCCCGTCGCGGATCAGCAGGTCCACGCTCTCATCGCCCCAGGGGCGCACGCTCTTGAGTAGCAGGTCGTTCATCTCGGCTCCATCGTCGCTTGGCTAAGAAACGTTCGACAGCCTAGCCGATTTACCCCTCGCCGAGGTGGCCTCTTTACCTTGCCGCTGAGCCAGGCATGGAGCCGTACCCGCCAGTTGCGCTAGGCTGAGCAGGATTCATCTCCAACCGAGCGCCACCGATGCCCCTGAACCTGCGTATTGCGTTGATTCCTCTCTACTTGATGCTCTTAGCCTGCGTGCTCGCGATCTCCGTGCCGCCCGCCCGCGCCGAGGTAGCCATTACCTTTCCACAGGCGGTGCAGCAGTCGGCGATGGTGATTGGGCGGGTACCGCCGGGCAGCAAGGTGGAGTATGCCGGGCGCGAGCTGCGGGTCACCGGCTACGGCACGGTGGTGCTGGGTGTTCCGCGCGATGCGCAAGCGGAGGTGACGGTGAAGGTTACACCGCCGGATGCCGCGCCCCAGGAGGTCGCGATCAGGGTCGAACCGCGCGCCTGGGATGTCGAGCGAATCAGCGGTGTACCGCCGAGGACCGTTTCGCCGCCGCCCGAGATCGCTGAACGAATTCGCCGCGAGCAGGCTGAAGTGAGCGCGTCACGCGGACGTGATGATCCACGCACCGATTTCGTCGAGCCTTTCGTCTGGCCGGTGAAGGGGCGGATCAGTGGCCGCTTCGGCAACATGCGGGTCTACAACGGTACGCCGGGCGCGCCACACTCCGGGATGGATATCGCCGCCGCCAACGGCACGCCGGTCGTCGCGCCAGCGAGCGGGGTGGTCACCTTCGCCAATCCCGATCTCTATCTCACCGGTGGGACGCTGCTGCTCGATCACGGTTATGGGATCAGCTCCAACTTCCTCCATCTATCCAGGATCGACGTCGAGATCGGACAGCGGGTCGAGCAGGGCGAGGTGATCGGGGCGGTGGGTGCCACCGGCCGCGCCACCGGGCCGCATCTTCATTGGGGAATGAACTGGTTCGACGTACGCCTGGATCCGCTGCTGGTGCTCGAGTGCAGTGCCGATCGTTGAGCCCCGCGAGGACAGTGATACCTTCTCGTTATTCGGCCTCGTCGTGCTGTGCGGTGTCGATCGAGCGGCGTCAGGCGGGACGACGACAAGGCAATGGTTCGCGAATAATCTGGTTTCTTCTTAGGTAATGAAAATATTTATCATTACCCTTGACGCTTCCCGGCAACGCCGCTAATCTCGTCATCGTGGTGTTCGCCAAGCACCACACGTCACCGGTGAATGTCAGGTTCATCGTTGACATCTCCTCATCAAGCTAGTCACGGTCCTTCTACCGCTCCCTTTGGGAGCGGTTTTTTTCGTTTCGATCCGTATGAGTCGTGTAGTCGGGCGTTAATGATAATTTTTATCATTACTATTGACTCGATCCTTTTCGCCCATGTATTCTCGGTTCCGTGGTGTTCGCCAAGCACCACACGCTACCGGTGAATGTCAGGTTCACTGTTGGCATCTCCTCATCAAGCTAGTCACGGTCTTTATACCGCTCCGGTCTCCGGAGCGGCTTTTTTCGTGTCCGTAGCCAATTGGCTGTCGCGGCGGGCTCTGCTAGGATGGCGCTTATGGATTTCTTCGCTTGATGAGGCGTAAGAAAACGAAGCGTTCGCCACAGAGCGAGCCTTCCCTGGCACCAAGACCGCTCCCTGGGCGGTCTTTTTCTTTGTCTGCGGCCTCCGTGGCGCGGCTTTTACACATCGGTTGTAAGCGCTGACGCTAACGAAACCGACGCCGCCGCCGAGGCATGGCAGAATGTTCCCCGCCGTTTGATAGCCTGGGTTTCAGGGTCTTGGTCTCGAGGTCACGATGCAACGATCGCTCTCCCTGGCGCTTCTTTGCGCTAGCTTTTCACTGCTTGCCGGCTGCCAGGGGTTGCTGCCGAGCGAAGCGCCCAGCACGCAACGCGCACCCTTTCCCGAGGCGGAGTACGCCAAGCTCGCGCGCTCGGGTAGTTCGACCATCGCAGGCCAGGTCTCGGTCGATCTCGGCCAGGGACGCGTGGTGCCGGGTGCCGGTGTCGACGTACTCGCAGCGCCGGTGACCAGCTATTCGCGTGAAGCTTACGAAGCGCTACGGGCGGGCCGGCCAATCGCGCCCGCTGACCCTCGTGCACAGGAATACACCCGCCGCACGCTGGCCGACGATCACGGTAATTTCCGCTTCGAGCACCTGGCCGCTGGCAGCTACTACCTGATCAGCCGACTCGAATGGGCGACCGAGGAAAATGGCCAGCAGCGGCGTCATCGCCAACCGGTACAGCGTGAAGTGAAGGTCGGCGAAGGGGCGGTCAGCAACGTGATGTTGAGTCCATGAGTTGCGACGGCCCGATGCCGCATGAGTGATTTCGAAGTGGATGGCGACTAACTTTCATTGGTTTCACCTCGCTCGGCTGGGCAAAATGGTCGGATTCCGTCGATCGGCGATGCCGATCGTGTCGCTCGATTTTCCAGGTAGGCCAGCATGTCCCGAACCTTCGAAGTCAGTTTCGAGTTCTTTCCTCCCCGTACCGACGCCGGCCGTGAGAAGCTGACTGCCACCCGGGACGCCTTGATGACCAAGAACCCCGAGTTCTGCTCGGTGACCTTCGGCGCAGGGGGCTCGACTCGCGATCGCACGCTCGAAACGGTGCTCGAGCTGCGCGATGGTGGGGTCGATGCCGTTCCCCACCTGTCCTGCATTTCCAGCGACAAGCAGGAACTGCGCGAACTGCTGGCACGCTATCGGGAGCTGGGCATTCGCCGCATCGTTGCGCTGCGCGGTGACATTCCCTCTGGCCAAGGCGGCGGTGGAGAGCTGCGCTATGCGAGCGAGCTGATCGAGCTCATTCGCGCCGAGCACGGCGATCATTTCGAGCTGCTCGCGGCAGCCTACCCAGAGATGCATCCGCAGGCCCGCGACTTCGAGTCCGATCTGCGCTTCTTCGCCGCCAAGATGAAGGCGGGGGCCAGTCGCGCGATCACGCAGTATTTCTTCGATGCCGAGGCCTACTTCCATTTCGTCGAACGGGTGCGTGCCCTCGGCGTCGAAGCGCCGATCATTCCCGGGATCATGCCGGTCACCCAGTTCGATAGCCTGGTACGTTTCTCCGATGTCTGCGGTGCCGGCATTCCGCGCTGGATCCGCAAGCAGCTCGAAGCCTATGGCGACGATCAGGAGAGCATGCGTGCCTTCGGCCATGAGATGGTGAGCCGGCTCTGCGAGCGCCTGATCGAGGGCGGCGCGCCAGGGCTGCACTTCTATACCCTCAACCAAGCCTCCCCGAGCCTGCGGATCCTCGACTCCCTCGGCCGTTGAGCGCTCTCAACCCGCTTCGATGCGAGAGTTCGTGTCTCCTCGCTGATCTTGGCTAGGCTTCAGGACACGCGCGGCAGCGCCGCGCGCCCGCCAAGACACTAGGAGACGCAAATGAAGTATCTACCTTCCTTGCTGTGTGCCGCTGCATTGACCTCGGCCCCCTGGGCCATGGCCGCGGTCGAAGTAGACGTCCATCGGGTCAGCGCCGATGGTATCGGCGACTCGATCGGTACCGTGACGTTCGAAAACACCCAGTACGGCCTATTGGTCACTCCCGACCTCTCTGGGCTCGACAGCTCCATCCATGGGCTGCACCTGCATACCACGCCGAGCTGTGAGCCGGGCGAGAACGACGCGGGCGAAGTCATCGCCGCAGGCGCGGCGGGTGGTCACTATGATCCGGATGAGCATGGCACCCACCAGGGGCCTTATGTGGACGATAGCCATCTGGGCGACCTGCCCGCTCTGGCCGTGGCCGAGGATGGCACCGCGCAGGTTCCGACCCTGGCGCCGCGATTGGAGGAGTCCGATCTCTATGGGCGTGCGCTGATGGTGCATGCAGGGGGCGATAACTACAGCGACCATCCGACCTTGGGTGGCGGCGGCGGTCGTTTTGCCTGCGGAGTGATCCCCGCTCACAGCCCTGGCTGAATGTGGCAAGTGCCGCGCCGAAGGCTGGCGCGGTCCGATCCCGCCGGGTGGGAAGGTTCAGCGGCGCAGCGTGCCTGGGTCGAGAATGCGTACCGTCTGGATCTCATTGTCGCGCTCGTTCTCACGAGGCCGATTGACCCGGGTGGCGAGCTCTTCGGTGGTAGGCGTCGGTTCGATGGCGAGCTGTTCGAGAAAATCGCAGTCGACGCACTCGCGGTAGCGTATTCCGCTGTGGTCCCAGCTGCGCAGGGTGTCCATTGCCGCACAGCGGGGGCATACGGCCCCAGCGATGAAGCGCTTGATGGCGGGCATATCGATGCGCCCTCCAGGGCGAGATGAATGAAGGCGCCGCCGCCCGTCGGCCAGGGGACGGGGAGCGGCGATGAGCGTTGCCGCGCGCATTCAGGCGGCGGAACTGATCCCCGAATGGCGTAGCAGCGGCTCGATGCTCGGCTCGCGGCCGCGGAATGCTTTGAACATCTCTGCGGCGTCGCGAGCGCCACCTTGTTCGAGGATTTCGAGGCGGAAGCGTTGCCCCGTGGCCTGATCGAACACGCCGGCTTCCTCGAACGCCGAGAAGGCGTCGGCCGAGAGCACTTCTGCCCACTTGTAGCTGTAGTATCCAGCCGCATAGCCACCGGCGAAGATGTGGCTGAAGCTGTGCTGGAAGCGGTTGAACTCGGTCTGCGGCACCACTGCGACCTTGGCGCGTACATCGTCGAGCATGCGCTGGACATCGGCGCTGGTCGGCGCTTTGAGTTCATAGTGCAGGCGGAAGTCGAACAGCGAGAACTCGAGCTGGCGCATCATCTGCATCGCAGACTGGAAGTTCTTCGCCGCGACGAGCTTCTCGTAGAGTTCCTCGGGCAGCGGCTCGCCGCTCTCCACGTGGGAGGCGATCAGATCCAGCCCTTCACGCTCCCAGCAGAAGTTCTCCATGAACTGGCTGGGCAGTTCGACCGCATCCCATGCCACGCCGCTGATCCCGGAAACGTCGGCGACCTCCTGGCGGGTTAGCATGTGGTGCAAGCCATGGCCGAACTCGTGGAACAGGGTCAGCACTTCATCGTGGGTGAGCAGCGCGGGCTTACCGCCCACCGGGCGGGTGAAGTTGCACACCAGATAGGCGACCGGACGCTGCAGCTCGCCGCCGTTGCGCCGCAGGCGGGTGCGGCAGACATCCATCCAGGCACCGCCGCGCTTGCCTTCACGCGCGTAGAGATCGAGATAGAAACCAGCGATCGGCGCACCATCATCGAAGATCTCGAAGAAGCGCACGTCATCGTGCCACTTCGGCGCGTCCTGGCGTTCGACCATCTCCAGGCCGTAGAGCCGCTTGACCACCTTGAACAGACCATCGATCGCTTTCGGCGCCGGGAAATAGGGGCGCAGCTGTTCCTGCGAGATCGAATAGCGCGCCTCGCGGAGCTTCTCGGCGGCATAGCTCGAATCCCAAGGCTCGAGGTGCTCGATGCCGAGAGCCTCGCGGGCGAACTGCTGGAGTTCGGCGTATTCCCGCTCGGCCTGGGGCTTGCCACGGGTGGCGAGGTCTTCGAGGAAGTCGAGCACCTGGCGCGGAGACTCGGCCATTTTGGTCGCCAGTGACAGGTCGGCGTAGGTAGCGAACCCGAGTAGTTGAGCGAGCTCGTGGCGCAGCGAGAGGATTTCCGCCATCACCTCGGAGTTGTCGAACTTGCTGGCATCCGGCCCTTGGTCGGAGGCGCGGGTGACGAAGGCGGTGTAGACCTCGCGACGCAGTTCACGATCATCGGCGTAGGTGACCACCGGGAAGAAACTCGGGAAATCCAAAGTGACCCGATAGCCTTCGACGCCCTTCGCTTCGGCGTTGGCTCGCAGCGTGTCCCGCGCGCTCTCGGGGAGGCCTGCGAGGCGGGTATCGTCATCGATATCCAGATGCCACGACTGGGTGGCATCGAGGACGTTGTTGGAGAAGGTATTGGAAAGCTCGGAAAGGCGTGCCTGGATCTCGCCATAGCGGGCTTTCTTGTCCGCTGGCAGGTCGACCCCTGCGAGTCGGAAATCACGCAGGGTGTTGTCGATCGACTTTCTCTGCGCTTCGTCGAGGTCTTCGTATTCCGCGCTCTGGCGCAGCGATTCGAAAGCGGCGAACAGCCCTTCGTGCTGGCCGAACCAAGTGCCGTAGGCGGAAAGCTTGGCAAGGCAGGCCTGGTAGGCCTCTCGCAGTTCGCTCGAATTCTTCACCGAATTGAGGTGGGAGACCGGAGACCAGGCTTGGGACAGTTCCTCCCCGGCATCTTCCAGTGGCTTGGCCAGTCCTTTCCAGCTGAAATCACCCGCTGCCACGAGCCGGTCGACGGTGGCCCGGTTGCGCTCGATCAGTGTATCGATCGCGGGCTCGACGTGGCGCGGCTCGATATCGGCAAAGGGCGGAAGCTCGTGGGGCTGGAGCAACGGGTTGCTATGCATGAAGGGTCCTCGGCGTGTACGGCTGTTCATACTGCATGTTGGGCCCACCTGGGGGAGTTTCAATTGCGCTTTTGCGGTGGAAGGGAGGATTCGGCGTATCGAGAGATGAAATGACGATGATGCTGGACGATGTCTCGGCCGAAGTATGTTCCGCTGAAAGGGCATTAGTCGATCGCGTCGTGATTGGCGTCCGAGCCTACCCTTTGCCCATCGCACGAGGTGAATCATCGATGACCCTGTCCAGAAGAACTTTTCTCGCCGGTTGCTCGAGCGCGCTGATCGCGGCTCGCGCCAACTGGGCCATGGCGCAGACCTCGACCAGTACCAAGAAAGGGCTGGCGGGCGCCGCGCCCTCCGCTTCGGGAATGCATACTGCGTGGTACTACAACTGGGGATTGACGCCTTCTGAAGAGGGTATGCCGGCGAACGATGCGACGATGCGCTTCGTGCCGATGGTCTGGGGGTGGAATCCAGCGGACACGCCCCACTGGCTGGGCACGATAGCCTCTCCCCGGCCACAGTTGCTGTTTGGTTTCAATGAGCCCGACCGGCAGGATCAGTCCAATGTACCGGTCGAGCAGGCGCTGGATGCTTGGCCGAGCCTTGAGCAGGTCGATCCCGTCGAGCTGGTCGGGCCCTCCTGCGCTCAGCCTCACGGTGCCTGGATGCAGGAGTTCATGGCCGGAGCGCAGTCTCGTGGCTTACGGGTCGATTCGGTGGGGTTTCACCATTACGGATCTCCCTCGTCGGAGGCGTTCATCGATCTGCTCGAGTTCGTCCACCAGCTCTACGATCGCCCGCTGTGGGTCAATGAGTTCGCGGTAGGGGATTGGGAAGCATGGGACGGCACCAGGCCTAATCGCTATAACCGCGAAGAGACCCTGATATTCATGCAGGAAGTCTGCGCGTTCATGGAAAACACCCCGTGGGTGCGCGGCTATTCCTGGTATCCATGGGGGATTGGAGGGGAGAATGGCCCACTGGCTACGTCGACGTTGTTCGATGCCAATGGAGAGTTGAACGAACTTGGCCAAGCCTATGCCGCGATATGAGCCGGGTCTCGCTGACGGGTGGTGGCGGGGGAAGACGAGGCTCTATTCGCGGGGCATGCTGGGGCTGTGCGAGTGGCGAGAAGCATCGGCTCTTTACCTAGCATCTCTCAGGGGCGCGCCGCATTTCGTGGGTAAGTGTCATCGCGCCCTACCGATTAGTCAGTGGTCAGAGCGTGTGGCTCTGCAGACCTTGGCGCATCCAGCGCTCGAGCCTGAGCACGGCGCGGCGGTCATGAGGCAGCGGCAGCAGTAGTGTCAGAGGGGGATATGCGTCATGGCGGGTAAGGCGCGCCATACCGATGGGGGAGTCGTATTCGTAGCTGACTTTGGGGGGAAGCTTGATCAGACAGACCTCTCCGAGGTCGTTGATCCAGTAGAGTTCTTGCATGGATCTTCTCCGCCGGTCGGGTTTGAGATGCTCGGTTCCAGATGAAAAAGGCCCGCGTTGTTGCGGGCAACGGCCTATCAAACAAGGTATTAAAATTTAACCCAGGTTTATTTTTTTCGCAAGATACGAGTTGCTTTACCTGCGGTTTCTCGTGTTAGTGGGCTATGTCATGTCCTCGCCCGATTTCTGGATGGCGCGATGCACTGGCTGGTCACGCTGGATTCCTCGGCGCTCGACTTCCACCTTGGCCGATGTCCGTCCGATCGCCGGGATGACCTCCTTCGACCTGCTCACCACCATCCCGCCGGATATTCTTCCTGCCTTCGGCGGCTTGTTGATCGTCTGGTTTGCGGTCATGGTGCTCGATGAGTGCCACGCCCTGCGCGCGCCGGGTGTTCGCGAGGTCGGGTTCGTGCTTTGGCGAGGCATGGCGCGGTAGCTGGCGATCCCGCCGGTGGCGTTGGTTCTGGTAGCCTCCTTGATCAGGATATGAATGCATTCGACCGAGAACGAGGAAGCGAAGATGAACGTACGCGGTTTTCGCGGCCGCGCGCCGGTGCTTGGTGCGCGAGTCATGATCGATCCAACCAGCGTGGTGCTCGGCGACGTGGAGCTCGGCGACGATGTTTCCGTTTGGCCACAGGCGGTGATCCGGGGCGACATGCATCGCATTCGTATCGGTGCGCGAACCAGCGTGCAGGACGGCGTGGTGCTGCACATCACCCACGCCAGCGGCTACAACCCTGAGGGCTACCCTCTGTCCATCGGTCGAGAGGTGACCATCGGCCACCGTGCGGTGCTGCATGGCTGCACGATCGGGGACCGGGTGCTGGTCGGCATGGGGGCGGTCGTGCTCGACGGTGTGGTGGTCGAGGACGAAGTGCTGATCGCTGCTGGTGCGGTGGTGACTCCGGGAAAACGGCTCGAGCGCGGCCACGTCTATGCCGGCAATCCAGCGCGCAAGCTGCGGGAGTTGAGGCCGGATGAGTACGCGTTTTTCGTCTATTCGGCGAATAACTACGTAAAGCTCAAGGATGAGTATCTGAACGCCGCCGAGTAGTTTTCGCAGTCGAAGTGAATGTCTGCGTAATTGATTGTTGTTACAAACAATGGTGCGTCATAATCTGTTTCTTTGAACAGTGTTTTTTCGTTCACTGGTATTTCCTACAGATGAAGGCGCATGGCCGACTTCAAGACGCATTTATCCGCAGCGGCGATGACCGGCGCGGGGCTTTCTACCGCGGGCTGGTACTTGGGGGCCTGGACGCTCAGCGAGGCGCTGGCGCTGACCGGCTTGGTGGCCCTGGGGGGAATACTCCCCGATATCGATGCTGATCGCTCTCACGCAGTGGGGTTGATCTTCACGATGCTCGCGGTGATCGCGATGGTCGCTGCGGTGATCGCACTGACACCGCACATGACGCTTGCTTCACTGGCCAGCACTGGGATCGGCGTCTACACCGGGGTGCGCTATATCGCCAGCGGCTTGTTTCGTCGTCTCACGGTGCACCGGGGAGTCTGGCATTCGCTGCTTGCCGCGTTGGCCAGCGGTTTTTCGATCAGCGCGCTTGGCTATCACTTCTTCGGTAGTACGGCTGAGCAGGCATGGCTGCAGGGCGCGGCACTTTGCCTGGGCGTTGTGATCCACCTTTTGCTCGATGAGTGCTATAGCGTGGACATGGTCGGCCAGAGGATGAAGCGCTCCTTCGGCACCGCGCTCAAGCTCTTCGACTATCAATCTCCGTTCAGCGCCATGGCGATGGGTGTCGTGATCGTCTGCCTGCTGCCCTGGTTGCCGCCGTGGAATGGGTTGTTCACCCTCGTCGATCTGCTGCAGGGGCTTTGGCAGTACCGATGGCGATGATGGATGAGCTCGGTTCGTAACTTCCACCCGGTGGCTTTTTTCCGGAGTTTTTGACCTTTGGGTCAAAAACCTGCGGAAAGGGCTTGCCAAGTGGCGAGGGGGTCTATAAAGTACGCCCTCGCTGACCGGGGTTAACCCGCAGCGGGAAGAGCAAGTCATTGATTGTTTTGGTGTTTCAGGTTGGTTCGGGAACGGGTGGTTGGCTGGTTCCGAACGACACTTCCTCAAGGAAGTGGTTGACACCAAAGCGTTTCTGAGTAGAATGCTCATCCACTCGACGCAGGGCACGCTTCTTCGAAGCAAGGTTCAGCCCGCGACGAGACGCTCTTTAACAAGTCGATCAGGCAATTTGTGTGGGCGCTCGGCTCGATGAGACGGCAACGTCACTGATGTATCCAGTCAGGCATCGAGGCAGCGACCACAAAGGCAAGCGATCCATCGTTTGTCGATGTAACAGCTCTGTCGAGCCAGGCTAAGCCGTCCGTCTTTTCGAAGGTGGGGGGCAGCAAGATTTAAACTGAAGAGTTTGATCATGGCTCAGATTGAACGCTGGCGGCAGGCCTAACACATGCAAGTCGAGCGGCAGCACAGGGAGCTTGCTCCCTGGTGGCGAGCGGCGGACGGGTGAGTAATGCATGGGAATCTGCCCGGTAGAGGGGGATAACGTGTGGAAACGCACGCTAATACCGCATACGTCCTACGGGAGAAAGGAGGGGATCTTCGGACCTTCCGCTATCGGATGAGCCCATGTCGGATTAGCTAGTTGGTAGGGTAAAGGCCTACCAAGGCAACGATCCGTAGCTGGTCTGAGAGGATGATCAGCCACACTGGGACTGAGACACGGCCCAGACTCCTACGGGAGGCAGCAGTGGGGAATATTGGACAATGGGGGCAACCCTGATCCAGCCATGCCGCGTGTGTGAAGAAGGCCTTCGGGTTGTAAAGCACTTTCAGCGAGGAGGAACGCCTTTGGGTTAATACCCTGGAGGGGGGACGTTACTCGCAGAAGAAGCACCGGCTAACTCCGTGCCAGCAGCCGCGGTAATACGGAGGGTGCGAGCGTTAATCGGAATTACTGGGCGTAAAGGGCGCGTAGGCGGTCTGTTAAGCCAGATGTGAAAGCCCCGGGCTCAACCTGGGAACAGCATTTGGAACTGGCGGACTTGAGTGCAGGAGAGGAAGGTAGAATTCCCGGTGTAGCGGTGAAATGCGTAGAGATCGGGAGGAATACCAGTGGCGAAGGCGGCCTTCTGGACTGACACTGACGCTGAGGCGCGAAAGCGTGGGTAGCAAACAGGATTAGATACCCTGGTAGTCCACGCCGTAAACGATGTCAACTAGCCGTTGGATCCCTTGAGGATTTAGTGGCGCAGCTAACGCACTAAGTTGACCGCCTGGGGAGTACGGCCGCAAGGCTAAAACTCAAATGAATTGACGGGGGCCCGCACAAGCGGTGGAGCATGTGGTTTAATTCGATGCAACGCGAAGAACCTTACCTACCCTTGACATCCAGAGGACTATCCAGAGATGGATGGGTGCCTTCGGGAACTCTGAGACAGGTGCTGCATGGCTGTCGTCAGCTCGTGTTGTGAAATGTTGGGTTAAGTCCCGTAACGAGCGCAACCCCTATCCTTATTTGCCAGCGATTCGGTCGGGAACTCTAAGGAGACTGCCGGTGACAAACCGGAGGAAGGTGGGGACGACGTCAAGTCATCATGGCCCTTACGGGTAGGGCTACACACGTGCTACAATGGCGAGTACAGAGGGTTGCGAAGCGGCGACGTGAAGCCAATCCCAGAAAGCTCGCCTCAGTCCGGATTGGAGTCTGCAACTCGACTCCATGAAGTCGGAATCGCTAGTAATCGCGAATCAGAATGTCGCGGTGAATACGTTCCCGGGCCTTGTACACACCGCCCGTCACACCATGGGAGTGGATTGCACCAGAAGTGGCTAGTTTAACCTTCGGGAGAACGGTCACCACGGTGTGGTTCATGACTGGGGTGAAGTCGTAACAAGGTAGCCGTAGGGGAACCTGCGGCTGGATCACCTCCTTAAACGACAGCGCCGTGGTTGAGCCGAGTACCCACACCAAATTGCCTGATCGAAAGCAAGAGCGAAGTACTAAGGGTCTACGGCCCCGGCTTGGGTCTGTAGCTCGGTTGGTTGGAGCGCATCCCCTGACCTTGTGGAAAGCAGGGTGAGGTCGGCAGTTCGAAGTATGCCGAAGGTAAGCTCTGAGTGCCCGAAGCTGGGTCTGTAGCTCAGTTGGTTAGAGCGCACCCCTGATAAGGGTGAGGTCGGCAGTTCGAATCTGCCCAGACCCACCATTCTCCTGGTTGGATCTGTGAGAGCGGTGACGACAACGGGGCCTTAGCTCAGCTGGGAGAGCGCCTGCTTTGCACGCAGGAGGTCAGCGGTTCGATCCCGCTAGGCTCCACCATCGATTCGTTTGAATCGAGGTCGCTGTCCAGGCCAACGAAGAAAATACCGATGCCAGTCGCAAACCAATGTCCTCCGGATCAAGAGGAAGACGTGGGTTTCCGACTGTCTTCGCGACAGTACGCTCTTTAACAATGTGGATCATGCTGACCAAGTCCAGCGCGAACACCGGGGTGGAGACCTCGTGTCGTGAACGCTGGCCTGCCGGCCGCAAGGCGGGCAGAGAGATACGTCTCAAGCGTATCCGGCGAAATTGTTTTCGTTGATCGGTGACCAGACCCCTTCGGGTTATATGGTCAAGCGATTAAGCGCACACGGTGGATGCCTTGGCAGCCAGAGGCGATGAAAGACGTGATAGCCTGCGATAAGCGTTGGGGAGGTGGCAAATGACCTTTGATCCAGCGATTTCTGAATGGGGAAACCCACCGGCCAGAAGGTCGGTATCCGTACGCCAATACATAACGTACGGAGGCGAACCGGGAGAACTGAAACATCTAAGTACCCCGAGGAAAAGACATCAATTGAGATTCCCCCAGTAGCGGCGAGCGACCGGGGAGAAGCCCTTAAGCAGCTTATGTTCTAGTGGAACCGTCTGGAAAGTCGGGCCGTAGCGGGTGATAGCCCCGTACATGAAAGGGCATAGGGTGTGAAAACGAGTAGGACGGGGCACGTGAAACCCTGTCTGAACATGGGGGGACCATCCTCCAAGGCTAAATACTCCTGGCTGACCGATAGTGAACCAGTACCGTGAGGGAAAGGCGAAAAGAACCCCGGCGAGGGGAGTGAAATAGATCCTGAAACCGTGTGCGTACAAGCAGTGGGAGCAGGCAAGTCCTGTGACTGCGTACCTTTTGTATAATGGGTCAGCGACTTATTCTCAGTAGCGAGCTTAACCGTATAGGGGAGGCGTAGGGAAACCGAGTCTTAAATGGGCGACATAGTTGCTGGGAATAGACCCGAAACCGGGCGATCTATCCATGGGCAGGTTGAAGGTTGAGTAACATCAACTGGAGGACCGAACCGGGATCTGTTGAAAAAGATTCGGATGACCTGTGGATCGGAGTGAAAGGCTAATCAAGCTCGGAGATAGCTGGTTCTCCTCGAAAGCTATTTAGGTAGCGCCTCACGTATCACCATCGGGGGTAGAGCACTGTTTCGGCTAGGGGCCCATCCCGGGTTACCAACCCGAGGCAAACTCCGAATACCGATGAGTGCAGCGTGGGAGACACACGGCGGGTGCTAACGTCCGTCGTGAAAAGGGAAACAACCCAGACCGTCAGCTAAGGCCCCAAAATTCTGGTTAAGTGGGAAACGATGTGGGAAGGCTTAGACAGCTAGGAGGTTGGCTTAGAAGCAGCCATCCTTTAAAGAAAGCGTAATAGCTCACTAGTCGAGTCGGCCTGCGCGGAAGATGTAACGGGGCTCAAACCAGGTGCCGAAGCTACGGGTGTGCCTGCATCACTTAAGACTATTCGCTTGCACGAGCGCAGCGAGTGAAAGCCATCCACGAACGTCGAGTGGGTGGCGTTGCGCGTGAAGGGAGTAGGCTTAAGGATGCAGGCATGCGGTAGAGGAGCGTTGTGTACGCCTGCGAAGGTGGATCGTAAGGTCTGCTGGAGGTATCACAAGTGCGAATGCTGACATGAGTAACGACAAGGGGTGTGAAAACCACCCCCGCCGGAAGACCAAGGGTTTCTGTTCGACGTCAATCGGAGCAGAGTGAGTCGGCCCCTAAGGCGAGGCCGAAAGGCGTAGTCGATGGGAAACGGGTCAATATTCCCGTACCAGACGTTACTGCGATGGGGGGACGGAGAAGGCTAGGCGGGCCCGGCGTTGGTTGTCCGGGTAAAAGTAGGTAGGCCGAATCTCCTGGCAAATCCGGAGGTTCAAAGCCGAGATACGAGACGAACCAGTTTTTCGGAACTGGGAAGCCGTTGATGCCACGCTTCCAGGAAAAGCCTCTAAGCTTCAGGTAACGTGTGACCGTACCCCAAACCGACACAGGTGGTCAGGTAGAGAATACCAAGGCGCTTGAGAGAACTCGGGTGAAGGAACTAGGCAAAATGGCACCGTAACTTCGGGAGAAGGTGCGCCGGCGTAGGGTGAAGAGACTAGCTCTCGGAGCGCGAACCGGTCGAAGAGTCCAGGTGGCTGCAACTGTTTATTAAAAACACAGCACTCTGCTAACGCGTAAGCGGACGTATAGGGTGTGACGCCTGCCCGGTGCCGGAAGGTTAATTGATGGTGTTAGCTTAGGCGAAGCTCCTGATCGAAGCCCCGGTAAACGGCGGCCGTAACTATAACGGTCCTAAGGTAGCGAAATTCCTTGTCGGGTAAGTTCCGACCTGCACGAATGGCGTAATGATGGCCACACTGTCTCCACCCGAGACTCAGTGAAATTGAAATCGCTGTGAAGATGCAGTGTACCCGCGGCTAGACGGAAAGACCCCGTGAACCTTTACTACAGCTTCACACTGGACGCTGATGTTGCTTGTGTAGGATAGCTGGGAGGCTATGAACCCTGGACGCCAGTTCGGGGGGAGCCAACCTTGAAATACCAGCCTGGCATCATTGGCGTTCTAACTTGCCCCCGTGATCCGGGGGAAGGACAGTGTGTGGTGGGTAGTTTGACTGGGGCGGTCTCCTCCCAAAGAGTAACGGAGGAGCACGAAGGTACCCTCAGCACGGTTGGAAATCGTGCATTGAGTGCAAGAGCATAAGGGTGCTTGACTGCGAGACGGACAGGTCGAGCAGGTACGAAAGTAGGTTCTAGTGATCCGGTGGTTCTGTATGGAAGGGCCATCGCTCAACGGATAAAAGGTACTCCGGGGATAACAGGCTGATACCGCCCAAGAGTTCACATCGACGGCGGTGTTTGGCACCTCGATGTCGGCTCATCACATCCTGGGGCTGAAGTCGGTCCCAAGGGTATGGCTGTTCGCCATTTAAAGTGGTACGCGAGCTGGGTTTAGAACGTCGTGAGACAGTTCGGTCCCTATCTGCCGTGGGCGTTGGAAGTTTGAGAAGCGCTGCTCCTAGTACGAGAGGACCGGAGTGGACGAACCTCTGGTGTTCCGGTTGTCACGCCAGTGGCATTGCCGGGTAGCTATGTTCGGACGGGATAACCGCTGAAAGCATCTAAGCGGGAAGCCCCCTTCAAGATGAGACTTCCCTGGGGCCTCGAGCCCCCTAAAGGACCCTCGAAGACGACGAGGTTGATAGGCACGGTGTAGAAGAGCGGTCAACGCTTTGAGCTAACGTGTACTAATGGTCCGTGAGGCTTGACCATATAACCCCAAGTGGTCAGGTCATCGAAAGACGAAGCAACGGATACGACGAGACGATCTCGGCCAGCATGATCCACGAATCAGTGAAGTTTGCCTTGATGGGCAGGCTTTGCGCCAGAATATGCTTGACGACCATAGCGAGCGGGTCCCACCTGACCCCATGCCGAACTCAGCAGTGAAACCGCTCAGCGCCGATGGTAGTGTGGGGTCTCCCCATGTGAGAGTAGGTCATCGTCAAGCATTCATCCCGAGAACCCCCGCACCGATGGTGCGGGGGTTTTCACCTTTTGGGGCCGCCCGGCGAGGGGCGCCCCAAAAGGGGTGCCCCAAAAGGGGCGGCGAGAGCAGAGAGAACGGCAGCGGAGCGCACGCCCGGTGGATGGTTTACCCACAGCCGGTTCGCGGCAGGCGCTGTGGATAAGATTGCGGCGCGCATCGAGCGTTTCGATCGACTCCATTGCTTGCGACTCATGGCCGATGCAACGAGTCGAGGGTTACCGCAGCTCAGCCGGCTTCATAGAGTTCCAGCGGTGTTCCGTCAGGATCGGCGAAGAAGGTGAAACGCCGTCCGGTGAGTTCATCCACCCGCACTGGTTCGCAGGTCACGCCGCGTGTCTCGAGCACCTGGCGGGCGACGTCCACATCCCGACAGCGAAAGGCCAAGTGGCGCAGGCCACAGGCTTCCGGGCGATTGACCCGCGGTGGCGGCGTAGGAAAGGAGAACAGTTCGAGCTGCGCACCACCGGGCAGAAGCAGATCGAGCTTGTAGCTTTCACGCTCCACGCGCAAAGTCTCGTCGATCACCTTGGCGCCAAGGATGTCGACATAGAAGTGCTTGGCGCGCGGATAGTCCGAGGTGATCAACGCCACATGGTGGAATCCATCGAGCCCCAGCCCTGGATCGCTCATGCTTGGATCTCGTCGATCGCCTCGACCAGCGTGCGCATCTCTTCATCGGTGCCGATCGTGATGCGGAGGAAAGGTGCCAGCGCCGGGCTCGAGAAGTGACGCACCAACAGCCCCCGTTCGCGCAGCGATTCGAACAGTGCCGGCCCATCGATGCGCGTCGGCCTGGCAAAGAGGAAATTGCTGCTCGAGGGCAGCACGTCGAAGCCGCGCGCTGTTAGCGCTTCCCTGCTCCACTCTCGGGTTGCGATCACCGCCGCCGTAGAGCGTTCGAAGTACGCTTGGTCGGCCAGGGAAGCGATCGCGCACGCTTCGGCGAGTCGGTCGATAGGGTAGGAGTTGAACGAGTTCTTGACTCGCCCAATGCCCTCGATCAATTCCTTGGAGCCGATCGCGAAGCCGAGCCTTAGGCCTGCGAGGCTGCGGGACTTGGAGAAGGTGCCGCAAACCAGCAGGTTCGGATAGCGCTCGATCAGAGGAACCGCGCTCTGCGCACCGAAGTCGACGTAGGCTTCGTCGACCAGCACCACTGAGTCACGCTGGCGCTCGAGCAATCCTGCGATCGCCTCGCGCGGGTGTGCATGGCCGGTGGGAGCGTTGGGGTTGGCGAAGATCACGCCACCGTTGTTGGTGGGAAATGCCTCGAGGTCGACCTTCCACTCGTGATCGAGGGGCAGCGCCTTGCGTTCGACACCATAGAGCTGGCAATAGACTGGATAGAAGCTGTAGCTGATTTCCGGCATGTAGAGAGGCAGCGGCTGGCGGAAGAAAGCCATGAATGCCAGCGCCAGCACTTCGTCGGAACCGTTACCGACGAACACCTGCTCCGGCGTGACCGCATAGTGCTCGGCTATTGCCGTGCGCAATGCTCGGGATTCGGGGTCCGGATACAGTCTGAGTGCGGAGGCATCGAAGTCGCGCAGCGTATCTGCGACGCCGGGCGCCGGTGGATAGGGGTTCTCGTTGGTATTCAGCTTGATCAACCGCTGGCGCGGCTGCTCGCCCGGAACATAGGGGGTGAGTTGGTGTACCTCGGGACTCCAGAACTTACTCATGTGGTCTCGCTTGCTTCAAGGGCGCCAGGGCGAAAGCCTCATGGTCGCGCTTGCACGCTGGCCGCGCAAGCGCGGGCGCGCAGGATGATCGTTGGCTTGAATCCAGTGCTTTCGTGGTCATCTCCTTGCACGGTGTCGATATGCTAATGTGGGCGAGAAAATCACGATGGCGTCCCAGCCTCGGCGCCTTCGTAGCTGATCCAGGGATTGAGGAGAACGCAATGAATATCAAGATGTTGCTGGCAGGTGCTGGAGCTTCCGTGCTGCTGGCGGGATGTGCGGGGCAGCAGAGTTCGGCGCCAGCCGGCTCGGGTGCCGCATCACAGAGTTCGTCCGCCGACGAGCAGGTATATCGTGGCACGCTGCCTTGTCGCAGTTGCAGTGGCATCCTCACTACCGTCGAGCTCTCGGGCGACGAGAACTCGGCATCCCCCTCCGAGCGAACCTTCACGCTCGATGCGGCCTATCAAGGCCATCCGCAGAATCCGCCCGCCGAGCACTACCAGGGCACTTGGGACATCATTTCAGGGATTCCCACCGATCCCCAAGCGTCGGTGCTCGAGCTGACACCCGATCAGCGCAGCGATGGCCAAATGTACTACTTCCTGCAAATCGATGACCGCACGCTCGAGCTGATCGACCCCCAGCTTCATCGTTTCGAGAATGGCGAGAGCCTGCGTCTCCAGCGTCAATGATCGATGGCCGATGCGCCCACGCTCGCTCAGGCTCCCCGGGTGGACGTGATCGTCCTGGCCTCGAGCTCGGTCATCGATAAGGCATAGTTTCGAGAGGTTTCGATGGCCAAGGCCAAGACCGCTTTCGTCTGCACCGAGTGCGGCGCTGAATACAGCAAGTGGCAGGGACAGTGCAGTAACTGCCGGGAATGGAACACGCTTAGCGAGCTTCGGCTCGCGCCCAGCCCGCGTCCGGGCGCGCAGCCCGCGCGGCAAGGCTATGCCGGCGCCGCTTCGAACGAGGTGATCGACCTAGCCAGCGTCGATCTCGCCGAGGTGCCGCGTTTCTCCTCCACCTTCGAGGAGTTCGATCGCGTGCTCGGTGGTGGCTTGGTGCCCGGCTCCGCCGTGCTGCTCGGCGGCAACCCGGGGGCCGGCAAGTCCACTTTGCTGCTGCAGACCGCCTGCAAGCTGGCCCAGGCCAAACGGGTGCTGTACGTCACCGGCGAAGAGTCGCTCTCCCAGGTGGCGATGCGCGCTCATCGGCTGCAGCTGCCCACTCAGGGGCTCAGGATGCTCGCCGAGACCAGCGTCGAGACGGTCATCGCTACCGCCGAACGCGAACGCCCCGATATCCTGATCATCGATTCGATCCAGACCATGCACCTCGAGGAGGTCACTTCCGCTCCGGGCGGCGTGGCTCAGGTGCGCGAATCCGCCGCGGCGCTGACCCGCTTCGCCAAGCGTACCAACACCGTGCTGCTGCTGGTCGGTCACGTCACCAAGGATGGCACTCTCGCTGGCCCCAAGGTGCTCGAACACATGATCGACGCATCGCTTCTGCTCGAAGGCGGCGCGGATTCTCGTTTTCGCACCCTGCGTGGGCAGAAGAATCGTTTCGGTGCGGTCAACGAGTTGGGCGTCTTCGCCATGCTCGAGCACGGGCTCAAGGAAGTGAAGAACCCGAGTGCGATCTTCCTCTCTCGCCATGAGGAGCAGTCCGCGGGCAGCCTGGTAATGGTGGTATGGGAAGGTACGCGACCGATTCTGGTCGAAGTCCAGGCACTGCTCGATGAGTCGCAGATGAGCAATCCCCGCCGCGTCGCGGTCGGTCTGGATGGCCAGCGCCTGGCTATGCTGCTTGCCGTGCTGCATAAGCACGGGGGACTGTTCACCGGTGACCAGGACGTATTCCTCAACGTGGTCGGCGGGGTCAAGGTGCTCGAGACCAGCGCTGATCTTGCCGTGTTACTGGCGGTGGTCTCGAGTTTGCGCAATCAGCCACTGCCTCGCGAGCTGGTGGTCTTCGGCGAGGTGGGGTTGTCCGGGGAAATTCGCCCGGTGCCGAGCGGCCAGAGCCGTATCGCTGAAGCCGCCAAGCATGGTTTCACTCGTGCCATCGTGCCGAGCGCCAACGCGCCCAAGCAGCCGCCCGAAGGCATGCAGGTAATCGCGGTCGACAAACTCGCCGACGCTCTCGCGGCGATCTAGGCTTGCTTTAGAGCCGGGGCCTTGGCCACCTATCGGTGGCGATGTCTCTGATGCTTGGTCCTAGCTACCAAGGGAAGCCGCCATGACCTCGATTCGACTCACCCAGTATCTCGACGCGACGAGTGGCGGCAAGATCGCCCCTGACGTGCTCGATGCCATCATCCGTGCCGCAGGCCCCGGTGCCTTCGATCCCCGCCTGATAGTGGGCAACCAGGGCCGTGAGGATGCAGCGGTATTCGATCTCGGCAATGGTCAAGGATTGATCAGCACCGCTGATTTCTTCGCTCCGATTGTCGATGACCCCTTCGACTTCGGCCGCATCAGTGCGACCCATGCGATTGGCAACGTATTTGCGATGGGTGGGACTCCGGTTCTCGCGCTCAGCATCCTCGGCTGGCCGCTGGACAGCCTGCCCGCGACCGTGGCAGGCGAGGTGCTCTCCGGTGCCCAAGCGGTGTGTCGCGAGCTGGGTTTGAGCCTCGCCGGTGGACACTCCATCGCCGCTTCCGAGCCGCTATTCGGTCTCTCGGTCAATGACCTGGTGCCCCTCGTCCAGCTCAAGCGCAACGCTGGCGCCAAGCCCGGTGACAAGCTCTACCTGACCAAGCCGCTCGGGGTCGGCATCCTCATCGCGGCTCAGGCGCAAGGGCTGCTCGCCATCGAGCATTGGGCCCTGGCTCGTGATGTGATGCTCAGGCCCAATGAGATCGGCGTCGCCCTGGCGGCGATCGAAGGCGTGCATGCAATGACCGACGTGACCGGCTTCGGTTTCGCCGGCCATCTGGGTGAGATGTGCCGTGCGAGCGCAGTCGCGGCTCGGGTCGACTTCGACCGCCTGCCGATGCTGCGCGAGGCCGAAGCGTATCGGCGCCAGGGCGCCGTTCCCGACGGCTGCGTTCGCAATCGACAAGCGATTGGCGAGCAGCTCGCTGACATGGACGACGCGCATTGGCAGTGGCTGTGCGACCCGCAGATATCGGGTGGCTTGTTAATCGCGGTCGATCCCGCCTGGGAAGACGATGTCGAGCGGCTGGGGCGTGAGCATGGCCTCGAGCTGATCTCTTTCGGTGAGTGTTCGAGCTATGCAGGCGGCGCTTTGATCGACGTCCACGGGTGAGCCATCCGCCTTCGATCGCTTAGCGCGTGGCGAAAAGCCCGGCTCCGCTATGGGCGGCCTGAGCTGCGCGTCGATGCGAAGGGTCGGCGCTCGCGCCGACCCTTCGAGCTTCGTACCAGGGCCCTGGTGGTCATCGACCCCATGACATGTCTCAGCCGAGTCGCAGCCAGGCCATCATCACCCGATCGAGCATCGGGGCGAGGCGGTCGAAGCGGCGGGTCGCCTCGAACATCTCTCCGCGCGACTGGATGAAACCACCGGGCTCGTCGCCTCCGACGCACTCGAGCGCCACCTCGGCGATCGCCTGTGCCGAGGTGGCAGTGGCCTCGAGGTGAAAGAGCAGTGCGATGACGCGTTCGTCGTCCCAGCTGAAGCCCTGTATCGGACTTGCGGTGGTGCTGCCTACCGGATGCGCTTCCTGCGGCAGTCCGAAGATTTCCCTGTGCCAGTGGAAAGCATCGAATCGCTCCGGTAATGGTAACCGGCAGGCGGGAGCGCGCACTACGCCGTGCCAGCCGAGCTCGGCGAAGGTGCCGGGTGAGACGATCGCGCCGAGCGACTGGGCGATCAGACAACCGCCATAGCCGATGCCCATCAGCGGCTTGGCGCTGGCCAGGGTACGTTCGATCAGTTTGCGTTCGCGTTTTATGTTGAGATAGGGCGCCTCGTCGAGCGCGCTGTCCGGTCCGTCGAGGACCACCAGCGCGTCGAAATCGGCGAGCTTGGGAGGCATTTCATCGTGGTAGAGACGGCAGATGTTGTAGCTGTGGCCCATGCCGGTGAGCCAATCACTGATGCGTGCGGGACCGTAGTCGGGGTGGTGCTGCAGGAAGTAGACATGCATGGTGCGAACTCCCGCCGTCCTGATGCGTGGGGGCGTCCTCGCGGTGCGACCCTTTGCATTGCTGGTGAAAGGTGCCGGTGCGCGACCGCGACGAAGCACTTGGCTCGGTACGAGTCTGGCCGAGACGCTACAAGTTGTAGCAAATGTTCCATTGATCCGATAGTCGTACGCACCGAGCGCCGCGTTTCTCAGGCAGGCTTGAGCAGGCTCTGGGACGTACGGAGGATGCGAGAATGAACCAGCAGCTGCGGGAGCAGATCCTGACCATCGTAGCGCGGGTGCCGAAAGGAAGAGTGACCAGCTATGGGCGGATTGCCAAGATGACCGACGGCGCTTCCGCGAGAATGGTCGGCGCTGCGTTGCGCAGCCTCCCCGATGGGCACGGCCTGCCTTGGCAGCGGGTGGTCGACGCGTCGGGAAGAATCGCCGATCATTCTGGCGCCGACCGTCAGCGACGGCTGCTGCGCGAGGAGGGCGTGCTGCTCGATTCACGCGGGCGTGTGCCCGTAGACTACTTTTGGCCTTGAACTCTGTTTTGACCAATGAGATGAACGGGAAGACCGTCATGAATGACGACGATATGGCTCGACTCGAGACCCGGCTGCGCAACCTGCCCGAGCGCGAGGCGATAGTGTTCATGGCCGCGCTCACCGAGCGCTTGCTGCACAACTATCGGCTCTTTCACGAGGTGAGTGGCGGCGGTGACCGACGTCGTGTCGATAGTGCGATGGCACTGGTATGGGAGGCGCTGCTGGTGCCCGCCGCCAGGATCGATTTCACCCTCCAGGGAGAAAAGCTTGCCGCCATCGAGGCGGGGCTCGACGACCAGCTCGCTGAGAGCGATGTCAGCTTCGGCGCGCAGATGGCGCGGGACGCGACCTTGGCTCTTTCGACCTGCCTCGAAGCGTTGGCCGGCCAGCGCCCGGAGGGGGCACTCGAACTCTCGCGGCTGTCGCGCCATGGGGTCGAGCGCTTCATCGAGCTCAGCGAAGGCGAGGAGATCGAGGACGAGGAGGGGCTTTCCGCATTGATCGATGCTCACCCGCTGATGGCGGACGAGCGCGATTTCCAGCAAGAGGTGCTGGAGCGACTGGAGGCTCCGCTCGATGCGCCGGCGCTGCGCGCGCTGAAACGACTGGGGCGTAACGAAGGAGTGAGCAATATCGGCCTATCGCTCGACGATGAGTGAACCGTGATAGGGACGCGCGAAGATGCGGCCGCTCCCGCGTACGGCTGGGCGCGCGCAAGCCGAGGCTTCACGCGCGCTCGAGGCCGTGGAGAAAGGCCGGCCGCCTAGCGACGTACTTCGACGCCGTGCTTGGCGAGGTAGTCCTTCGCCTCGCCGATGCTGTATTCGCCGAAGTGGAAGATACTCGCAGCCAGCACCGCATCAGCGCCGCCCTGCTTGACCCCTTCGACCAGGTGGTCGAGGGTGCCGACCCCGCCGGAGGCGATCACCGGCACCGCGACGGCATCGCTGATCGCACGAGTCACGCCGAGATCGAAGCCAGCCTTGGTGCCGTCGCGATCCATGCTGGTGAGCAGCAGCTCTCCAGCGCCGAATTCGACCATCTTGCGTGCCCACTCGACCGCATCGAGGCCGGTCGGCTTGCGTCCGCCGTGGGTGAATATTTCCCAGCGTGGCGCCTCGTCCTCGGCGGAGACTCGCTTGGCATCGATCGCGACGACGATGCACTGGCTGCCGAAACGTTCCGCGGCCTCGTGCACGAAGTCGGGATTGAACACCGCGGCGGTGTTGATCGATACCTTGTCCGCACCAGCGTTGAGCAGCGCGCGAATATCGTCGCAGCTGCGAATGCCGCCACCAACGGTGAGCGGAATGAACACTTCCCCGGCGATCCGACTCACCATCTCGAGGGTGGTGCCGCGCCGTTCGTGGCTGGCGGTGATATCGAGGAAGGTGATCTCGTCGGCGTGCTGGTCGTTATAGCGCTTAGCGATCTCGACCGGATCACCCGCGTCACGGATGCCGACGAAATTGACGCCCTTGACCACGCGACCGCGGTCGACGTCCAGGCAGGGAATGATGCGCTTGGCAAGGCTCATCTCGAGGCTCCTGTTCCTGTGGCGGTGGGCGAAGACTCAGCGGCCATCGCAGATCGCCTGTGCTTGGGCCAGATCGAGGCTGCCTTCGTAGATCGCACGTCCGGTGATCGCGCCGAGGATGCCGCGATCGGCGACCGCGGACAGCGCGCGGATGTCGTCGAGGTCGGTGACGCCGCCGGAAGCGATCACTGGAATGCCGCCCTGCTCAGCCAGTTCGACGGTGGCTGCGACATTGACACCCTGCATCATGCCGTCGCGGGCGATGTCGGTGTAGACGATCGAGGAAACACCGTCATGGGCGAAGCGCTTGGCCAGCTCGACCGCGCGCAGCGCAGATACCTCCGCCCAACCGTCGGTGGCGACGAAGCCATCGCGGGCATCGAGACCGACGATGATCCTGCCGGGAAATTCACTGCACGCTTTAGCGACGAACTCGGGGTGCTTGACCGCGAGCGTACCGATGATCACATAGGAGACGCCGGCGTCGAGGTAGTGGGCGATGGTTTCGCGCGAGCGGATGCCGCCACCGATCTGGATCGGCAAATCGGGATAGGCGCGAGCGATGGCGGTGACCGCTGCGCCGTTGACCGGCTTGCCCTCGAAGGCACCGTTGAGATCGACCAGGTGAAGCCGGCGGGCGCCGGCCTCGACCCAGCGACTGGCCATCGCTACCGGGTCGGCGCCGTAGTCGGTGGCGTCTTCCATGCGTCCCTGCTTGAGGCGGACGCAGTGACCATCCTTGAGGTCGATGGCGGGGATCACGAGCATGTCGGTGTACCTTGGTCGTAAAGCGTGCGGCGCGATGGCGCCTGGCGGCTTTTCAGCATCCGGCGGGCCGGATGCTGGATGAATGATGATCGCGCTCAGGGGGCCCAGGCGACGAAGTTGGCCAGCAGGCGCAGGCCCATTGCCGCACTCTTCTCAGGGTGGAACTGAACGGCGAAAGTGGCGTCGCGCCCGGTCGCCACATGGGCGACGACATCGCCGTAGCGGACCGTGCCGAACACCTCGGCATCGTGCGACGCCGCGACGTAGTAACTGTGCACGAAATAGAACCGGTCGCCGGTGGGAATGCCTTCCCACAGCGGGTGCATATGGTGTTGCTCGACCTGGTTCCAGCCCATGTGAGGTACCTTGAGCCGCTCACCGTGCTCGACCATGTCGGCGGGGAAGCGCTTGACCTCGCCCTCGAGGTAACCCAGGCAGCGAACGCCGCCATTTTCCTCGCTCTTTTCCATCAGCATCTGCTGGCCGACGCAGATGCCGAGCAGTGGCTTGTCGCCATCCGCCAGCAGCGTCTTGACCAGCCCGGTAAGCTCTGTTCGCTCCAGCTCGCCGATGCAGTCGCGGATAGCGCCCTGGCCGGGCAGCACCACGCGAGTGGCGCCCTTGATCGCGCGGGGATCGCGGGTGATCGCGATACGTTCTTCGGTGACGTGCTCGAGCGCCTTCGCTACCGAGTGCAGGTTGCCCATGCCGTAGTCGATCACTGCAATGGTCATTGAGGCCTCGTCTATCGATGTGAGGGTGGCGGTGTGCCGGCACCCGCGGAGTCTGCTGCGATGCTCAGAGAGTACCCTTGGTCGAGGCGATGCGCCCGCCCATGCGCGGATCGAAGGCGACCGCCTGGCGTACCGCGCGGCCGAAAGCCTTGAATATCGTCTCGACCTGATGGTGTGCGTTCACACCCTTGAGGTTGTCGATATGCAGCGTGGCGGCGGCCTGGTTGGCAAATCCCTGGAAGAATTCGCTGACCAGCTGAGTCTCGAAACGACCGATGGTGGCGCGGGTGAAATTCGCCTCCATGAACAGCCCCGGGCGGCCGGAGAAGTCGATCACCACGCGTGAGAGCGCCTCGTCGAGCGGCACATAGGCATGGCCGTAGCGCTGGATGCCGCGCTTGTCGCCGAGGGCCTGGCGAAACGCCTGTCCGAGGGCGATGCCCACGTCTTCGACGGTGTGATGGTCGTCGACCTCGAGATCGCCATCGCAGCGGATGGTGAGATCGAGCTGGCCGTGCCGTGCCACCTGATCCAGCATGTGCTCGAAGAAGGGAACACCGGTCTGGACGTCCAGCCGACCTTCCCCGTCGAGATCGATGCTGACTTCGATGCGGGTTTCGGCGGTATCCCGCTTGACGGTAGCGGTGCGGCGCGCGGCTGGCTCGCCGGCGGCGGGTAGATCGGTCATGTGTGGCTTTCCGGTGATGGGGCCCAGGTCGCGAAGGCGACTCTGTTATGAGCGGCGCATCCGGCGCTAAAGGCCGGAACGAACGGAATCTATGCCCGGCATTATAGAGAACCGCCAGCCACGTTCGCTACACTGCATGGTCACCTGAGGGTGTTGAAAAAGAGGCGATCCCGAGATGTCGAACAGTGTTCGATAAGTTATCATCACTGCTACCGCTCGGTAGGCGAGCGGGGCCGGCCCTGCGCGGGGCTTGGCGTTTGAGAAGTATCGTGCTCGAGTCGTCTTGGGGGATGCAATGAAAGGTCTGTTTCGAGCTCTGCTCGCCGCCGTAGGTGTCATCGCGCTCGTAGTAGTGGGCGGTGTGATCTACGCCACGACCTTCTTCGACCCCAATGACCTGAAACCGCGCCTGATCGAGGCCGCCAAGCAGCGTACCGGGCTGGACGTTGCCCTCGATGGGCCGATCTCCTGGACCTTCTATCCGCGTCTTGGCGTTTCCGTCGAAGATGTGACCGTTCGCCTGCCAGATCAGCCGGCCGACAGCGTCCCCTTCGCTGCCCTCGACCGTGCCGATGTGAAGGTGCGTTTCGCGCCTCTGCTTGCTGGAGACATCTCGATCGATGGCGTGGTGATCGATGGGCTGAGTCTCGAGTTGGAACGTGACGATAGCGGACGCGGCAACTGGCAGGCGGTCGCTGACCATTTCGCCGATCCGGCGGCCAGCGCCGAAGCGCCGGTCGAGACCGCTCCCGCCCAGCGCCTGAGTGACGAAGATTGGTTTTCCCAAGTCGATACCGGCGAGCGCAGCGGTGCTCCCAGAACGCCTGCCGATCGGCCATTGGCCGTCGATATCTCCACGGTGCAGGTCACCCAGGGGCGGGTTCACTACGTCGATCACTACCTGTACCAAGGCAGCGATCATCCGCCCCTGGACATACGACTCGACAACCTGCGCTTCAATGGCTCAAACGTGGCTCCGGGGCATTTCTTTCCCATCGAGCTTGCCTTCGAGCTGAATAGCCAGGCGCCTGAGGTGAGCAGCCAAGTCACGCTCAACGCCAGGGTCAAGGGGGATCCTGGGCGCGGCCTCTATGCGATGGAGAACCTCGCCCTCGGTACCAACTCGTCGATCCCCGCGCTCGCCCCCGAGCGCAACCAGCGACTCGATTTGACCCTGCCGAGCCTCGAGATTGCACTGGATCGGGGACGCTACCGTGCCAGCGGTGTGAGCTTCAATGGTGAATTCCATCCCCAGGCGCTCGATGGGAACGCACTGCTGCTGCGCCTCGGATTCGACCTCGACGCCGATATGCTGGAACAGCGCGTTCGACTGGACGCGCTGCAGCTCGATAGCGGTAGCCAGCTGAAGCTCAGTGGTTCGCTTCTGGTCGAGTCGCTGTTCGACACTCCTCAATACCAGGGACTGCTGGCTTTGGCCGACGGCAGCTTGCGTGGCTGGCTGGCCGATCGAGGAGTGGGCCTCGAGGGTATGGCTGGCGATCAAGCGTTGAACGAGGTCGGCTTCGACGCCGCGTTGAGCGGTGAAGGTTCGCGGCTGACGCTGAGCGATCTACAAGCGCGTATCGATGGCCAGACACTCGAGGGAATGCTGGCGGCGGACTTCGATGGGCGTGCGCTCGACTTCGACTTGCGTTCTCCCTCGCTCGATCTGGACCCCTACTTGCCGCCGCGAGAAGCGCTCGAGCAGGACGCCGCCGCGAGTCGAAGTGGCGGTTGGCTGATTTCCCGCGCCTTCGCCGAAGGCGACGCCACCGCGATCACGCCACTGCCTTCTTTCGATGCTTTGAACGAGAGCGCCATCGATGGACGACTCGCCATCGAACGGCTCAAGCTGCGGGGAGTGGATTTCGACCAGGCTTCGCTACGTTTCACCAACGATCATGGCCAAGTGGCGCTACAGCACTTCAGCGCCGGGCTTTATGGCGGTCGGATCAGCGCGACCGGCAGTGCCGACCTGCGCCAGTCGCCGATCAGTCTCGATCTTTCTCCCCAGGTCGAGGGTGTGGCGCTCGAGCCGATGCTGAGCGCCTATTCCAATGAGAGCGACCAGCGCTTCGCCGGTAATCTGCAGGCTCAGGCGCAGCTTGCGACCCAGGCCGACAGCGTCGAGGCACTGCTCGGCAATCTCTCTGGACAAGGTCGCGTCGCCATCGTCGATGGCCGCCTGCGTGGCGTCGACGTGCCCGGGCAGATCTGCGCCGCCGCCGCGACGCTCTCCGCCAGCCAGCCGAGCCGCGAGCCGCAGAGCGACACCCCGATCGAGCGGTTGGAAGGAACCTTCACCATCGATCACGGCGTCGTCCATAGCGACGATCTCGAGGGGGCGGTGCCGGGATTGGAACTCACTGGCGCGGGACAGAGCGATCTCGCCGCCCGTCGTTTCGATCTGCTGTTTCATGCCGGGTTCGTCGATGATCCAACCCAGCGCGCCTGCGGTGTTTCGGCCCAGCTCTCGCGGATCAGGCTGCCACTGCGCTGCGAGGGCGAGTATGCCGGAGCGCCGGGAGAGTGGTGCCGGTTCGATCAGGTCGCGTTCGCCGAGGAGCTCGAGCGGGGCGGGCGAGAGGCGCTGAGGCAGCACCTCAACGACGTCCTCGAAGGCGACATTGGCGCTCGGATCGATGATGCCCTTGGCACCCAGGACGGACAGCGCGTGCGTGATGTATTGAGGGGGTTGTTCAATTGACCGAAGCATCCCTCGACGCCGTTTCGAGGCGCCCAGCGCCAGCTTCGGAAAGCGAGCTTTCGCCCGAATGGTTCCAGCGCCGGGTGCTCGATTGGTTCGACCACAACGGACGCACTCACCTGCCCTGGCAGCGTGAGCAGACACCCTACCGGGTGTGGGTATCGGAGATCATGCTCCAGCAGACCCAGGTTGCCACCGTGATTGGCTATTTCGAGCGTTTCATGGCGCGCTTTCCCGATGTCTTCGCCCTCGCCAGCGCACCGATCGATGAAGTGCTGCACTTGTGGACCGGACTCGGCTACTACGCGCGCGCGCGTAACTTGCATCGAGCCGCGAAAATCGTCGTGGAGCAGCATGGCGGCCACTTCCCGGTCGAGAGCGTCGAAGCGCTCGCCGAGCTGCCCGGCATCGGGCGCTCGACCGCGGGCGCGGTGATCAGCCTTTCAGGTAACGGCCGTGCAGCGATCCTCGATGGCAACGTCAAGCGCGTGCTCAGCCGCTTCCATGCCGTCGAAGGCTGGCCTGGGCGGCCCGCGGTCGAGCGCAGGCTGTGGGAGCTCGCTGAGCGCTACACGCCTCAGCAGCGGGTCGGTGACTACACCCAGGTGATGATGGATATCGGCGCCATCCTGTGCACTCGGACCAAGCCTGCCTGCCTGCTCTGCCCTCTCGAGGATCACTGCGAGGCCCATCGCCGTGGGGAGGAGACCCGCTTCCCCGAGTCCAAACCTCGCAAGGCGGTGCCGCGCCGGCACACCCGCATGCTGCTGCTATGCAGCGATGACGGCCGCGTGCTGCTCGAACGTCGGCCGGCGAGCGGACTCTGGGGAGGGCTCTGGGGGCTACCCCAGTTCGACGACGAGGAGCAGCTCGACGATTGGCTCGATACCTATGCTCCACGGGCCGAGCGCGAGCCCGAATGGGCGCCCTTCATTCACGTCTTCACCCATTTCCAGCTCGAGATTCTGCCCACCCCGGCCAAGGTTGCGACACCCCCTTACGGGATCGCCGACGACGAGCGCCGCTGGATCGATCCGCGGGATCTCTCCGGCATCGGCCTCGCCGCTCCGGTCAAGAAGCTGCTCGAACGATTGAGCCGCGATTGAACCTGAGAGACACCGCCCCCACCTAGAACCTTACGGGCTGTGACAAGAGCACGGCCGTCTTTTCCCGACCGCAAGAGCGAGCCATGGCGAACACCGTATTCTGTCGCAAGTACCAGCAAGAGCTGCCCGCGCTCACCATGCCCCCGCTGCCCGGCGCCAAGGGCCAGGAGATCCAAGCCAGCGTTTCCCAGCAGGCCTGGAACGAGTGGCAGGCGCTGCAAACGCGCCTGATCAACGAAAAGCATCTCAACCTGCTCGACCCCGCGACCCGTCGGTACCTGATGGAGCAGCTCGAACTGTTTCTCGATAACCAGCCTACCGACACCGCCCAAGGCTACGTTCCCCCCAGCGAATGAGGCGCGCACGGCAGGCCTGGCCCAGGACCAAATATTTTCGGCAAGTGCTTGACCATGGGGAGGATATCCGTTTAAATAAGCGCCGTTGGCAAGGGGCCAGATAGCTCAGTTGGTAGAGCAGGGGATTGAAAATCCCCGTGTCGGCGGTTCGATTCCGTCTCTGGCCACCACTTCTTCGATGGGGTATCGCCAAGTGGTAAGGCACCGGTTTTTGGTACCGGCATTCCCAGGTTCGAATCCTGGTACCCCAGCCACCCCGCTTCGGAATTCCAACTCGAGCACCACGTAAAGCCGGCATAGCTCAGTTGGTAGAGCAACTGACTTGTAATCAGTAGGTCCCGGGTTCGACTCCTGGTGCCGGCACCATCCGAAAGCCAGAAAATTCAAGCAGTTGCAGCAAAGAGCATACCGCCTTCGGGGCGGTTTTTTCGTTTCTGCGTAGATTGATCGCGTAGATTGTTGGTTCATTTGCGCGTTTCCGAGGTCGGCACGATCGGCAAACTCAGGTCGTAAACGTCCATCATCGCTGGTGACCGATGACCGGCTGCGTCCTGTTTGTCGTGCCTATTTCCTTCGGTGTCCGTGATCCCTCTGCGCTTTAAATCATGCAGTCCAAAGCGGTCTTCGATGTCGATCGCACCGTCCTCCATGGCGTTGTGAATGAAGCGTTGCCAGGCGCTATCGAACGAGCTTTTCTGCAGCGCATCGCCGTTTCTCGAGATGATCAAAGGCCGCCGAGCCGGATTGAGAGGGACGGCCCGGCCGCGCTTTTCCCAGATGTTCGCTCTGCGCTGAACTGCGGCATCCCACGCCGCCTGAAGCCGGGGAGTCCATGCGACGATGTTGTCGCGTGATCCCTTGCGGCGATTGGTCTTGAGGCCTTCGGGGAGGGTGTTGGCGTCGGTTAATGTCACCACCTCGATACCCCGCAGGTGTATGGTCTCAGGGTGTAGGGAATTGTGGTATCACCCGATGTCTGCGGAGGCCCCATGGCTCTGTGATTCACCGAACTCGGTGGCATGTGATCAGTGATTCGTGACATATTGCAAACGTCCCAAAGCGCTGTTTTTGTGTACGTATGCACAGTGGTTTGGGCGGGTTTGATGCGAGTCGAGTATCGTGCGCCCGTCAATGACGGGCGCCATTTTTTGATCTGATCAAGGATCCTGGCCACTGCTATATCGTCGAGGTGGTGGAGCTGTGGCGTGATGGAGCGGCGATCACCGAGGGAGGCGTGCTGGTGGTCGACGAGCGAGCCGCTCCGGGGCATGGGGATTGTTTGTTGTTGCGCGGTGTGGATTTCATGCGAGTAGTGCGGATGGACGTTCAGGCAGGACGGCTGAGGTTTCTGTCGATGTCCGGTGGGCAGGAAATCGAGCTCGACCTCGACGCGGTGGAGTTCTGCGGGGTGGTGGTGGGGCAGTACCGCCGACTTTGAGGCTTTTGGTCACTTGGCGGCGCTGCTCCCTTTTTCTGCAACGCCGCCACCGGTCAGGCGCTGCGCCTTGCGCGTGCCAGCTCTGCCAAGGCAACGCGGGATAGAAAACCAGAACGGCTCTTGTCGCTGGGGTTGCTGGCCACGAAATCATCGATCTGCTTGACCAGTAGATCCGGCAGCGTGACGTTGATCTTGTGGCTTTTGCCCAGGTAGGGGGTCAGGTCGACATCGACCACCGCCCATATCCAGCCTTCGTAGTCCGGGTTACCCAAATGATGCTCGATCGAGTGGGCCTGAGGAAGCGGCTCACCATATTCGGTCTGCACTTCCAGATAGCCCTCAATAGCCTCGTGAACATTGGCCAATGCTTCCTCTAAGGTGTCACCGGCCGAGAAGCAGCCCGGCATATCCGGGACCGCCACACCGTATGCATGCGTATCGTCGCCACGTTCTATCGCGATGGGGAACAACATGGTTTTCCCTCCACAGGCTATGGGTATGGCTTCTCTGGCGCTACGCCAAGCTGCTCGTACGTCTATGAGATAATCGTCGACCGCCTCTTGGAAAGCAGCGGTCAGCTCTTCGACGGTTTTCGCCCTCATAGGTGACCAGCGCGCGGATGAACTGCAGCTTGCCAAACAGGCAGTTATCCTCGGTGCTGGTCTCGATCGATCCATAATGGCCCCGGTGGCTGAGTAGCTCCATCATGGTTTCTCTTCTGCAATCACAGCGGCCATCGCTGCGCGCCGTGTAGTAGCCGGATGAGTTCGATGCGCTTGGCTCGCGGAAGTACGCGATAGACGGCGATGAATGGTGTACTGGCGATGATCAACTCTCGGGTACCGCTGACGCGTCCTTCGCGGCCTAGATTGGGATGTTCTGCGAGATGATCGATTTGACCCTGAATCCGATCGCCTTGAGTTACGGCGGCCAATGGATCTTTGGCGGCGATGTACTCGAGCTGGGTATCTCGGTCACGAAGTGCGGCGGCTAGCCAGAATACCTTCAATGATCATGCCCTTTGGTTCGTTCGAGAAGGGCTGCTCGTCGTGCGGCCCAGCTTGCGTTGGTGTCTTCATGGCTGACCCATTGGGCATTGGGATCGTCGGCCTCTGCGATGCCTTTGGCCACCTCGGCGCGAAACCATTCGTCATGCCCGGCGGCTTCGTGTGCTCGTTTCATCGCAATGGCGCGATCAGGCCGTACACGTGTGCTGCTGCGTGCCGTGGGTGTCCAATGGGCGACATCGAATTCGCCGACCACCAAGCCCAGGTCATGTAGCAGGTTCAACGCCTGGACGGGATTGCCGAAGCGACGCGGCTCGCTGCTGCGTGCCTTGGCCAGTAAGGCATCGGTGCCCCTGCGGGTGCTGACCTGGATGAGAAAAGCCCCACCCTCGGCTTTTAGCGTCACTCCTTTGATTCCACCGGCATGGGTGGTCGTGCGTAGTTCCGCAAGTGTGAGGGTATGCATGGCGATCTCCCAAGATGCATGGATTATCATAGATAGAGTGCATGAATAATAGTTGTCCTGCAAGAAATGCCACTATGTGACCTTTCCGTCGATATCTGATTTCTCATCACCCGCTGGTTATGCACCATCCGTCTCGCATTTGAGATCAGTGACTAGCCCGCTATCGCTGAGTGAATGGGTCACTTCGGTGGCGATCCAGGCGGTGGCGTCGATCTCGGGCTTGTAGCCGGTTACGCGCACCGGGGTTTCGACAGCGATGTCGGGGTGGCCGACAGTGAGTGTCAAGGTCCGCTCAGCGACGCCGAGCTGGTGGCGGCCGGCGCTGGTGATGCTGTCGACGACGGCGCGCAGGCCGATCGCGGCGGCGTTGGTGAGGAGTACAGGGGTATCGAGTGGGAACTTCTCAGCGTCGGCATCCGGCGCGGTCGCGATGAGTCCGGTCACGCTGGTCGAGACGGTGCGGATGGTGCGCGCCCCCTCGGAGATATCGAGGACGCGGACGCCATGATGATAGCTATCGGCGATGTTCGATTCCGGGTAGTGGGCGGACGATACGGTGCGCGGGGCAACGTGTGGCGCAGCACCGCTAGACCGGGCCAGGATGCGGGGTTGGGGAGGGTGGGGCGAGCGGTGGGCGTTGTAAAAATGGTGTGCACAATTGAACATGGACATTTGTCAATGAATTAAGTAAATAAAGTTATTGCCGATGATTAAATATGATTGGAGCCTCCCATGTCGGATGAAAGTAAAGTCAATGAAATAAAAGAATTCATTGAGTTGATCAAAAATTATGCATTTGGGGCGACATTGGTTCTAGCTTTGGCTGCAGTAGCAGTTGTTAAAGACGAGTTGGGTGGAATGGCGCTACTATTTGGGCTAGCCCTCTCCTTGGGTGGCATATTGATTCCTGTCCTTTCCGCTATTGACTATGGTCGGCGTTACCATGAACGGCAGAAAACTCGATGGCGAAAAATATGGGCATTTTCAGTTGGTGTTTTATCTCTTATTATGGCGCTAATAATAATTAGATCCACTATGAAGTATGCAATGGTAATACTCGGATAGATTGGTTTGAATGCGTGGAAGTGGCTGGACTGTATGCTTTGCTGTCGTGAGCTTCACCAGGAAAATTGTTGTTGCCTTCGCAGAGCGGGCGCCTTATGACGCGGGCGAGCGGTTTATGTCTTTTAAGCAGAGGGCATCAACCGGCCCCCGATAGTTGCCAGGGACTATGTGGATTGCTCAAGAAATGGAGACATTGCTCAAGGCAAGCCTACGGCAATGTAAGTCGCGCTGAGCCATGCTGTCGAAGTCCGATCAACACTGCGTAATCCCCATCGAAAGCCGTCGTTTCTCCAGCTATTGAGAACGGCCAAGGTATCGTATTCGCGCTGATCTCCTTCATCGTTTTCCGTGTGCGTCTCGACGACCACCGTGAACATTGTCAAAAACGATCGTACGAATGTATGGTCATAAGACGCTTCGATGTTCTGCCTACTCGTTTTTCCCCATTGGATCAGCAGGCCACCGATGATGGTGTATCCATTTCCCGATCCATTCAGTTCTTCCAGCGTTCGCTTTTGGAAAAAATCGCGTACGGCTCGTAAAATGTCGCAGCGCCCCGGCGTAGAGTGCCTCCTTTGAGCCGAAAGCCGCGTACAGGCTGGGCGATCCGAGCCCCATCGCTTTGATAAGGTCGGCGATGGAGGTCGCTTCATAGCTCTTGGACCAGAACAGGCAGGTCGCCTGTGCCAGGGCGGTTTCACGATCGAACGCGCGTGGTCACCCGCGGCTGCGGCCCAGCGCTGTCTTGTCGGCTTGCAATGCCCGTTCAGGTTTTTGCATCGAGCGTCATATAACCCCGTTGACTCATCTCAGCAGCGTGGTAGAGCCATTTCTGTATCGATTAGAACATGATCTTCAGATGAGTGGGGGAGGCGGCCAGCGCTCAAGCACTCCATTCTATCCGGATATCGACACTTATAAGCATTTTAATGATCGAAGCATCTTGAATGCAATGTAATGACAAGTCCTGGTGACCGACACATATCGCTTCGCAACATGCTTGTATCAATGGGGAGCCTGTCGGCATCGTCCGATGGCTGAAGTGAATCGATACTCGGCAGCCAATGTCAGGCCTCACCGTCGCCTTCTGCGATCTTGTCGTCATCGCCCGGATGGCGGGAAGACGGGATTCTCTACGATTCTGAGCTACGGAGGAGCGAGACGAGTTCAGGAGCCGTCGAAGTCATCCCTTGAAGATTCATGGAGATTCTCGCTTACAGCTGACGAATAATCTTGGTAGCTGTTCCGAATTGATTGCCGAAATATGGCGAGGAGTTCTTGGATAAATTCCCAAATACCCGGGACGCTTTTACGAGACCGTTCGATGATCTAAATCTCGAAAAATAGATCGTCAGAGAAGTCTTGAAATGCCGACGGTCCGCGCTCTGGTTCGATACGGTGAGATGAATCCAGCCGGAGACGAGTGCTCGTTTGGTAGGCTTGCTACGCTTTTTCTCAATCAGCATTGGATCGGTCATTGCCGATCGGATCCTGTCTATGCGTTTCACGATTGATCTCCTTCGCGAACCAGGAGGCGCCCATGCCCTATCCTGAAATCAAACGCGTCTACGTCGTCGACGAGCATTTCGGCACCAAGATCGCAGATCCCTACCGCTGGCTGGAGAACGATGCCAAGTGTGATCCCGACGTCGCCGCCTGGGTGGCAGCCCAGAACCAGCTCACCCGCGCCTTTCTGGCCGAGTTACCCGGCCGAGAGCTGCTGCGCGAACGGTTGACCACGCTGTTCGATCACGAACGCCTCACCGCACCGCAGGAGCGGGGGAATCGCTACTTCTTCACGCGCAACGCCGGGCTTGACGATCAGGCGCTCCTCGTCGCCCGCGAGGGCGTGAGCGGGTCGGATCGGGTGCTGATCGACCCCAACGGCTGGGCGGAGGACGGGTCGGGCTTTTTCTATTCGAGCTTTTCCGAGCCGGGGAAGGGCACGACGCCAAAGGCGCGCGTGGACGGTCATGCCGTCTACTTCCATGCGCTGGGCACGTCGCAGAAGGCGGATAGACTCGTCCATGCCACGCCCGAGCAGCCGTACCTGGTGCACGTGGCTGGCATGACCGACGACGGCCGGTACCTGGTCACTCCTCCCCCGGCTCGGGTGGTAGCGCACCGACCATCGTGGATCTGGCCAGTTCCGGCTGGACGCCGCGCACACTGGTCGCGAACTTCGACAACTACTGGTCCGTCGTCGGCAATATCGGGACGAAGTTGTTCCTGGCTACCCAGGAGGGTGCAGAGCGCGGAAAGATCGTGCCCCTGGATCTCGGTGATGCCGAGCCGACGTTCACTGACTTGATCGTCGAGAAGGAGGCGATCCTCAACGATGCATCGCTGTTCGGAGGCTGGCTCATCGTCTCCTACTTGGTCGATGCGAAGACGCAGGTGGAGCGCTACAGGCTTGATGGCTTCTCCGGCGGCGTCTTGGAGCTACCCGGCATCGGCAGCGCCGGGGGGGTTCGCGGCCGAGCGACGGACGACGAGGCGTTCTTCGTCTTCACCAGCCACAATGCGCCGACCACGATCTATCGCTACGACGTGGCCACCAACACAAGCTCAGTATGGGCGCAGCCGAAGATCGCCGTCGATCTCGATCGGATCGTCGTCGAGCAGCGTTTCTACGCCTCGAAGGACGGCACCAAGGTGTCGATGTTCATCGTCCGGCGCGAGGACGTCACTAGACCTGCCGCAACCCTGCTGTACGGCTACGGTGGCTTTGGAATCAGCGCTATCCCAATCTATTCGCCTGCCCAGTTGGTATGGGTGGAGCAGGGCGGTGTCGTTGCCGTCGCCAACATCCGCGGCGGTGGCGAATACGGCAAGGGCTGGCATGACGGCGGGCGTCTGCTCGACAAGCAGAACAGCTTCGACGATTTCATCGCCGCTGGCGAGTATCTGCGGGCCGAAGGGATCGCCTCATCCGATGGGCTTGCGATCCAAGGCGAGTCCAATGGCGGGTTGCTGGTCGGTGCCGTGGTCAACCAGCGGCCGGATCTCTTTGCCGCCGGGCTTCCCGGCGTCGGCGTGATGGACATGCTGAGTTTCGATCGCTTCACCGGCGCTCAGCTATGGATCAGTGAGTTCGGCGACCCGGCGTAAGAGGCGGATTTTCGCAATCTGCTGAGCTACTCGCCCTATCACAACATCCGCACCGGTAAGGCCTATCCCGCCATCCTGGTGATGACGGCCGACACAGACGATCGCGTCGTGCTTGCCCACCGCTTCAAGTATGTCGTCGCTCTCCAGGCTGCCGATCTCGGCGACCGCCCCCACCTTCTGCGCGTTGAGACCCGCGCCGGCCACGGCGTAGGAAAGCCGATCAACAAGGTGATCGAGGAGGTTGCCGACATCTGGGCTTTCGCTGTCCTGGACGAGGCTGACTTTGAAGGCAGCGGACTGACACCAATGGCTGATCGTCAGCCCATCGCCATCAGTGCTTGCGCAGCAGCGTCTGTGGGGCGACGCCGAAGGCCTTGCGGAAGGCGTGGCTGAAGTGTGAGAAATCCGAGAATCCATGGTCCAGTGCGACTTGGGAAACACTGCGCACATGGCCGTTCTCGATCGCCTCTCGGCTAGCCTGCAGGCGCTCCTGCCAGATCACCGAGACTGGCGTCTTCTGGTGTCGGGCGAATGCGCGGGTGATGGTGCGGGTGGAGACATGGTGCGCCTGGGCGATGCGCTCGATGGTCAGATTCGGATCGCTGAGGTGAAGACGAATGTAGTTCATTACCCGGGCGTATAGATCCAGCTCGGCGTTGGTCTTCTTCAGATCCTGCAGTTCCAGGCTGAGTACCAACAGGTCGAGCATCGTCTGCGAGAAGCGCTTGGAAATTTCCGCATCCTGAAGCCCTGGGGGAGTCGCGGCAGCCTGGAGCAGCATCTCACGCAGCGGGACCACGCCGGGGCGGCGGTCGTCCAGCACCTGGGCGGTGAGTTTCTCGACGCCGGGCAGGCGGAAGCTCAGCAGATGCCGGGGAATACGCACCAGGTGGATGTCGGAGCCGCCGAGGCTGAAGCGGAAGGTTTGCGAGGCGTCGTAGAGCATCAGGCTGCCGGCCGACAGCTTCGCCCTGCGGCCGCCTTGCTCCAGTTCGCCGTAGCCATGCCGGGTGAAGCCCAGCCAGAGGTCTTCGTCGGGGCCGCTGCGCAGATGCCGGGGCGTGCGCTCCCAATAATGCAACGGTGCGGACAGCGTGCAGATGTCAAGCGAGCCAAGGCCGCGGACAGCGAGTTGGCCTTCGAAGTCGCTTTTGACCAAAGGCTTGCTGGAGGCGGGAATGCAATGGCGACACACGACCTCCTTCCAATACTCGAAGCGGCGGGGGGCAGTGACGACGCTGGTCGAATACTGAGTGCTGCTCACGGCGGACACCTCGCATCGGCGGATCTACGACGACTGTTTGAGAGTCCAGCCTTCAAGCAATTAACAGGCCATGTCGCTGAAAGCCTCGACGAAGGTAACCAAGTCCTCACTTGATCCGGTCCCGCCGGTAGAGAGCGCCCGACCCAGCTCGCACCGCCACGCCCTCCCATGAGCCGTATCAGTGCGCGAAAGCGACTTGTCCGCGTTGCCGGATGGATCGGCGCCGCATACGGACTGCTGCTTCGCTTGCCGGTGTCACTTAATGATGCGTGAGGCGGAATAGGCCGCTGATCTTGCGCTGTTGTGGTGCGTGGTTGCGTGGCACAGCAGTGCGGGCGTTTTTGCGCCGCCGGTAAGTTGTCTCGTTCAGCCAAGTGGCTGTCCTTCTTGACCAAGCGCCGAGAGGCGCGCCTGCCTAATTTCTCTCTCGTCGAGTTTCTCCCACTCCGATCGACGAGGAATGCCCATGCTCGCCCAAGAGCGCCACTGGCTGACCGAACGGCCCCGTTTTACGCGACTGCGCGATTTGGCGTCGGATGCATTCGCTTCCTTCTCGACTCCATCACCGTCGCGGTGCGTCCCCGTCGAGCCGGGACGAACCTCGCTCGTATCACTCCATCCGCAAGCCTGAATTCAAAAATCACAACCAGGAGCTCCCATGGAATCCGCCATCGACCAGCACCTCAAATGTCCCCGCACGCTGTCGCGTCGGGTCGACGATGATTACCAGCCGCCTTTTCCCATGTGGGTGGCACGTGCGGATGCAAGCCTGCAGCAGGTGGTGATGGCTTACCTCGGCATACAGTTTCGCGAAGAGCAGCGTGAAGCCGCCCTGAAGGCCATGCGCGACATCGTCGCCAGCTTCGGCCTCGCCGATGGTCCGCAGCAGCATGATCTAACCCACCACACCGATAATCAGGGCTACGAGAACTTCATCGTCGTCGGCTACTGGCGTGATTCGGCCGCCTACTGCCGCTGGTTGCGTTCGCCGGAGGTGGATGGCTGGTGGTCCTCCGAGGATCGCCTGGGCGAAGGGCTGGGCTATTTCCGCGAAATCATCGCCCCTCGCGCCGAGCAGTTCGAAACCCTGTACGGCTTTCGCGACGACCTGCCCGGCGTCGGCGGCGTGATGGACGGTATCAGCGGCGATATCGAGGAACACGGCTACTGGGGTTCGATGCGTGACCGCTTCCCGGTCTCCCAGACCGACAGGATGCGGCCGTCCGGCGAATTGCGGGTCGTTTCCGGAGACCCCGCCAAGGGCGGTCGAGTGCTGGTACAGGGGCACGACAACATCGCTTTGATCCGCTCCGGGCAGGACTGGGCCGAGGCCGGAGACGAAGAGCGCGCGCTGTACTTCGACGAGATGCTGCCGCCGCTGCTGCAGGGGATGGACTTCCTGCGCGATGAGGGCCAGGCGCTGGGCTGCTACAGCAACCGCTTCGTACGCAACATCGATCTGGACGGCAACCTGCTCGACATCGCCTACGACATCGGGCACTGGCGCTCGCTCGACAGGCTGGAGCGATGGGCGGAGTCCCACCCAACCCACCTGCGCATCTTCACCACCTTCTTCCGAGTGGCTGCCGGCCTGCAGAAGCTGCGGCTTTACCACGAGGTGTCGGTGTCGGATGCCCGCAGCCAGATGTTCGAGTACATCAACTGCCACCCGCGGACCGGCATGCTGCGCGACGCACAACCGATGCAGGCCTGATCCCTCGCCACCGAAACCGCCTGCCGCTCGAGGCGGCACGGCCTCCCTTTGCCAAGGAGCAACAATAATGTACCAACCCCGCCTCCTGCTGCTCGCCGCTTTGCTGCCCGCCCTGCCTGCCCAGGCCGTCGAAGTGGCGCCCGGTGACTACGAGCAGCTCCCCGCAGGATCGACCGTTGGCCTCATCTATTACCAGCACTCCAGCACCGATGCCCTGTACTCCCAAGGGCGCAAGAGCAGCTCCGACTTCAACCTGACCTCCAACATCGGCATGCTTCGCCTGCTGCATGTCTACCGGTTGAGCGACAGGGTGACCATCGATCCGCAGTTCCTGGTGCCATTCGGCCATGTGTCGGGCAACGGCGATGCATCCGCCATGGGCAGCGCCAGCGGAATCGGCGATCTCATCCTCACCGCGCCGATCAAGTACCGGCTCAACGACGCCCGGGATACCCTCAGCGCGACCGCTTATCTCTACGTGCCTACCGGTGACTACGATAAGAACGATGCGCTCAACCTTGGTGAGAACCGCTGGAAAGTCGACTTCCAGGCCGCCTACATCAAGCACTTCACCGAGAATTGGGCCCTCGACCTGGTCGGTGACGTCATCTGGTACGGCGACAACAAGGATTTCGGTTCCTCATCCTCCCGGCTGGAGCAGGACGTCTCCTATAGCGCCCAGATCATGGGGCGCTACATGCCTGATCCCACCACCGACTTCGGCATCGGCTTCGGCCACAACTGGGGTGGGGAAACCCAGGTCGACGGCGTCGATCAGGACAACAGATTGGAGACCACCAATCTCCGCCTCACGGCCAGCAAGTTCGTCACGCCCAAGGACCAGGTCCAACTGCAGCTGGGGCGGGATCTATCGGTGGACAACGGCGCCAGGGAAGACTTTCGCATGAACCTTCGCTATGTCCGGGTGTTCTGAGCCCGTCGTCGCACGGCATGGGTTCGGCAGGCTGTCCTTCTCGACCAAACGGCTGTCCTTCTGAGCCAAGCGCCAGTGAGTCGCTCGATCTAATTTGGATCCGGTGGCGCTGGATTCCATGCCCCGCGCGAAGCGTCCGCGCCTTGCATTCGTACAGCACATTTTCCGTAGTGGCCGGCTGCGCTGGCCCGACCTGGAGCAGGAACAGGAAACTCCCATGGCTATCGTTCGCCCCAATCTCGATCAACTCCAAGACCTTGCCAGCCGCCTGCATATGCGGCTGACATCGGAGCAGGCCAGTGAATACCTGGCCCTGATGCAGTCAAGCTTCGACGCCTACGACCTGGTCGATGAGCTGCCCGATGAAGTTCCCGAAGTTCGCTACCCTCGTTCCGCTGGCTATCGACCCAGCGGCGATGAGAACCCGTGCAACGCTTGGTACTACAGGACCGAAGTTCAGGGGAGTGCCGAGGGAAAGCTGGCCGGGCGTACCGTCGCGCTCAAGGACAACGTGGCGTTGGCCGGGGTGCCGATGATGAACGGCGCCTCCACCCTGGAAGGTTTCGTACCATCCTTCGACGCTACTGTGGTCACCCGCCTGCTCGACGCCGGGGCGACCATCCTCGGCAAGGCCACCTGCGAGCATTTCTGCCTGTCCGGTGGCAGCCATACCTCTGACCCTGAGCCAGTGCACAATCCGCGTCGCCACGGCTATGCCGCGGGCGGTTCCTCCTCCGGCAGCGCTGCCCTGGTGGCCGCCGGGGCGGTGGACATGGCCATCGGTGGTGACCAGGGCGGCTCCATCCGCATCCCCTCGGCGTTTTGCGGCACCTACGGGATGAAGCCGACGCATGGCCTGGTGCCGTACACCGGCGTCATGCCGATCGAGGCGACCATCGATCACGTTGGACCGATCACCGCCAACGTGCGCGACAACGCTCTGATGCTGGAGGTGCTGGCCGGTGCCGATGGCCTCGACCCGCGCCAATATGCGCCGCCGGTCGATGCCTATTCCGAGGCGCTGGGGCGTGGCGTGGAGGGCTTGAAAATCGGCATCCTGAGCGAAGGCTTTCATTTGGCCAACCTGGACCCCCGCGTGGCCGACAAGGTGCGTGAGGGCATCGCCCGCCTGGAACGGCTGGGTGCCGTGGTCAGCGAGGTGTCAGTAGCCGAGCACGGCTTGGCGGGATCGCTCTGGCACCCGATCGGCTGCGAGGGCCTGACGGTCCAGATGATGCATGGCAATGGCATGGGTTTTAACTGGAAGGGACTCTACGACGTCGGGCTACTGGACAAGCACGTCGGCTGGCGCAACAGCGCCGATGCGCTTTCCGCATCGCTCAAGCTGTGCATGTTGGTTGGCCAGTACGGCCTCGAACGCTACAACGGCCGCTATTACGCCAAGGCCCAGAATCTGGCGCGCAGGGCGCGGGCCGGCTACGACCAGGCGCTGGATCGTTATGACCTGCTGGTGATGCCCACCGTACCGATCACCGCGCAGCCACTGCCGGCGCTCGGCTGCCCGGTGACCGAGAACGTGACCCGGGCGCTGGAGATGATCGGCAACACCACGCCCCTGGACGTCACCGGTCACCCGGCCATGTCTGTCCCCTGCGGTCAGTTGGATGGTCTGCCGGTAGGGCTGATGCTGGTGGGTCGGCACTTCGCCGAAAGCACGATCTACCAGGCTGCGGCCGCATTCGAGGCGGCTGGCGATTGGCAGACGTTCTAAGGCGATCCCTGCGCGAAATACCGGTCAATTTCAGATCAGCGAGGCACCTGACATGAACCATGAACACGACCATGACCACACCGAGCCGCCGGAAGAGATCGAGCTGCGCGTCAAGGCGTTGGAATCTCTCCTGCTCGAGAAGGGGCTGGTCGATCCCGCTGCCCTAGAGGCATTGATCGACACCTATGAACACAAGATCGGCCCGCGCAACGGTGCGCGGGTGGTCGCCAAGGCCTGGGCCGATCCGCTTTACAAGCGCCGGCTGCTGGAGAATGCCACCGCGGCCATCGCCGAACTGGGCGTCTCCGGCGTTCAGGGGGAGGACATGCTGGTGGTGGAGAACACCGCCGATATCCACAATGTGACGGTCTGCACACTGTGTTCCTGCTACCCCTGGCCAACCCTCGGGCTGCCACCGATCTGGTACAAGTCGGCACCTTATCGCTCGCGCATCGTGATCGATCCGCGCAGCGTGCTGGCAGAATTCGGCCTGACCATTGCCGCGGACAAGGAGGTCCGCGTCTGGGACAGCAGCGCCGAGCTGCGCTATCTGGTGCTACCCGAAAGACCCGCGGGAACCGATGGATGGAGCGAGGAGCAACTGGCCGAGCTGGTCACGCGGGACTCGATGATCGGAACGGGACTGGCCAAGTCTCCGGATGATGCGCCATAGCCTGCTGACGAGGAGCGACTTATGAACGGGATACACGATCTAGGTGGTATGCATGGACACGGACCGGTTCTTGCGGAAGTCGATGAGCCGTACTTCCATCATCAATGGGAGCGTAGGGCGTTCTCGCTGTTCCCCGCTCTCTTCGTCGGCGGACACTTCAATGTGGATGAATTCCGCCATGCCATGGAGCGCATGGAGCCTGCGCATTACTTGCAGGCCAGCTACTACGAGCACTGGATTCACTCGTTCGAGACCATGCTGCTCGAAAAGGGAGTGATTTCCGCCGCCGAGCTCCGGGGAACGGCCGAACCGACTCGCAACTCGGTCGCGGCGCCCGTGCTGACCCTGGACATGGTGGCGCCGGTCGTCCAGACCGGCGCGTCTGCCCGCGTCGACCACGCAGTGGATGCCCGCTTCGCAGTGGGGGACCAGATACGCGCGAAGAACCTCAACCCGACCACGCACACTCGGCTGCCGCGCTACGTCCGTGGCAAGGTCGGCAGGATCGAAGCCGACCACGGTGTTTTCGCCACGCCGGATACCATGGCGCACGGGCAGGGAGAGCAGCCCCAGCACGTTTACAGCATAAGCTTCACCGCTCTGGAGCTATGGGGCGAGGCACGTGCGGACAAGGTGTACATCGACCTGTGGGAAAGCTATCTGGAGGAAGCATGAGCGGGATGACGCGAAACGATTGCGAAGCCATTGGCCTACCGAAGGACGAAGAAGGCCCGGTATTCGACAAGCCGTGGCAGGCCCAGGCTTTTTCGATGATGGTTCACCTGTACCAGTCGGGCCTGTTCCCCTGGCGGGATTGGGTCCAGGTGTTCAGCGAAGAGATCAAGGCATCGCCAGCGCTGCCGGGAGAAAGCGCCAATGACACCTACTACCGCCAATGGACGTCGGCGATGGAAAAAATGATCGCTTCCCTGGGCCTGACCGACGCGGAGGATATCTCGCACCGGGCATCGGAGTGGCGACAGGCGTATCTGAACACGCCACATGGGCACCCGGTGGCGCTGGCCCATGCGAGCTGTCCGCCAATGCACCATGGGCATGCGCCGCATCGTTCACCGGTGGCCGTCAGTCCGGCAACCGCTGGTTGAACCCGAAACGGCCCTGCGTTCAGCCGCGCTCCGGGTGATGCGCTGATCGCTGGTGCCCATAAGCCTCAATTCGACGCTGTCGCAGACGGCCAAGGAGATCACCATGCATATCGAGCCCGGTCTTGTGGATGCCGGCAAAATCTGGCTGAGCCATGCCACGGTGGCAGGCACTGGCGCCTACACCCTCATGCTTGCGCGGGAGGCGATGCGCGAGCGTAGCCTGCCCTCGCTCATGGCGCGGACCTTGGCAACGACCGCCCTGGTCTTTTGCTTCTTCGAGGTCTTGCCGCATCACCCTGTCGGCGTCTCCGAGGTGCATTTCATCCTCGGGTCGACGCTGTTTTTGCTCTTCGGCGCGGCGCCAGCAGCAATCGGCCTGGCACTTGGGCTACTGATCCAGGGCATATTCTTCGCGCCTTTCGATCTGCCGCAGTACGGTATGAACGTCACCACGCTGCTGATGCCTCTGTTCGCGGTGTCCGCCCTGGCGCGCCGCATCATTCGGCCGGACACTGCCTATGTCGACCTGACGTATCGCCAGGCGCTGGCACTTTCGACGATCTATCAGGCCGGTATCGTGTCTTGGGTCGCCTTCTGGGCGTTCTATGGCCAAGGTTTCACCGTCGAGAGCGCGATGCCGATCCTGGCATTCGGTGGCGCCTATATGCTGGTCATCGTCGTCGAGCCCCTGGTAGACCTTGCTGTCCTCGCTATCGCCAAGAGAGCGAACCGCCTGCGGGGGAATGCATTGGTCGAGCGGCGGCTGTATGAGGTTGCGTGAGCCATACAATGGAAGATCGGCACCGTAGTCCTGAAGCCTGGCCCTGAACTGGATCCAGGATCCCGGGCCCTGGAGTGCTACTTTCCGGACGATGTGGCAATCGAAGCCAGCGGTGGCCTGCGGGTAATGATCGTTGGGTAAGCGTTGGCCCCGGGGAACGTCGCGTAGCCGCGCATGTTCCCCGGGGCCATCCCGCCCGTTCAATCCTCGCCAGCACTGCGATGTATTTCGGCCTCACGCCAGCGCCTGGGGAGATCGGCGTTTTACCCAGGGCGAGAAGAGGCGGGTCATGGGGCGTTCCAACCATAGGTAGGTCAGGCAGCCGCAGGCGGTCGCGCTCGCCCCTAGTATGGCGATGGTGAAGAACATGCTGGCCAAGCCGTTCACGCTGAGACCTATCTTTTGCAGGATCACCGCGAAGGCGCCAATCAACAGCATGTGGCAGAGGTAGATGGAATAGGAGGCGTTGCCCAGGTGAATGAGCAGCCTGGGGTAAGCAACGCGCTCGCCACGATCCAGCGAGAGAATCGAATAGAACACTGCGAAGGTAAGCGGGTAGAGCAGTGGTTTGATTTCGTACTGAAAGGCTATCACGTAGGCCGTCGCGGCCAGGATCGCGCATATCGATTGGTTGATCGCTGGGATGGGGAGATGGAATCCGCATCGGTTGGCGACGCCGTAGAGCATGCCGATGGTGAAGCAGAGAATGATGTCCCAGGTATAGAACTCGAGCAGCAAGCCGCCTTCCGTCGACCAGCCCAGTATGACCAGTCCGATGGTGCTGGCGACGACGAACAAGATTCCTATTTTCCGGCTGAATATCAGTGACAGTGAGAACAGCAAATAGAACATCATTTCAAGGCAAAGTGTCCAGCCCACTGAAAGTATGGGGGTGGGGAAGTCGAGCTGATCGACCTTGACCATGGGAACGAAGAAAAAAGAAGCCATCGCGCTGAGCCAGGTGAATTTCATCGAACTGTAGGCGGATGGATAGATGATGAAAGAAGCGATGGCGAGAAGGGTAAAGAAATAATACATCGGCAAGATTCTAACGCATCGCTTGAGCAGGAAGTAGGTGGTTTTGCCGGCGGAAAAGTCGTTCCAATGAACGTAGATCATTAGATAGCCGCTGATCATGAAGAAGATTTCAACGCCCAGCCGCCCGGTCGCGCCGCCGATATCGATGAACGGGAAGTTCGAGGAGACCAGCTTCAGTGCAAACTGATTGGCATGGCTATACACCACCAGCAGGCAGGCAACGCAGCGGAGAATAGTGATCGACTCTAGGTCGGTGGTTCTGGCCATGCGCCTGGTTCCTCGTATGTCGGTGCGCTGAAAGCAACGATCTCGACGTCCATTGCGCATTCTCTGCGACGTTCTGCGTACATACGAGATGAAGGTTGAACAAAGAAATGATTTGATGATGAAAAGAAACGATCAAAGGGTGTGAAGATTACCGGAGAGAATCCGCTGGGTTTCCTGGTCACGATGGTGGGATATGGCCTCTTTTGATGGCCTATGTCTGCGCCGTTTGCAACCTGATGAGTCAATTAATCTGCAAATGCGCTCATTTTCAGTGTTAGTGCGCTCGATGTAATGAAGACAGGGCTAATTGCTGGCGTCTAGAATATTGGTCGGCTGAAGATATCCTTCACAGACTCGATCATTAATGAGCGCCAGAGCAACCAAGGCAGCCTGACCACGCTATGTCGCTAACCTTCAATCGCTCGAGATTATGATGATCTAAGCTGTATGATTCGTGGAGCGGCTTGCTTGTCGACATGGTCTCGTTACGGTCGCATGAGAAGTGATGATGGGCTCCCCCGTATTGTTTTGCATCTTCGCCGCGACCTGAGCATGCAACCGGGGTCATGAAAAAGGGATCGACATATGGAAAATGAAGCCGGCGCCCGGGGCGTCTGCGGTTGGCTACTGCTATTGCTCGGGCTGGCAGTCGCCATTCTTGGATTGGCGATGGGCGTCGGGGGTGGCTACTTGGTCTTCCTCGGCGGCAGCTGGTACTTCGTGCTAATGGGCGCTGCGATGTTGGCCTCCGGTGTTCTGGTGGTCGCTCGTAGGCCGCTGGGAGCCTGGCTCTACGCGGTGGCTTTCGTCGCGACGTCATTCTGGGCGGTAGCGGATGCTGGCCTCGAGTTCTGGCCGCTGGTCTCGCGGTTGATGACGTTCGCGGTGATCGGCGTAGTGATCGCCCTGGCCTATCCGGCCCTGGTGCGCTCCTCGGGAGGGAGTGGCGGACGCGGTGGCTATGCGCTGGCCGGTGTGATGGCACTCGCTGTGGCCGCGGCGATAGGCTACATGTTCGTTCCCAGCCCGGTGTTGCGCGCCACCTCGACGCCTGACGTCGTGCCGGTCGCCGAGGGGCAGGCACAGACGGACTGGAAAGCATGGGGCAATACCGTCGCGGGTGACCGCTTCGCCGCACTCGATCAGATCACCAAGGACAATATCGGTCAGTTGCAGATTGCCTGGACCTTCCGCACCGGCGATATACCGGAAAGTACGGGCTCTGGCGCCGAGGACCAGAATACTCCGCTGCAGGTCGATGACACCCTCTATCACTGCACCGCCTACGGCAAGGTGTTCGCTCTGGATGTCGATAGCGGTACCGAGCGCTGGCGTTTCGATCCGCAGGCTGAGTCGCCGAATTGGCAGCGTTGCCGCGGACTGGGCTACTACGAGGACGCGTCGATCGAAGCCGCTTCGGGCGATGCCGCCGCCCAGGCACCAGCGGCCTGCCGCCGGCGCCTGTTCCTGCCGACCATCGACGCTCGTCTGATCGCCATCGACGCAGAGACCGGCGAGCCATGCGCGGATTTTGGCGACGATGGCACGGTCGATCTCCAGGCGGATATGGGGCCAGTCAACGAGGGTTGGTACCAGCAGACCTCGAGCCCGCTGGTCGCCGGCGACCTGGTTGTGGTGGGAGGACGTGTCGCCGACAACTTCGCCGTCGACGAGCCGCCGGGGGTGGTCCGCGCCTTCGACGTACATAGCGGTGAGCTGGTATGGGCTTGGGATCCAGGCAACCCTGAAACCACCCAGCGCCCGCCGGAAGGCGAGACCTACACTCGTGGTACACCCAACGTGTGGTCGGCGATGTCCTACGACCCCGAGCTAGGCCTGATCTACCTGCCCACCGGCAATGCGACGCCTGACTTCTATGCTGGGCAGCGTACCGAGCTGGATGATCAGTACAGTTCGTCGGTAGTCGCGGTCGAGGCCGCAACCGGCCGGGTGCGCTGGCACTATCAGATGACCCACCACGACCTGTGGGACTTGGATGTTCCGGCGCAGCCGCTGCTCTACGACATTCCCGATGACCAAGGCGGGATCTTGCCGACACTGATCCAGGTTACCAAGCAGGGCGAGATATTCATGCTCGATCGCGAGACCGGAGAGCCCATAGCCGAGGTCGAGGAGCGTCCGGTACCGCAAGGCAACATGCCTGGAGAGCGCTATTCCCCGACTCAGCCGTTCTCGGTCGGGATGCCCTCGATCGGGAATGAAATCCTGGCCGAGTCGGACATGTGGGGCGCTACTCCATTCGATCAGCTGCTATGCAGGATCGAGTTCAAGCAGATGCGCTATGACGGGCCCTATACGCCGCCGGGTATGGATCGCGCGCTGCAGTTCCCCGGCTCGCTGGGTGGCATGAACTGGGGCAGCGTGTCGGTGGATCCGACCACCCACTACATGTTCGTGAACGACATGCGTCTGGGATTGGCCCATTACATGATCCCACGTGATCAGATCGCCGCCGGTGCCAGTGGCATCGAGATGGGGGTGGTTCCGCAGCAGGGCACGCCATTCGGCGCGATGCGCCAGCGCTTCCTGTCGCCGCTGGGCATCCCCTGTCAGAAGCCGCCGTTCGGCACCATGTCGGCCATCGATCTGAAGACTCGGGAGCTGGTCTGGCAGGTGCCGGTCGGTACCGTGCAGGATACGGGCCCGCTCGGGATCAAGATGCGCATGCCGATCCCGATCGGCATGCCGACCCTCGGGGCTTCGCTGGCCACCCAGTCTGGTCTGGTGTTCTTCGCTGGCACCCAGGACTACTACCTGCGTGCCTTCGACAGCGCCACCGGCGAGGAGATATGGAAAGCGCGGCTGCCAGTGGGTAGTCAATCCGGCCCGATGACCTACGTGTCTCCGAATACCGGCAAGCAGTACGTGGTAGTGAGCGCTGGCGGGGCACGCCAGTCGCCCGACCGAGGTGACTACGTGATCGGCTTTGCGTTGCCAGGTGACGCTACGCAGTGAACCATGCCTTTGGGCTGACGATGCGTCAGCCACGCCGCCACTCGAGAACGAGCGTCTCGTCGCGAGGTGAGAACCGCTCCAGGTGCTCTTTCATCACTGTTTCCAAGTGGCCATGCGCAGCCTCGTCATCGCTGTCCAGCTGGGCGACGAGGGTATTGCCCTGTGTCGTCAGCAGGCAGCGTCCGCGGGAGAACTGGATCAGCAGCCCGTCGGTGTGCTCGCTCAGCGTGAGATTTTCCTTATGCGCCCAGTGTCGCTTGAGTTTGTTGATCACCAGTTCGGGATTGGTCGTCGACGTTAAAGCGTGTGAGACAGGCATGCTATGCTCCGGCAGATAATGGTGTCCTGCGATGTCATTTTAATTTTAGCAGGCTAATTAACAGTAGCGCCGTCTTCGAAGACGGGCTGGGCAAGATCAGATCAAGAAGGGGATGGAAATGTCGAGGAGTCGGCTGACAAAGGCCAGGACGTTGGTGGCCGGAGCCTTGGTGTTGGGAATGCTGGCGGGGTGCGGCGGAGCGGATGACGAGCCGGAGCAGACCGGCCCGACGCCCTCCACCGATTCGTCACGCGTGAGCCAGGCGGGGGCCTCCCAGGAGGATTCCCAGGTACAGTCGCAGGTCTTCCGCGGTACCTTGCCGTGTGCTTCGTGCGAGGGAATCGAAACCGAGCTGACCCTGCGCTTCACCGGGGACGAGCAGCCCAGCGGCTTCTCGCTCAAGGAGACCTACAAAGGATCCGGCGAGGGCGATCAGGTCGAGCTGTCGGAAGGTCAGTGGACGCAGGTCACCGGCACCTCGGCGGATCAGAACGCAGTGGTCTACCAGCTCGATCCCCAAGGCGAACACCAGCGTTTCTTCCAACGCATCGATGAAAATACCCTGCGCATGCTCGATCTCAGCATGGAGCCGATCGACTCGCAGCTTGATTACGAACTGACCCGCGAGTAAGCACTCCACGCACGCCGCCGCTAGGCGCCGAGCGTGGGGTAGTCGGTATAGCCGTGCGCGCCTTCGGAGTAGAACGTTTCCGGCTCCGGTACGTTGAGTGCGGCGCGGCGCTCAAAGCGCTCGACCAGATCAGGGTTGGCGATGTAGAGCTTGCCGAACGCCACTGCGTCGGCGTCGCCGCGTTCGATGGCCGCTTCGGCCTGAGCGAGATCGAACTTCTCGTTGGCGATGAAGGGGCCGCCGAAGCGACGCTTGATCATCGGCCCGAGGCTATCCTCTCCAAGGTACTCGCGAGCGCAGATGAAGGCGATTTCGCGGATGCCGAGCTGGTCGGCGACATAGCCGAATAGCGCCTCCGGATTCTCGTCTCCCATCGAGTGGGTATCGCCACGTGGAGCGAGATGGACCCCTACCCGCTGAGCTCCCCATACCTCGATGCACGCATCGGTCACTTCCAGCAGCAGCCTCGCGCGATGCTCTATCGAGCCGCCATAGGCATCATCTCGATGATTGCTGGCGGTTTGCAGGAACTGGTCGAGCAGATAGCCATTCGCGCCGTGGATCTCGACCCCATCGAAACCGGCCAGCTGGGCATTTTCCGCTCCACGGCGATAGTCTTCGATCACCCCAGGAATCTCATCGGCCTCGAGCGCCCGGGGGATGGGGTGGAGGGTCTTCGGCCTTATCCGCCTGACGGGGCCGTCTGCGGCGATCGCGCTGGGGGCTACCGGGTCCCGGCCATCGAGATAGGACGGGTGCGAGATTCGCCCCACATGCCAGAGCTGCAGGTAGATGCGCCCGCCCGCTTGGTGCACTGCGTCAGTGACTTCGCGCCAACCTTCGATCTGAGCCTGAGACCAGATGCCCGGAGTATCCGGATAGCCAACGCCCATTGGTGTCACCGAAGTGGCTTCGCTGATGATCAGTCCCGCCGAGGCGCGCTGGCGGTAGTACTCGGCCATGAGTGCATTGGGTACTCGGCCCGCGCTGGCCCGGGAACGGGTCAGCGGGGCCATGATGATCCGGTTGGGTAGCGTCAGATCGCCCATTCGAAAAGAGTCGAACAAGGTAGGCATAGTCGAGCTCCATGATGGAAAGTGAATGACGCTCTGGACGTCCAAAGGACGTCAGCAGCTTAGACCTTGGTCGAGCTCATGGCTAGCAGGCGAACGACCATCGCGTCGGTCGAGCGCGTTACAGGCTGTTCGTGTCGTCCGATGGTCTTGGGATTCCTACTGGATTTTCTCCTTGGCGCTCTCGTAAACGTTGCTGACGTTATTCTTGATGCTGTCCCAAGTGCTCGTAGATTCTTGATCATCGCCTTCCTGGACGCGCTCTTCCGCACTGTCCGGATCCAGCGAGTGCTGTGGCGCGGTCGGCGTGGAATCGGCGTCCTGGGTGACGCCTTCCTGCTCCTCGCTCGGTGCTGTCGGGGCTGTACCCTGGTCCTGATCTCGTTCCGGGCTCGGCGTCGCAGCCGCCGTGCCTGAGGAATCGTTGTTGTTGCTCGAGTCCTCCTGCGCCGAGGCTACACCCGTGGCGAGAAAACCGAGGGAAAGGGCTAAAGCGAGAATGCCTTTGCGTTGCATGGCTGACTCCTTGACTCGGTTGCGTAGCAAAAAACGACGACCGCATCCTGCGGTCCTTTCAGTAGTAGCAGCTCCAGCGGGCTACGCACGTTTCCACCAGGAACGCGTTTCCAGGCTCGCCCTCATCCCAGGCGCGCTGTTACGCTCAACGGAAGCGATCCATTGCGACCGCCGGAAGATCCGGTCGTGGGACCAGGGCCAGGGAGCAGGGCGTGGCCCGATATCCTGCCGGGAAGTGGTTGGGAAAGGGGCGCTATGGCCTACTTGGATGGCTGTGGAAAGGGCATCCGAGGAATTTTTTGCTGGGTGACTCGAGGCTCGATGGCTGTGAGGGCGTACCTGCGATTCGGTTTCATCCGGCCAAGGAGCATCTCATCGAGAGACCTCCTCGGGCGTCCTATGCAAAGAGATTTTTCCGCGATGGTGTGATAAAAACTATGGCCTCATTGGCCATTCAGCTTGAACATCATGTCGTATTCACATGAGTGGTTCCTGTCCCTGCTCGCGATAATCGCGATCCTGATCACTCCGGGACCTACGAATACCTTGCTTGCTGCCTCAGGCCTGAACCGCGGCGTGCGGAGCTCATTGGCGCTGATTCCGGTGGAGCTATGTGGCTATGGTGTATCGATCGCCACCTGGGGTTATTTGCTGATCTCGCTCTCGGCCAATTTTCCTTTGCTGCCCCATGTGATCAAGTTTCTATGCGCCATCTTCATCATCTGGCTCGCGTTCAAGATGTGGCGAACCACCCTGGCGATTGGTGAAGTCAAATCCTCTCCCGTGGGTAAGCGGGCGCTGTTCATGGCGACACTTCTCAATCCCAAGGGGCTTTTGTTTGCAAGCGCTGTGTTTCCTTCCTCTACATTCGTGGATTTGCCCAGTTTCGCGGGGCAGTTCCTGGTCTTTTCTCTGCTACTGATACCTATTGCCTGTGGTTGGATTGCCTTTGGCGCGCTGCTTGGCAGTGGGCGAGTGCCGTGGCTTCGTCCGGACTATCTCCAGAGAGGGGCTGCTCTCGTATTGGCGGTATTCGCTCTGTCGATTGGGATGAGCGCGTTATCCTAGTGGTTGTTGGAAGCCGATTTTACGAGCGTATTTGCTTGGTACTGTGATGGGTAGCGGTTGTCTATATCGCCATCTTTCGTGGACTGGTCGTGCCGAGTCATCGCAATTATCGCGCAGGAAAATGAACAACCGAGCGTGCGCGGGAGATCCGATGGCCGCTTGGAGAACCTGACGGTTCGTGGCTCCATGTACCGCTTCTCATCCCGACCTGAGGCCATATGATCATCCAAGCTTGCCTCAACGGCGCACGCCCTCACGACTTTCATCCCCGACTTCCTTTGACGGCGCGGGCTATGGCGCTGGATGGGGCCGCCTGTATCGATTTCGGTGCGAGCGAACTCCACCTTCATCCCCGTGGGCCGAGCGGGCAGGAGAGCCTGCAGGCCGTGGACGCAACCATCCGCGCCGTTCGCCTTGCCTGCCCTGGCACGCTCATCGGAGTGTCGACGGGGGATTGGATCGAAAACGATGAGCAGCGCACCCGCAGTGCAATCGCCAGCTGGACCGAACTGCCTGACTACGCCTCGGTGAATTTGTCGGAACCGGATGCACCTGCGGTCATCGACCTTCTTCATCGACGCGGAATCGGAGTCGAGGCGGGTCTCGCCAGCGTGGCCGACGCGGAGCGCTTCATCACGCTTTCCAGCCATGGCCGGGTTTTTCGTCTACTGATCGAAGTCGAAGAGCAGGATCTCGAGGTTGCGTACCAGGTCGCGGAAGGCATCGCGGCAGTGCTTCAGCGTGCGAATGTGCGCCGCCCGATTCTTCTCCACGGTTTCGACGCCACGCTCTGGCCCTTCGTTGAGCTCGCACGAGAGCGACGATGGTCGACCCGCGTCGGCCTGGAAGACGGTAAATACCTCAGGGATGGCACCCTCGCGCCCGATAACGCAGCCCTGGTCGCCGCCGCAGCGGCCATCTTCCGCGGCTAGCCAGATCTGCTCGGAGTACGGAATGCCAATGGCCGCCGCGAGCCTCATCGAAGATGCCTCGTCGATGGCGGTTCGAGCATGCTCCAGGCAAAGAAAAGGGCCACCGCTTGCGCGATGGCCCGTTCCTGGATTGGTGGAGGCGGCGGGAGTTGAACCCGCGTCCGCCGGCACTCGTCCGTTGGCTCTACATGCTTAGTTCCGTCTTTTGATCTAACGTCATCGGCTCCGACGGGCAGGATCCGCTGACGCGAGCCTTCTAAGATTTAGCATTCGAGGAGAAGGCACCCACGAACACGATCCCATCAGTTTTAGCTCACGCCCGTCCGCGATGAATGGGCACATCGCTTTCGGGTAGAACAGGTTTTCAAGCAGGTTTAGGCTGCGAGAGCACCTTTCTGAGCATAGGTTTCGTCGTTTGCGACTATATCATTTGTAACGTTTTATTAACGAGATACGTTACGCTCTCGGCATGCACCTCGGGATTTGCCACCAGCGTCGAATCCATAACGCCCCCGAAACTCAGCGAGCATAGCAGATGGCGTGATCCAGGCCAATGCGGCTGCGCTGTAATGGGATAATGGGGCCGCTCGAGTCCTTTTCAATCCCATGCTCTCGAATCAGCGGCTTTCCCGCATGATGCGTCCTTTCTGGCGTTCCCAGTCGCGGTTCTTCTCCGCGGCGCGTTTGTCGTGCAATTTCTTGCCGACCACCAGTGCGAGCTCGCACTTGACCAGGTGACCCTTCCAGTAGAGGCGCAGTGGAACGCAGGTGTGGCCCTTGTCCTGGGTGCGTGAAAAGATCCTGGCGACCTCTTTCTTGTGCAGCAGGAGCTTGCGGGTGCGGTCTGGCTCTGGGACGTTGTGGGTGCTGGCGGTCGGTAGCGGTGCGATGTGAGAACCGAGCAGCCAGGCCTCGCCATTCTTGACCAGTATGTAGGTGTCGGTGAGCTGGCCTTTGCCGGCACGCAGGCTCTTCACTTCCCATCCCGCGAGGGCCAAGCCCGCTTCGAAGGTTTCTTCGATGTGGTATTCGTGTCGCGCCTTGCGATTCTGGGCAATGAGATTGCTGCCCGGCGCTTGGCCTTTCTTCTTGCCCATGGGACCTCGCAAGTCGGAAACAAAGTAGGGGAGTCGGACGATGCGACTTGATCCGCGAGCGGCCGAAAAAAGCACGTCGCGCTACTGGCATCGCATGCCGCGCTACCAGCAGGATGGGGGCGGCATGGTATCATTCAAGGCTTTGAACCTGGAACAGGCGGGCGATGATACCCGGTCATCGCAACGTCGTCAGCGGAGGGCGCATGCCTACGGTGAAAAGGACCGCATTGGTGCGGCACTCCAGTCGACAGATGTTCGACTTGGTCAACGATTTCGAAAGCTACCCCCAGTTCCTCCCTGGATGCCGCGCGGCGCGTCTGATCGAGCGCACTGACGACTACCTGATCGGTGAGATGACCCTCGCCAAGGGGGGGATCAAGCAGAGCATCGTCACTCGCAACGATCTCCACACCCCTGAGCGTATCGATCTGTCCTTGGTCAAAGGCCCGTTCAAGAGCCTCGATGGCTATTGGAGGTTCGAGCCGTTGAGCGATGAGAGCTGCAGGGTGACGCTGGAGATGCGGTTCGATTTTTCCAACCGCTTGCTGGGTATGGCTTTCGGACAGCTTTTCGGCCAAATGGCCGGGCAGTTGGTGGATGCTTTTACCCGGCGTGCGGATCAGGTTCATGGCGGCTGAAGAAAATATCAGGGTAGAAGTCGCGCTCGCGGCAGGAGGCGAGCAGCGTCTGGTGGGGCTAAGCGTTGCCGCGGGCACTACGATACGCCAAGCCTTCATTATGGCCGGGCGAGGCGGCGCGCTCGGCGTGGCGGATGAGCGCTGGCTGGTTGAGGCGCCGCTTGGTGTCTTCGGTGAGCGAATACGCGAGCCCGAAACGGAGACGGTCTCCGAGGGAGACCGAATCGAAGTTTATTCACCGCTCAAGGTGGATCCCAAATCGGCCCGCCGGGCGCGGGCCAAAGATCGCTAGCGGTTTGCCGTCCTCAATCGCCTGCGCTGGGCGTGGACGATTGGATCGGGGTGACCGGTTGCAGCGGAGTAGTGGTGGCCTCGCTTGCGGGCGGTGCCTGCTCCCTGGCTGGCGGGGCCGTGCCTATGTCGCCTGAGGTGTCGATGTACGATACCTGGTCATCCTGGAAGTAAAGGCTGACGCGCTTGTCGTAGACCTGCCCATCGGCGGTGTGCAACTGGTAGACGTAGTCCCACTGGTTGGCATCGAACGGATTGTCCATGAGCGGTGCACCCATGATGTAGGTGACCTGTTCGCGAGTCATACCTTGTTGGACCTGCTGCACCATCTCGGGAGTGATGAGGTTACCCTGGGGCTGGTCGCGTTTATAGACGCTGAAAAAGCCGCAGCCACCGATCAAGCTGATCACACAGCAAAGGGTGACGATTCTGATCGAATTTTGCATTTGCCCCTGACTTTCCATATCGTTTGCGTTGGTCGATCATACCCGATACATCCAGTGACTGCGAAGAGCATCCCATGGCCGACAGGAACCAGGAATTACGCAAGGCCGGCCTAAAGGTCACCTTGCCGCGCGTGAAGATTCTGCAAATTCTCGAGGCGACTCGAGAAGAGGATCTCCACATGAGCGCGGAAGACGTCTATCGCTCTCTGCTTGAGGCGGGCGAGGATGTCGGCCTCGCAACAGTCTATCGCGTGTTGACTCAGTTCGAGGCTGCGGGGCTCGTCGTGCGTCACAATTTCGACGGTGGTCACGCGGTATTCGAGCTTTCCCAGGAAGATCATCACGATCATATGCTTTGCCTGGAGACGGGAGAGGTGATCGAGTTCTTCGATCACGACATCGAGCGTCGCCAGCGTGAGCTCGCCGAGGAGCGGGGCTATGAACTCGTCGATCATGCCTTGGTGCTGTACGTGCGTCCGAAGGGCTCGAAAGCCACTCGTCTGGATGGCGTTTCACGCCGAGGTGGCTGAGTCCGCTGCGTAGTGTTCGATGAAACCGCCGCTTCCTTGGAAGCGGCGGTTTTCGTTGGGCCTTCCGTCATCTACCACCGGGGGCTGTGAGTAGGGCGGGTGAAGATTCGCACTCATCTCCCAGTGTCGGTGCTCAGTGCTGAGCGGCGTGCTGCCCTGCGCTCAGCATTTCGTGGGCGTGAGCGAGGGTGCGCTCGGAGAGATGGACGCCGCCCAGCATCCGAGCCAGCTCCCGGATGCGCCCGCTCTCGTCGAGAAGTGCCATCTGGGTCAGGGTGGATTCATCGGTGGCCTGCTTTTCGATGTGCAGGTGCTGGTGTCCCTGTGCCGCCACCTGTGGCAGATGGGTGACACAGAGAATCTGGGCATCACGCTCGCCGAGCCCGCGCAGAAGCTGGCCGACGATTTCCGCGGTGGCGCCCGATATGCCGACGTCGACTTCGTCGAAGACCAGCGTGGGAATGGTGCTATGGCGTGCGGCCACCACTTGAATGGCAAGGCTTATGCGGGAAAGCTCACCGCCGGAGGCGATCTTGTTGAGCGCCCGGGGAGGCTGTCCGGGGTTCGCGCTGATTCGAAACTGGACCTGATCGATGCCCTCCGGCTGGGCGCTTTCGCGAGGTGAGACCGCCACCTCGAAGCGAGCTTTCTCCATGCCGAGGAAGGCGAGCTGTGCCTGGATCTGCTCGCCGAGCTCGCACGCCTTGCGCTGACGAATATCGGAGATTCGCTGGGCGAGGGTGCGCCACTCGTCACGCAGCTGCCGGGTCTTCAAGGCCAGCGCTTCAAGATCGTCGTCCCCGACCTCGAGCTGGGCCAGTTCGTCTGCCAGACGTCGATGAAGTTCGACCACTTCATCCGGCATCACATGGTGCTTGCGGGCGATGCGGTGGACATCGCCGAGTCGGCTGTCGACTTCGGCGAGCCGGGTGGGATCGAGTTCGGTGGCATCGACGAAGCGGTTGAGCTCGCGGCCGGCCTCCTCGATCTGGATGCTGGCCTCCTCGAGCAGCGATAGCGCCGCGGCCAGCGCCCCGCGATCGCTGCCCGGCAGCTCGGCGAGGCCGCTGCGCGCCCTCAAAAGGCGCGCAAGGGCGCCTTCTTCATCATCTTCGCAGTATCGTAGCGCCAGCTGCGCCTCGCTGAGCGACTGCTCCGCATGGGCCAGGGATGTCTGCTCTTCCTCCAGGCGTTCGAGCTCGCCCTCGGCGAGGCCGAGGGTGTCGAGCTCCTCGACCTGGTAGCGCAGCAGCTGGCGCCGGGCCTGGATCTCGTCGCCGCTCTCCTGGGCCTGCCTGAGCCGTTTGCGCAGCAGCGACCAGTCGCGGTGCATCCCGCGCAGCTCGTCGACTTCGGCCGTGATCCCGGCGTACTCGTCGAGCAGTCGCTGGTGCTGTTGCTCTCGCAGCAGCGACTGATGCGCGTGCTGGGCGTGGATATCGATCAGCCGTTCCCCGAGGGCCTTGAGGTCGGCGATCGTGCAGGGGGAGCCATTGATCCAGGCTTTGGTGCGCCCGCCGCTCGAAATCACCCTGCGCAGCAGGCAGTCGTCGCTGCCGAGCTCCCGCGCCTCCAGCCACTCCTTGGCCTCTGGCAGCCGGGAGATATCGAAGCGTGCGGAGAGCTCGGCGCGCTCGGTACCGTGACGTACGCTGCCCGCGTCCGCGCGCTCGCCGAGACACAGCGATAGCGCATCGAGCAGGATCGATTTGCCCGCGCCGGTCTCTCCGGTGATCGCGGTCATGCCGCGATGGAAGTCGAGTTCGAGTCGATCGACGATGGCATAGTCGCGGATCGTGAGCTGGGTCAGCATGGACGCTCCTCCTGATCACATGGGGCGTCGCCTTGGCGACATCTTGGTTTCATGTGCATGCGTACAGTCATTGGCGATATTACACCCGCGCAGTGTCGATTCATACAGTCCTCTATGTGCGCTTTGGTGGCTTGAGATCGACACCTATCAACCCCATGTTTGAGTCCATCGGACGAACGGCTGAGCAGAAAGGAAGTTCGACACCCCTTCAATCAGCCTGCTTGGTGTGCGCGCCGAGCGGCCTCGACCATCAACGAGATTGCGTCAGGAGTAGTGAAGATGGCCCGTGATCCACAAAATCCGCAGCAAGTCGACGAAGAACTCGCCCGCGCCGAGCGCGATGCCGAGCCGCAGCCGCTGGAGATCGATGAGACGCTCGATCCCGGTCTGTCGGTCGAGGACGAGCTGAGCGTGGAAGATCAGGCGGTCGGCGGTAGCGACGAGCTCGATCAGCTCACCGCCCGCATCGAGGAGCTCGAAGCCGAACTCGCAGGTGCCCGTGACCAGGCGCTGCGCGCCGCCGCGGAGGCGCAGAACGCCCGCCGCCGTGCCGATCAGGAAGTCGACAAGGCGCGCAAGTTCGCGCTCGAGAAGTTCGTCGGCAGCCTGCTGCCGGTAGTCGACAGTCTCGACAAGGCGCTCGAGAGCCTGCAGGACGAATCGGTCGCCGAAGTGCATCGGGAGGGGGTGAGGATGACGCGCGACTTGCAGCTCGACGCACTGCGCAAGGCCGGTGTCTCGGTGCTCGACCCTCAAGGCGAGCCATTCGATCCGCAGTATCACGAGGCGATGGCGATGGTGCCGAATCCCGCGGTGGAGCCGAATACCGTGATCGAAGTGCTGCAGAAAGGCTACCTGCTCAACGACCGTCTGGTGCGCCCGGCGATGGTCGTGGTCAGCAAGGTGCCCTGAGGAATCACAGCGCTACCCTTGAAAGCCCGCGCGGCGCCCTTATATAGCCAAGCAACCAGGTGGTGTGACACGGCAAGGTAAGAGGTTCATCACTGCCGAATATCACGCAAAGACGTTCGCGCAATCATTAATTGAATGGTCAGCGGTTAGCCGCCGCAAAGCTCAAAGACTCGAGGTGAATCTAATGGGACGTATCATCGGTATCGACCTGGGCACCACCAACTCTTGCGTCGCGGTGCTCGATGGTGACAAGACGCGCGTGATCGAAAATGCGGAAGGTGGTCGTACCACTCCTTCGATCATCGCTTATACCGACGATGGCGAGACGCTGGTAGGCCAGTCCGCCAAGCGTCAGGCGGTGACCAATCCGACCAACACCCTCTATGCGGTCAAGCGCCTGATCGGTCGCAAATTCAGCGACGATGTGGTGCAGAAAGACATCAAAATGGTGCCCTACAAAATCGTCGCAGCCGATAACGGCGACGCTTGGGTGCAGGTCAAGGACAAAAAGATGGCGCCGCCGCAGATCAGCGCCGAAGTCCTGAAGAAAATGAAGAAGACCGCCGAAGACTACCTCGGTGAAACGGTCACCGAAGCAGTCATCACGGTGCCGGCCTACTTCAACGACTCCCAGCGCCAGGCGACCAAGGATGCCGGGCGCATCGCCGGACTCGACGTCAAACGGATCATCAACGAGCCGACCGCCGCGGCGCTGGCCTATGGCATGGACAAGGCGCGCGGTGACAAGACCATCGCGGTCTACGACCTCGGTGGCGGTACCTTCGACATCTCGATCATCGAGGTCGCGGACGTCGACGGCGAGACCCAGTTCGAAGTGCTCGCGACCAACGGGGACACCTTCCTCGGTGGCGAAGACTTCGACATCAAGCTGATCGACTATCTGGTCAGCCAGTTCAAGGCTGATAGTGGCATCGATCTGTCCGGCGACTCGCTGGCGATGCAGCGCCTCAAAGAGGCCGCGGAAAAAGCCAAGATCGAACTGTCGAGCGCGCAGCAGACTGACGTCAACCTGCCCTACATCACCGCCGACCAGACCGGGCCCAAGCACCTCAATGTCAAGGTTTCCCGGGCGAAGCTCGAGTCGCTGGTGGAGGATCTGGTACAGCGTTCGCTGGCACCGTGCAAGACAGCGCTGGCCGATGCTGGCCTCTCGGCTTCCGAAATCGACGATGTGATCCTGGTCGGTGGCCAGACCCGCATGCCGATGGTGCAGCAGAAGGTCGCTGAGTTCTTCGGCAAGGAAGCGCGCAAGGACGTCAACCCGGATGAGGCGGTAGCGATGGGCGCGGCGATCCAGGGCGGTGTGCTCGGCGGTGACGTCAAGGACGTCCTGCTGCTCGACGTCACCCCGCTGACGCTGGGTATCGAGACGATGGGCGGGGTGATGACCGCTCTGATCGAGAAGAACACCACCATCCCGACCAAGAAGACCCAGACCTTCTCCACCGCCGATGACAACCAGACGGCCGTGACCATCCACGTGCTGCAGGGTGAGCGCAAGCAGGCTGCGCAGAACAAGTCGCTGGGCCGTTTCGATCTCTCCGACATTCCGCCGGCGCCGCGTGGCATGCCGCAGATCGAGGTGGCGTTCGACATCGATGCTAACGGCATCCTCAATGTGTCGGCCAAGGACAAGGCGACCAACAAGGAGCAGTCCATCGTGATCAAGGCCTCCGGCGGCCTCTCCGAGGAGGAGATCGATCAGATGGTCCGCGACGCCGAGGCTCACCAGGCCGAGGACAAGAAGTTCGAGGAACTGGTACAGCTGCGTAACCAGGCCGACGGTATGATCCATGCCACTCGCAAGACGCTCGAAGAGGCGGGTGACAAGGCCGAGGCAGGTGAGAAAGAGCGGATCGAGACGGCGATCAAGGATCTCGAGGAAGCGCTGAAGGGCGACGACAAGGATGCTATCCAGACCAAGCTCGATGCCCTCACCGAGGCTTCCGGCGCCCTGGCCCAGAAGCTCTACGCCGAGCAGGCCCAGCAGGGCGGCGAGTCCGCTGGCACCGATCAGGCTCAGCAGGGCGGCAAAAAAGAAGACGATGTCGTCGATGCTGAGTACGAAGAGGTCAAAGACGACAAGAAACAGTAAGGAGCGAAGGCGGTCTCGCCGCTCAGCTTCGAGCGATGGCGCGGAAGTCCATGCTTCCGCGCCGTTTCGCGTGATGCAGCCGTAGATGGTGCATTTCTTGCAGCCATTGGCGAGCGCTGCATCGCCTTGAACGAACCTGACTGACACTCATGGCTCTTGTGAGGTGCTCACCGAGCTTGCGCACGAGGCCTAGGCGGCTATCTGGAGGCCGATAGACCCATGTCGAAACGTGACTATTACGAAGTTCTCGGTGTCGATCGATCCACCGATCAGAAAGAGATCAAGAAAGCCTATCGTCGGTTGGCGCAGAAATATCATCCCGACCGCAATCCGGACGATGATGGGGCCGCAGCCAAGTTCCGCGAGGTATCCGAAGCCTACGAAGTGCTCTCGGACCAGGAGAAGCGCGCCGCCTACGACCAGTTCGGCCATGCCGGTGTCGATGGTCAGGCCGGCGGCTTCGGCGCGGGTGGCTTTGGTGCCGGCGCGGGCGGCTTCAGCGACATCTTCGGTGATGTGTTCGGCGATATCTTCGGCGCTGGTGGGCGTGGGCGTGGTCCCAATTCCGCTGCGCGAGGCGCGGATCTGCGCTACAACCTCGAGATCGAACTCGAAGAGGCGGTCGCTGGCACCAGCGTCGACATTCGCATCCCAAGGCTTGCCGAGTGCGGCCATTGCCATGGCGACGGCGCCGAGCCGGGTACCAAGAAGCGCAGCTGTCCGACCTGTAACGGCATGGGGCAGGTGCGCATGCAGCAGGGCTTCTTCGCTGTGCAGCAGACCTGCCCGTCCTGCCACGGGCGCGGAGAGGTGGTCGAGACCCCTTGCGTGCAGTGTCACGGTGAAGGGCGGGTGCGCGAGACTCGAACCTTGTCAGTGAAGATCCCCGCCGGTGTCGACAGCGGTGATCGGATCAGGCTCAACGGCGAGGGCGAAGGTGGCGTCAATGGCGGCCCCTCGGGCGATCTCTACGTTCAGATAGCGATCAAGCCACACCCGATCTTCGAGCGTGATGGGCGCGACCTCTATTGCGAGGTACCGATCAACTTCGTCGATGCCACCTTGGGCGGCGAGCTGGAAGTGCCGACCCTCGAAGGTCGGGTCAAGCTCAAGATCCCGCCGGAGACCCAGACCGGCAAGCAGTTCCGGCTTCGCGGCAAGGGTGTCAAGCCGGTGCGCGGTGGCGTGCCGGGGGACCTGATGTGCAAGGTCGTGCTCGAGACCCCGGTGAATCTCAACGAGAGCCAGAAGGAGTTGCTGCGTGCTTTCCAGGAGAGCCTCGACGGTACCGGCACCAAGCATTCTCCGCGTAAGAGCGGATGGTTCGACGGGGTGAAGAAATTCTTCGAGGACATGCGTCCCTGAGCGTCACCTTCAGTTGAAAAAGCCCCGGATTCGGGGCTTTTTCCATTCTATCGCCGTCCCTTTCGTTCAGGGCGAGCTGGTCTCGGCGCTATCGGCGCTATCGGCGGTGGACGGCGTGGTTTGCGCCGGGGTATTGCCGGTCTGTGAGGTCGGGGAGTCGTCTATCGCTTTTCACTCGCCCCAGGAACCTCCACGCAGCTCAGCAAGCTGCTCTGGATCGGCAGATAGTTGTTGTCGCTGGCCATCAGGTAGCGGTGGTCGCCGATCAGGGTGAGCCCCTCGAAATTGTCGAGTCGCCAACCTTGGTCACTGGCGAAGCGAGCCAGGGTCTCGACGTGCGCTTCTCCATTGGCTTCGAGTGTCACCTTGCGCAGTGAGATCACCAGCGGATGGAACGGTTTGAAGGCACGCTCGAGTGTCAGCAAGCCATCGTCGAGCGGCGCCATAGCGGTAAGTCCACTGCCTGCGGCCTCGGCAAGCCGATAGCGCCATTCATTGCCATGCAGGTCGAACAGACGGGTCTCGCCGCGGGGCAGATCGCGTGGGGAGAACTCCAACCCCGCGATGACGCCCAAGCGCGGGTGGATGGTCATTGCCTCTAAGCTGCCGTTGTTGCGTGCGCTGCGGACACCCTCGGGGCGAATCGGGTCATCGAGGGGTATGCCGAGGCGCTTGGGATCGAGTGAAAAGCGTTGAATGCGATGGTCGCGCTCGAAGCCTACCAACAATGTCCTTGCCCCATCCGCTGCGACGCTCAAGGCCATCGATTCACTGTCCGACCTGGGCATCCTGAGCTGGTCGCCATTGGCATCGAGCAGGGTGAAGCTGTCGAGCAGCTCGAGCCTGACCAGCCGGTCGTCATCGAAAAGAGCTCTGGCGGTGAATACCCGTGCGCGATCGGCAAGCATGTAGAGCACATCGTTGGTGGCATCGTAGGCCAGCGCGGAGATGCCGCCGAGAGCGGTGCCATCGGGCATTCTGCCAGGTAGCTTGAGGGTGCCGCAGAGCCCGACGCCGGTGGCTTCGCCGCCTCCCTCCGGGCCGCCGAGCATGAATGGGCCGGTCGGGGCGCAGGCGGCGAGGCCGAGGGCCGCGATCAAATGGTAGAGAGCGAGAGCGCGCATGGAATACCGGTCGGCTTGAATGGCCCTGCGATGCTACTTCAGTCCGTGCGGGCTGTCGCCCGAGCGGTTAACCTTGGATGCGACGCGGCGGGATAGGCACGAATGAAGCCTTTTACCCGCCGATCCATTTCGAAGAGGCGAAGACGAGCGGCATGACACGTATCGCGATAATGGGCGCCTCCGGGCGCATGGGGCGGATGCTGGTGCAGGCGGTGCTCGAGGACGAGCACGCTGATCTCGGCGGCGCGGTGGTCCGTTCGGGCAGTTCGCTGGTCGGTGTCGATATCGGCGAGCTTTGCGGGCTCGGCCGTGCCGGCGTCACCGCCGTGGGCAGCCTCGATCGGATCATCGATGATTTCGATGTGTTGATCGACTTCACCACACCGGCGACCACGCTCGACAACCTGGCTTTCTGCGCCGAGCACGGCAAGGGCATGGTGATCGGCACTACCGGGCTCGACGCCGAGCAGTCGAACCAATTGGAGGCGTACGCCAAGCGCCTGCCTCTGGTGTTCGCCGCCAATATGAGTACGGGGGTGAATCTCTCGCTCAACCTGCTCGCCACCGCCGCCAAGGCACTCGGTGACGCCGGCTTCGACATCGAGGTGATCGAGGCCCACCACCGTCACAAGGTCGACGCTCCCTCCGGTACCGCGCTGATGATGGGGCGAGCAGTGGCCGATGCGCTGGGGCGCGACCTCGACCAGTGTGGAGTGTTCTCTCGCGTCGGTCAGTGCGGCCCGCGGCGGTCGGACGAAATCGGCTTCGCCACCGTACGCGGTGGGGATATCGTCGGTGAGCATACGGTGATGTTCGTCGCCGAAGGCGAGCGCATCGAGATTACCCATAAGGCCTCCAGCCGAATGACCTTCGCCCGCGGCGCGGCGCGCGCCGCGGGCTGGGTGGCCGGACGCGCACCAGGGCATTACGACATGCAGGACGTGCTTGGGCTCAAGCACGGCTGAATCCGGGGGGGGGGGCGATGCGCTGGATGCTCGATCTGCTCGATGCTCGGGTGCGCCTCGCACCTCATCCGGTGCGCCTGGCTCTCAAGGCCCTGCACAGTTCGCCGATGGCTTCACAGGCTGTGCGCCTCAGCGGGGTATCGTGACATGAGCCGACTGCCGCGACGCATCGAGAGCCCGCGGCTTTGGCTGCGCCAGCTCGAGATCACGGATGCAGAGCCGCTGCATGCTGAGCTTCAACGCTCTCATGCGCATCTGGCGCCTTGGCTCGATTGGGTGAGAAAGGACACTTCCTTGGGCGAGCGAGAAGCTTTCTGCCGGCGTGTGCGTGGCCTCTACGCTTGCGAGCGCAGTCTGACGGTTGGGCTGTGGCGCAAGGGGGAGGAGCGGTTGGTCGGGGTGATGGACGCGCGTGACATCGATTGGTGTATTCCGAGTGCTGAACTAGGCTATTGGGGAGCTGGCGAGAGCCAGGGAAGGGGCTATCTCAGCGAAGCGCTGCGCGCGCTCGCCACCTGTTTGATCGAAGAGCTTCGCTTCGAACGCTTGTGGCTCAGCTGCGATGCGCGAAATCTCGCCAGCCAAAGGGTGGCCGAGCGGTCGGGTTTCGAGCTCGAGGGGCGGCTGCGCCGGCACCGTCGCGACGCCGCCGGGCGGCTTGGCGATACGCTGCTCTACGCCCGGCTGCGCTGAGCAGCCGTCGTCGGGCCTGAGGGAAAGCCTCGGTTTCGCGTGGCCACCGCCCAGTTGCCATCGTTTCAGGGAGAGTCGAACGTTTTCATGTCTCGTTTTGCACCGCTTTCGTGGCTGCGCCTCAAGGGGCTGGCCAGCGCTTATCGCTATCGCGGCCCATGCTCGGACCATTTCGATGGAGAGCGTTTTTTCAATCACCCGCCGCTGCCTGAACGTTCGCGCGAGGATTTCAAGCGTTGGCGCCAGGAGCGCAAGAACCACCTTCCGCGCTGGCATTGGCAGCCAGGATTGGAGCGGCCGTGCCGGCCAGTCGCCGAGGCGGGGGAGGACGAGATTCGGGTGACTCTGGTCAATCATTCGACCTTCCTGATTCAACTACCTGGCTTGAACCTGCTGACCGACCCGATCTGGTCTGAGCGCGCCAGCCCCTTCACCTTTGCGGGCCCGAAGCGTTTCCATCCCCCAGGAGTGGCGCTCGACGCACTGCCGCGTATCGATGCGGTACTGCTCAGCCACAATCACTACGATCATTGTGACGTATGGACTTTGCGCCAGCTGGGGCGGCGATTCCCCAACATGAAATTGTTCACCGGGCTCGGTAATCGAAGGCTGTGCCGGGATGCGGGCGTCAGGGTGGTCGAAGAGCTCGATTGGTGGCAACAGGCCGAGCTTGGCGGGAGGCGGCTGACCTTCGTTCCCGCGCGTCATTGGGGCGCGCGCTCGCTGTGGGACAGGCGCTGTGCGCTGTGGGGCGGCTTCGTGCTCGAGACCTCGCTCGGGAAGATATACTTCGCGGGCGATACTGGATTCGGCGACGACTTCGCCAAGCTGCGACAGCGGTTTGGGCCGATGGCGGTGTCGCTGTTGCCGATCGGTGCTTTTCGCCCGCAGTGGTTCATGCGCGATTTTCACATGGGGCCGGACGAGGCTTTGGAAGCGCACCGTCAGCTCGGCAGCCAGCGCAGCCTGGCATGCCACTTCGGTTGCTTCTCGCTCGCCGATGACGGTCAGTTCGAGCCGCAGCAGCGGCTCGAGGCCGCGCGGGAGGCGCGAGGGATCGATTCCGAAGCATTCATCGTGCCGACGCCGGGAGAGACCCTGCGCTACTCCAGGCGTTCTCTCTCTGGAGAGCCCGAACTGGCCCTTTGAGTCCGGATATCGTAGAATCAGAAAAATTTGGCCTCGGGCAAAGGTGTGTGGCCCCGCAAAGGCGAATCGGTCCCGGCTCTTTGGAGTCAAGGAATGCAAGGGTGCCGGTACAGGACTGCACGGAAAGCGGGATGAAGCCTTCGGGATTCGTCCCGCTTTTTTACGCGCGGCAAGCTTTCATCCCTCACGCCGCCTCGAGGTGAACACCAGGATCCAACCACGCTCGGTTCGACCGCCGGCCGCGCTTCGCGGCATAGCGGCGGTCTCTCTCGGCCGGGCGTCCATCTTGTCTTCGGGAGGACAGAGCCTTGATCAAACCCGCGATACTGGCATTGGCGGACGGCAGTGTGTTCCATGGCGTCTCCATCGGGGCCGATGGCCAGACCAGTGGGGAAGTCGTGTTCAACACGGCGATGACCGGCTATCAGGAGATTCTTACCGATCCCTCCTACCTACGACAGATCGTCACTCTGACCTACCCCCATATAGGCAACACCGGGGTCAATGAGGAGGACGTCGAGTCCAGCAGGGTCTGTGCCTCGGGCCTGGTGATCCGCGACCTGCCGCGACTGGTCAGCAGCTTTCGCAGCCAGCACACGCTGGATGAGTACCTCCGTGCCCAGGGTATCGTCGGCATCGCCGATATCGATACGCGTCGCCTGACTCGTATCCTGCGCGACAAGGGCGCGCAGAATGGCGCCATTCTGGCTGGTCCCGCAGCCGAAGACAGCGATGCGCAGGCGCGGGCGATCGAGCTGGCGCGCGAGTTCCCCGGCCTCAAGGGCATGGATCTCGCCCGGGTCGCATCGACCACCGAGCGGCTCGAGTGGCACGATGGCGAATGGGTGCTCGGGAAAGGCTACAGCGACTTCGAACAGCGCGAGCGCCCCTACCACGTGGTCGCCTACGACTATGGCACCAAGTACAACATCTTCCGTATGCTCACCGAGCGCGGCTGTCGCCTGACCATCGTTCCCGCCGAGACCTCCGCCGAAGAGGTGCTCGCGCTCGCTCCCGACGGTGTTTTCCTCTCCAACGGTCCTGGTGATCCCGAGCCATGCGACTATGCGATCGAGGCGATCGCGGCGCTGTGCGAGGCCAAGGTGCCGGTGTTCGGCATCTGTCTCGGCCATCAGCTGCTCGCGCTGGCGAGCGGAGCGAAGACGGTGAAGATGGGGCATGGCCACCACGGTGCCAACCACCCGGTGCAGGATCTCGATACCGGCAAGGTGATGATCACCAGCCAGAACCATGGCTTTGCCGTCGACGAAGCGAGCCTGCCCGACAATCTGCGCGCCACCCATCGCTCGCTGTTCGACGGCACCCTGCAGGGCATCGAGCGTACCGATTGCCCCGCGTTCAGCTTCCAAGGGCATCCCGAAGCGAGCCCGGGTCCCCATGACGTGGCGCCGCTGTTCGATCGCTTCATCGCGATGATGGCCGCGCACAAGGGCCACTGATACGCAGGGCCGCGCGGCTACTCGCCGCGTGGTCGCATCACCTTCGAGAACTCGGGATCTTCCCGGGGAAGCAAAGCACATCGCGGATACCGTCATGCCAAAACGTACCGACATCCAGAGCATCCTGATCATCGGCGCCGGCCCGATCGTCATCGGCCAGGCGTGCGAATTCGACTACTCCGGCGCCCAGGCCTGCAAGGCGCTGCGCGAGGAAGGAATTCGCGTGATCCTGGTCAATTCCAACCCGGCGACGATCATGACCGACCCGGTGATGGCCGACGCGACCTACATCGAGCCGATCACCTGGCAGGTGGTCGAGCGGATCATCGAGAAGGAACGTCCCGACGCGCTGCTGCCGACCATGGGCGGACAGACCGCACTGAACTGCGCGCTGGATCTCGAGCGCCACGGCGTGCTGGACAAGTACGGTGTCGAGATGATCGGCGCCGACGCCGACACCATCGACAAGGCCGAGGACCGCGATCGCTTCGACAAGGCGATGCGCAGGATCGGTCTCGAGTGTCCTAAGGCCAAGATCGCCCATCACATGAGCGAGGCGTGGGAGATCCAGGCCGAGCTCGGTTTTCCCTGCATCATCCGTCCTTCCTTCACCATGGGCGGATCGGGCGGTGGGGTGGCCTACAATCGCGAGGAGTTCGAGGAGATCTGCCATCGCGGTTTCGAGCTCTCGCCGACCAAGGAGCTTCTGATCGACGAGTCGCTGCTCGGCTGGAAGGAGTACGAGATGGAGGTCGTTCGCGATAAGAACGACAACTGCATCATCGTCTGCTCGATCGAGAACTTCGACCCGATGGGTGTGCATACCGGCGATTCGATCACCGTCGCGCCGGCGCAAACGCTCACCGACAAGGAGTACCAGATCATGCGCAACGCGTCGCTCGCGGTGCTGCGTGAGATCGGGGTCGAGACCGGCGGCTCCAACGTCCAGTTCGGTATCCATCCCGAAACCGGTCGGATGGTGGTGATCGAGATGAACCCCCGGGTCAGCCGCTCCTCCGCGCTGGCTTCCAAGGCGACCGGTTTCCCGATCGCCAAGATCGCGGCGAAGCTGGCGATCGGCTACACCCTCGATGAACTCCAGAACGATATCACCGGCGGCGCCACCCCGGCTTCGTTCGAACCCTCGATCGACTACGTGGTGACCAAGATCCCGCGTTTCACCTTCGAGAAGTTCCCCCAGGCCAATGACCGGTTGACCACCCAGATGAAGTCGGTGGGCGAGGTGATGGCGATCGGGCGCACTTTCCAGGAGTCGCTGCAGAAGGCGCTGCGTGGCCTGGAGACCGGCGTCGATGGCCTCGACCCGAAACTCACCCGCTTCGACCAGGCATCGATGTCGTTGATGCAGGGCGAGCTCCAGCGTCCTGGGCCCGATCGGATTTTCTATGTCGCCGATGCCTTCCGCGCAGGACTGTCGATCGATGAGATCTACGGCTTCACCAAGATCGATCGCTGGTTCCTGGTCCAGATCGAAGAGCTGATCCAGGCCGAGCAGCGCATCGTCGACGCAGGCCTCGATGGGCTCGACGACAAGACGCTTTATCGGCTCAAGCGCTCGGGCTTCTCCGATGCTCGGCTGGCGACGCTGCTCGGGATCAAGGAAGACGAAGTGCGTGCCCGGCGCCACGGTTTCGGCATTCATCCGGTCTACAAGCGGGTCGATACCTGCGCCGCCGAGTTCGCCACCTCGACCGCCTACATGTACTCCACCTACGAGGAGGAGTGCGAGGCGAATCCGAGCGACCGTCCCAAGATCATGGTGCTCGGCGGTGGCCCCAACCGGATCGGCCAGGGGATCGAGTTCGACTATTGCTGCGTCCACGCCGCGCTTGCGATGCGCGAGGACGGCTATGAGACGATCATGGTCAACTGCAACCCCGAGACCGTCTCCACCGACTACGACATCTCCGATCGGCTCTACTTCGAGCCGGTGACGCTCGAGGACGTGCTCGAAATCGTCGAGAAGGAGCGCCCGCAGGGGGTGATCGTGCAGTTCGGCGGCCAGACTCCGCTCAAGCTCGCCCGCGCCCTGGAAGCCGCCGGCGTGCCGATCATCGGCACCACGCCTGACGCGATCGACCGCGCCGAAGACCGCGAGCGCTTCCAGCAGATGATCGATAAGCTCGGCTTGTTGCAGCCGCCGAACGCGACCGCGCGCAGCTTCGACGAGGCCTTCGACAAGGCTGAGAAGATCGGCTATCCGCTAGTGGTGCGCCCCTCCTATGTGCTCGGCGGCAGGGCGATGGAGATCGTCTACTCCGCCGAAGAGCTCGAGCGCTACATGACCCATGCGGTCAAGGTCTCCAATGACAGCCCGGTGCTGTTGGACCACTTCCTGTCGGCGGCGATCGAGATCGATATCGACGCGGTCAGCGACGGCAAGCGAGTGGTGATCGGTGGGGTGATGCAGCATGTCGAGCAGGCCGGGGTGCACTCCGGCGATTCGGCCTGTTCGTTGCCGCCCTATTCGCTGCCCCGGTCGGTCCAGGACGAGATGCGCCAGCAGGTCAAGCAGATGGCGGTCGAGCTCGGCGTGGTCGGGCTGATGAACGTCCAGCTCGCCTGGCAGGACGAGAAGATCTACATCATCGAGGTCAATCCTCGTGCCTCACGCACCGTGCCGTTCGTCTCCAAGTGCATCGGTGTTTCGCTGGCGCAGATCGCGGCGCGCTGCATGGCGGGCAAGAGCCTCGAAGAGCAAGGCTTCGTCGAGGAGATCGTGCCGAAGTTCTTCAGCGTCAAGGAGGCGGTGTTCCCGTTCGCCAAGTTCCCGGGAGTCGACCCGATTCTCTCGCCGGAAATGAAGTCCACCGGCGAGGTGATGGGCAGCGGAGATACCTTCGCCGAAGCCTTCTACAAGGCCCAGCTTGGCGCCAACGAGCCGATTCCCAAGCTGGGTGGCGACAAACCGCGAGTGGCGTTCTTGTCGGTGCGCAATCCTGACAAGGTCGGCATTATCGAGGTGGGGCGCTCTCTGTTAACATTGGGTTTCGATCTGATTGCCACCCAAGGTACCGCCCTGGCGCTCGAAGCGGCCGGGCTACCCGTAAAGCTTGTCAACAAGGTGTCCGAAGGTCGTCCGCACATCGTCGATATGCTCAAGAACGGCGACGTGGACTACATCGTCAACACCACCGAAGGTCGGCAAGCCATCAGTGATTCTTCCGAGATCCGCCGTACCGCACTCGCCAACAAGGTGCCCTACGCGACTACCCTCGCGGGGGCGCGCGCCGTTTGTCTGGCGCTCGAATACGGCGATCAGGTCAAGGTGCGGCGTCTTCAGGATATGCATGCAGGAGTGATGTGATGAACAAGGTGCCCATGACGGTCGAAGGCGAAAAGCGCCTTCGCGATGAGCTCACTCAGCTGAAAAGCGTCGAGCGGCCTAAGGTGATCAGCGACATCGCTGAAGCCCGTGAGCACGGTGATCTCAAGGAGAACGCCGAGTATCACGCTGCGCGAGAGCAGCAGGGCTTCATCGAAGGGCGTATCAAGGAGATCGAGGGCAAGCTGTCGAATGCCCAGGTGATCGATGTCGCCAAGATGCCGAAGAATGGCAAGGTGATCTTTGGCGTGACCGTCACTCTGCTCAATCTCGACACTGATGAGACGACCCGTTACCGGATCGTTGGCGAGGACGAGGCGGAGATCAAAGCCGGCAAGATCTCAGTCACCTCACCGATCGCGCGCGCGCTGATCGGCAAGGAGGAGGGCGACGTCGTGCTGGTGCGTACGCCCGGCGGCGACGTCGAATACGAGATCAGCGAAGTCGAGCATATCTGACCTGGCTTCCAAGCCGTGGCAGACACCAACGCCCGCGAGTGCCCCTCGCGGGCGTTGGTGTCTGCGATGGGATAGAATTCCTCGCGTCGAAATGTTAAGCCAATCGTCAGTTTCTTCCGGTAGCGCGGCCATTCCTGCAACCTCTTGGCCGGTGAAGGGATCATCATCGAGGGAGCAACATGGAGTTTCTGCTGTATCTGGTGCTGGGCGCCTGCTCGGGAGTGCTGGCGGGGCTGTTTGGAGTCGGTGGTGGGCTGATCATCGTGCCGGTGTTGGTCTACAGCTTCGCCGCCCATGGCATGGACGCCAACATCCTTACCCATCTTGCGGTCGGCACTTCGCTCGCGACCATCGTATTCACCTCGATCAACTCGGTGCTGGGTCATCAGAAGAAGGGCGCCGTACGCTGGCACCTGGTGCTGTGGATGACCGTCGGGATCGTCTTCGGCTCGGTGCTCGGGGGGCTCACCGCCTCCTACATTTCAGGGCCGCGCTTGCAGACCATCATCGGGGTGTTCGCCATCTGCATGGCGATCCAGCTCGCTTTCAACCTCAAGCCGAAAGGGGGCGATGGCAGTTTTACGCAGCCGAGCAAGCTATGGCTGAAGATAGCCGGTGTGGTGATCGGCTGGGCCTCGGCGATCTTCGGCATCGGTGGTGGCTCGCTGACCGTACCGCTGCTGGCGTGGAAGAACCTGCCGATGCAGCAAGCGGTGGCGACATCCGCTGCCTGCGGCCTGCCGATCGCGATATTCGGCGCGCTGTCGTTCATGTACTTCGGATGGGGCGAGAGCGGGCTGCCGCAGTACAGCGTCGGCTTCGTCTACCTGCCTGCGTTGGTTGGCATCGCCTTGACCAGCATGGTCTTCGCCCGGTTCGGGGTCAGGCTGGCGCATCGGCTGTCGCAGACGATGCTGCGGCGCCTGTTCGCGCTGCTGCTGTTCTGCGTCGGCTTGAGCTTCGTGATCTGAGCGGTGCGTGCCTGGGAAGGATGAGAACAAATGGGCCGGCGGCGGCGTGCCGCCGGTGGCTCATTCGGATCTGCTGAAGCGCTGAACGTTGGAGAGCTTCGGGGAAGCCTTCGGGTTGCGGCGATACAGTAGCGCCATCTTGCCGATCTTCTGGATCAGCTCCGCGCCGCTGTGGGAGCATGCCGCGGCAATCTGGGCTTCGCGCTCCTCGCGGTCGTTGCTCATCAATTTGATCTTGATCAGTTCGTGATCGGCGAGTGCGCGTTCCAGCTCGTTGAGAGCGCCTTCGCTGAGGCCGTTCTCCGACACCTGAACCACCGGGTCGAGATGGTGGCCGATGCTGCGGAAGCTTTTCTTTTGAGCCGACGAGAGTGACATGATAGTTTGAATGGCCTGTGTTGGTACCTGAATGCTGACCGCGCAGTCTACCCCAAGCCTTGGATGTCGCGATAGCGCGATGTTCATGCAGTCATTCGCTGTTTTTCGTTCCCCCGCAAGACTCCCAGGTGACCCCTTGGCCCGTTCATCTTCCGGCGATGCCGGTGATTCCTCTTCCCCGAAGCGCAAGAACGCTACCAGCCGATCGAGTGCCGGCTGGTTGAAGGAGCATTTCGACGACCCCTATGTGAAGCGCTCGTGGGTCGATGGCTACCGTTCGCGAGCCAGCTACAAGCTGCTCGAGATCGACGATAAGGATCAGCTGCTGAAGCCCGGCATGACCGTGGTCGATCTTGGCGCCGCCCCCGGTGGGTGGAGCCAGGTCGTGGCCAAGCGGGTCGGGCCGCAGGGCGTGGTGATCGCTTCCGACATCCTCGACATGGAGCCGCTCGCTGGCGTCGAGTTCATTAAGGGTGACTTCACCGAGGAGGCGGTGCTCGATGCTATCTTGTCCGCCCTTGGCGGGCGCCGGGTGGACATGGTGATCTCCGACATGGCGCCGAACATGAGTGGGCAGAACGCCATTGATCAGCCGGGTGCGATGTACCTGGTCGAGCTCGCGCTCGACCTGGCGCGACAGGTGCTGAAGCCGAATGGAGATTTCCTTGCCAAGGTGTTCCAAGGAGAAGGCTTCGAGGCTTATCTCAAGGAGCTGCGAGGCTCCTTCACCAAGGTCATCAGCCGCAAACCGGCGGCTTCCCGTCCCCGTTCGCGTGAAATCTATCTGCTCGGTCGCGGTTTCAAAGGGTGAGCTTTCCTCCCAAGGCGAACGTGCGATACTTGCATAGAGAGGCCGTTGCCCCCATCTCGCCAGATATGCTGCACTTAGGCTTCGTGCCAGTGTAGGGTGAAAGGGGCGTGCTCGATAGGCCGCAGAGGGTCAGGCGTGTCCGTCGGTCCCGGACGGTGGTTAAAGACTTAGCGTAGTGAGGGTGTCCCCTTGAACGACATGGCCAAGAACCTGATTCTCTGGTTGGTCATCGCAGCGGTCCTGCTGACGGTGTTCAACAATTTCAGCGTCGATTCCTCGCCGCAGTCGATGAACTATTCCCAGTTCGTCCAGCAGGTGCAGAACGACCAGATCCGGCGAGTCACCATCGACGGGTACGTGATCCGCGGTGAGCGCGGCGACGGCTCCAACTTCCAGACCATCCGCCCCGCGGCGGACGACCCGCGTCTGATGGACGACCTGCTCAGCCACAACGTGGTGGTCGAAGGGCGTGAGCCTCAGGAGCAAAGCATCTGGTCGCGGCTGCTGATCGCCAGTTTCCCGATCCTGATCATTCTCGCCATCTTCCTGTTCTTCATGCGCCAGATGCAGGGTGGCGCAGGCGGCAAGGGTGGACCGATGAGCTTCGGCAAGTCGAAGGCCAAGCTGCTCTCGCAGGATCAGATCAAGACGACTTTCAAGGACGTCGCCGGCTGCGACGAAGCCAAGGAAGAGGTAGAAGAGGTCGTCGACTTCCTTCGCGACCCCACCAAGTTCCAGCGCCTCGGCGGCAAGATCCCGCGCGGGCTTCTGATGGTGGGGCCGCCCGGTACTGGTAAGACGCTGCTCGCCAAGGCGATCGCCGGCGAGGCGAAGGTGCCGTTTTTCAGCATTTCCGGCTCGGACTTCGTCGAGATGTTCGTCGGCGTCGGCGCCTCTCGCGTGCGCGATATGTTCGAACAGGCCAAGAAGCAGGCGCCTTGCATCATCTTCATCGACGAGATCGATGCGGTCGGCCGCTCGCGTGGCTCCGGCATGGGGGGGGCGGTCATGACGAGCGCGAGCAGACGCTCAACCAGCTGCTGGTGGAAATGGACGGGTTCGAGGCCAACGACGGCACCATCGTCATCGCCGCGACCAACCGCCCGGACGTCCTCGACCCCGCGCTGTTGCGCCCGGGGCGCTTTGATCGCCAGGTGACCGTTGGACTGCCCGACATCCGCGGCCGTGAGCATATCCTCAAGGTCCACCTGCGCAAGGTGCCGCTGGCCGACGACGTGCGTCCCGAGCTGATCGCCCGCGGTACGCCCGGCTTCTCCGGCGCCGAGCTCGCCAACGTGGTCAACGAAGCGGCGCTGTTCGCTGCGCGGCGCAACCTTCGCGTGGTTGGCATGCGAGAGCTCGAGGAAGCCAAGGACAAGATCATGATGGGTGCCGAGCGGCGCTCGATGGTGATGTCGGAGAAAGAGAAGAGCAACACCGCCTATCACGAGGCGGGACACGCGATCATCGGCCTGCTGGTGCCCGAGCACGACCCGGTCTACAAGGTCACCATCATCCCGCGCGGTCGTGCGCTTGGGGTGACCATGTTCCTGCCCAATGAAGATCGCTACAGCTATTCTCGCCAGCAGTTGATCAGCCAGATCTGCTCGCTGTTCGGTGGACGCATTGCCGAGGAGATGACGCTGGGTCCGAACGGCGTTACCACCGGTGCTTCGAACGATATCAAGCGCGCCACTGAGATCGCCCACAGCATGGTCGCCAAGTGGGGGCTCTCGGCTGAAATGGGGCCGCTGATGTACGACGAGGACGAGTCCCACCAGTTCCTCGGCGGGCCGGGTGCGAGCGGCTCGAAGTTCAGCTCCGGCGAGACCTCGACCAAGCTCGATCGCGAGGTTCGCAAGATCATCGACGAGTGCTATGCCAGGGCCGAGCAGATCCTTCATGACAACCGGGACAAGCTGGATCTGATGGCGGAGGCGTTGATTCACTATGAAACCATCGACGCCGATCAGATCAGGGAAATCATGGAAGGCCGCTTCCCTTCACCGCCCAAGGGCGACAATAGCGGTGGTCCGAGCGGCGGTGCCGTGGTCGAGGGTGACGGAAAAGCAGAGGGTGCCCCGCCGAGTGAAAGCGGCGACGATCGCCCCCGTCCTGGTGACCCGGTCGGTGGCCCGGCGAACTGAGCCACCGTCCCAATCGCTGGAAGTCGCGTCCGCCTGTTTGGCGGTCGCGGCTTTTCACCTTCGGCTTCCCGCCATCCCCCGCGTTCCTCTCCTGAGCAAATGAAAAGCTATTTCTCTCCTTCCGTTCTCGATTGTGCCGGGCGCTCGCTGGATCTTTCCAGGCCTCGGGTCATGGGCATCCTCAACGTCACGCCGGACTCTTTCTCCGATGGCGGCAAGCACCTCGGACTCGATGCCGCGCTGAGACATGCGCAGCGGATGATCGAAGAGGGAGCTTCGCTGATCGACATCGGCGGTGAATCGACTCGCCCTGGCGCCGCTCCGGTGAGTCTCAACGAGGAGTTGGAGCGGGTCGCGCCGGTGGTCGAGGCCCTGGTGCGGGAGTTCGAGGTGGTGGTCTCGTTGGATACCAGCTCGGCCGGTGTGATCAGCGAGTGCGGCAGGCTCGGTGCCGGAATGATCAATGATGTCCGCTCCCTGACTCGTTCCGGCGCGCTCGAGGCCGCATGCGCCAGCTCGATGGCGATTTGCCTGATGCACATGAACGGCGAGCCCACCATGATGCAGCTGGATCCGCACTACGACCAGGCGATCGAGCTTGAGGTCGGTGACTTTTTGCGCCAGCGCGTCGACGACTGCGTGGCGGCCGGGATCGATCGCGAGCGGCTGGTGATCGATCCGGGCTTCGGTTTTGGCAAGCTGCCCGAGCACAATCTTCGACTAATGGCCGAGATGGCCGGGCTGGTCGAACTGGGGCTGCCGATCTTGGTCGGCACCTCGCGCAAGAGTATGATTGGCGCGGCTCTCGCCGATGCTCAGGGGGTGCCTCGAGCGCTTGGTGAGAAGGGCGAGGGCAGGCTTTACGGCGGCCTTGCGTTGACTGCGATGGCAGTCGAGCGAGGCGCCCGAATCATTCGAACTCACGACGTGGCGGCGACCTGGGATGTGGTCGAGATGACCTGGGCGGTGCTGCGTGAGGGAAAGGCATAATGGACACAGCGGTCGAGCCTGCGAGCTCGGATGCGTCGCGGCAGCGCAAGTATTTTGGAACCGACGGCATTCGCGGGACCGTGGGCAGGTCACCGATCACTGCGGACTTCATGCTCAAGCTTGGATGGGCGGCGGGCAGGGTGCTCGCGCGCAGGCAGAAGACGCGGGTGATCATCGGTAAAGATACTCGGATTTCGGGCTACATGTTCGAAGCCGCGCTTGAAGCCGGCTTCTCGGCGGCGGGCGTGGACGTGATGCTGCTCGGGCCGATGCCGACCCCCGGTATCGCCTACATGACCCAGACTTTTCGCGCCGACGCCGGTGTGGTCATCAGTGCCTCGCACAATCCCTTCCAGGACAACGGCATCAAGTTCTTCTCGGCGGCGGGCACCAAGCTGGGCGATGCCATCGAGTTCGAGATCGAGCAGGAGCTCACCCAGCCGCTGGTCACCGTGGACTCCGAGCATCTGGGCAAGGCGGTTCGCATCGACGACGCCGCTGCGCGCTACATAGAGTTCTGCAAATCGACCGTGCCGGGGCGTTTCACCCTGCATGGGCTCAAAGTGGTGCTCGACTGCGCCAACGGGGCGACCTATCACATCGCGCCCAGTGTATTTCGCGAGCTCGGCGCCACCGTCACGGTGATCGGCGCCTCTCCCGATGGCCTCAACATCAACCGTAACGTCGGCTCGACCCATACCGTGGCGCTGCGGGCCAAGGTGATCGAGACCGGTGCCGACATCGGTATCGCCTTCGATGGCGATGGCGATCGAGTGATCCTGATCGACGCCAAGGGGCGCGAGGTCGATGGCGACGATATCCTTTACCTGATCGGCAGCGATCGCCATCGGCGCGGCGTGCTTGGTGGCGGCGTGGTCGGTACGGTGATGAGCAATCTTGGACTTGCCCAGGCGTTCGAACGTCAGGGGATACCCTTCGAGCGGGCCAACGTCGGCGATCGCTATGTGATCGAGCGACTCGATGCGTTGGGTTGGCAGCTTGGCGGCGAATCCTCGGGACACATCGTTTGCGGACATGTGCAAACCACGGGTGATGGCATCGTCGCTGCCTTGCAAGTGCTGGCGATCATGATGCGCGAAGGCCGCTCTCTCGAAGCGCTGCTGGTGGGCTATGAAAAAGCGCCGCAGACGCTGGTCAATGTCCGCATAGGTGCCGATGCTGACCGCGGCGCGCTGCTCGAGGATGCTGGAGTCGTTGAAACCCTACGTGCGGTCGAGGCTGAGCTTGGCAGCGACGGTCGCGTGCTGCTGCGTCCCTCGGGCACCGAACCGCTGATTCGAGTGATGGTCGAGGCTCATCCGCGCTTCGATGTCGAACGGTTGGCTGGCCGGATCGCGGCCAGCATCGAGCGCTGCGTACAGGATTGACATTGGCGATAGGCGGCGAGTCGAGTTGTATTGCCTCCAGCGCTCCATTACCATTTCCCACCCAATGCGAGGCATGCTCATGCGTACACCGCTGATCGCCGGCAACTGGAAGATGAATGGCTCCTCTCAATTGATCGAGGAGTTCGCGCGCGCCCTGGAGGGGTTTCCTTTGCCCCCCACGGTGGAGGTGGCGCTGCTGCCGCCTTTTCCTTATATCCTCGAGATGCAGCGGGCGCTGGGGGCGAGCGGTGTCAAGATTGGCGCGCAGACGCTCAATCCGCTGCGTTCGGGGGCGCATACCGGTGAGGTGAGCGGCAGGATGCTCAAGGAACTCGGGGCGGATTATGTGCTGGTCGGGCATTCCGAGCGACGCCGGCTTTACCGCGAGAGCGACGAAGACGTCTACGATCGCATGGTCGCCGCGCTCAACGAGGGGCTGAAGCCGATTCTCTGCGTCGGAGAAACGCTCGAGGAGCGCGACGCCGGAGATACCGAGCGGGTGGTGCTGCGCCAGGTCGGCAAGGTAATGGCACCGCTGGAGCCGGAGCAGCGCCCCTTGGTCACCATCGCCTACGAGCCGGTATGGGCGATTGGCAGCGGCCGCACTCCGTCACCCGAGCAAGCGCAGGAAGTGATGGCGGCGATCCGTCGCTATCAAGGCGACTTCGACGCCAAGCTGGCGAGTGGCCTGAGGCTGCTTTATGGCGGCAGCATGAATGCGCGAAACGCGCAGGAGCTGCTCGCTCAGCCAGATATCGACGGCGGCCTGATCGGTGGTGCTTCGCTCAAGGTCGACGATTTCTTATCCATTTGTCATGCTGCAGGTTGATTTCATGCAAGTCATAACCCTTTTGGTTCATGTGCTGCTGGCGATCTCGCTGGTCGCGCTCGTGCTTCTTCAGCAGGGCAAGGGCGCCGAGGCGGGGGCCGCCTTCGGCGGCGGTGCCTCCCAGACCGTTTTCGGTTCGCGTGGCAGCAGCAGCTTTCTCGCCAAACTCACAGGGGTGTTGGCGGCAGTCTTCTTCGCCACTTCGGTTGGCCTCGCCTGGTATGCCAATAACGCCGGTAGCGTGCCGATCAGCGGCATTCCGGATGCGAGCCTGATCGAGCGTCAGCACAGCGGTGTGCCCGTGCTCGACGATGCACCGGCCCAAGGGCTGGGCAGCGCCGATCCCAGCGAGGCACCGCTCACTGCGCCCGAGGCCGCGCCGTCGCAAAACCAGAATGCTCCGGCGCTTGACGATCAAGGGCAGGGTGTGGATAATGCTGCGCCAGCACTCGAGGGAAGCGAGGAGCAGTAAGCTGCTCGTGGCCTTGTGAGTGAAGGGGATGGTGAGATTCCATCCCTGGGCGCTGAAGCAGAAGTATTTGATTGTAAAGGCTTCTGAGTGTATAGTGCGTCAGCCCCGATGCCGAAGTGGTGGAATTGGTAGACACGCTATCTTGAGGGGGTAGTGTCCTTACGGACGTGCGGGTTCAAGTCCCGCCTTCGGCACCAAATAAAGTTCGTAGGCAGTTTTATTACCTACAGGGCAGTAGAAGAAAGGAAGCGAAGGTTCGCGAAATCCTCCGTTTCCGGTTTGAGGAATCAGTACCAGGTTGATTCCGGATCGAAAGATCTATAATATTTCGCGCGTTGATGCGGGGTGGAGCAGTCTGGTAGCTCGTCGGGCTCATAACCCGAAGGTCGTCGGTTCAAATCCGGCCCCCGCTACCAAGTTTATTCGAAAGGCCCCTTCCAGCAAGAAGGGGCTTTTTGTTGGCGGACGGCCCGTTGGATGATGGTCCGTGCCGGCCCCTTGCGCGGTGGCAGCGCCTCGATCGCAGTAGCTGCCAGTCGGCCACCTTTCCCGTCTTCACGTCAGGGTGCCAGCGGAAACCGTCCGGCGCCGGTTCGCGAACGTATTCGAGGCGTCCGTCGCCTGGGGAGTCGTCGCGTGACGTCATGTTCTTCGATTCCCTTCGAGCCGGTCTTACTCATAGGAGCCTTTGTCTATGGCGACCAAGGAACAGGCCATTCAGGCGCTGATCGAGCCGACGGTCAATGCGATGGGATTCGAGCTGTGGGGTGTGGATTACGTCGCGCAGGGCAAGAATTCGCGTCTGGTGGTGTATATCGATAGCGACAAAGGCGTCAACGTCGACGACTGTGCCAAAGTCAGTCGTCAAGTCAGCGGCCTGCTCGATGTCGAAGATCCCATTGCTGGCCAGTACAACCTGGAAGTCTCATCACCGGGCATGGATCGACCGCTCTACACGCTTTCTCAGTTCGAGCGTTTCGCTGGACATCGTGTCCAACTGCGTCTGCGCATTCCGTTCGAGGGGCGCCGCAAGTTCCAGGGGCTTTTGATCGGGCTCGAAGAGGACGAAGTGATCCTGCGGGTCGATCAGGAAGAGTTCGGCTTTCCGATCGAAACGATCGAACGCGCTCAGGTGGTGCCGACCTTCGAAAAATAGTGCGGTGCGCAGTGTCGCCAAAGCGATGCGTGGGTGTCGGCCAAGGACGGTCCTCGAGCGGGACAAAAATGATTTATCTGGCGAGGCAAAGGCATGAGCAAAGAGATTTTGCTGGTCGTTGACGCAATTTCGAACGAAAAAGGTGTTCCTCGTGGCGTGATCTTCGAGGCGGTCGAGGCTGCGCTGGCCAGCGCGACTCGCAAGCGCTTCGAGGGACAGGACGTCGACGTCAAGGTCCGGATCGACCGTGCCACTGGAGATTACGACACCTTCAGGCGTTGGACCGTGGTTCCCGATGAAGACTACACCACCTCGGCCCGCGAGATTCCAATCTCCGCGGCCGAAGAGCGTGAGCCGCCGTTGGGACTTGGCGAATTCGTCGAGGAGCAGATCGAGTCGGTGAGCTTTGGCCGAATCGCGGCCCAGACCGCCAAGCAGGTGATCGTGCAGAAGGTGCGTGAAGCCGAGCGGGCCGAAATCGTGCGACACTACAGCGAGCGCGAAGGAGAGCTGGTCGCCGGTGGGGTGAAGAAGACCACCCGCGATGGCTTGATCATCGATCTCGGTGATAACGCCGAGGGTTTCCTGCCACGTAGCGAAATGATTTCCGGCGAACGTTATCGAATGAACGAACGCGTTCGTGCGCTGCTCTGGAAGGTCGACCCTGACGCTCGCGGCTCCCAGCTGATCCTTTCGCGCACTCGTCCCGAGTTCCTCATCGAGCTGTTCAAGATCGAAGTGCCGGAGATCGCCGAGCAGCTGATCGAGATCAAAGGTGCCGCTCGGGATCCTGGTTCGCGGGCCAAGATCGCGGTCAAGACCAATGACCGTCGCATCGATCCGGTCGGCGCCTGCGTGGGGATGCGCGGCTCGCGCGTCCAGGCGGTTTCCAACGAGCTTCGCAACGAGCGTGTCGACATCATCCTCTGGGATGATAATCCTGCGCAGCTGGTGATCAATGCGATGGCTCCGGCCGAAGTCGCCTCGATCATGGTCGACGAAGATTCCCATACCATGGACGTCGCGGTCGCTGAAGACAATCTTGCCCAGGCGATCGGCCGCAGCGGGCAGAACGTGCGGCTTGCCTCCGAGCTGACCGGCTGGACGCTCAACGTGATGACCGAGGAGGAAGCCCAGGGCAAGCTCGAGCAGGAAGTCGACAGTTTCATCGAATACTTCATCCAGCATCTCGACATCGAAGAGGACCTTGCTCGTCTGTTGGTCGACGAAGGCTTCACTTCGCTCGAAGAGATTGCCTACGTACCGCTCGACGAGATGCTCGAGATCGAGGAGCTCGACGAGGTGCTGGTCGAAGAGCTGCGCGCGCGTGCCAAGGATGAGTTGCTCAATCTGGCGATCGCCAGCGAGGAGAGCCTGGAAGAGGGCGCCCCGGCCGACGATCTGCTCGAAATGGAAGGCATGGACCGTGCACTGGCGTTCACGCTGGCCGGTCGTGGCATTCGCACCATGGAAGATCTCGCCGAGCAGTCGATCGACGATCTCAAGGACATCGAAGGCGTGGACGAAGAGCGCGCCGCGGTACTGATCATGACCGCCCGTGCCCCCTGGTTCGAGGGCGAAGCGTAGCGGCTAAAGCCGCCGGCCTTTCGAGGCGCGGCGGCGCGGTTTCGCAACGGGCAGCAGGGAAACGGGTTCAGGAGGGTCGCAATGGCAGAAATGACGGTTAAGGAATTCGCAAGCAAGGTGGGGCGCGATGCGAGCCGCCTGCTCGAACAGATGAGCGAGGCTGGTCTCACCCATAAGGCAGAGACCGATGTCGTCTCCGAGGAGGACAAGCAGCGCTTGCTTGATCACCTCACCAAACAGCACGGCGGTGGCGCGGGACCGGGTCGTAACCGGATCACGCTGACCCGCAAGACCAAGAGCAAGATCCGTACTGGTGATCGCAACAAGACGATCGAGGTACAGGTCCGCAAGAAGCGTACCTATGTTCGTGCGGAGCCGGAGGCCCAGGCGGGCGAGGCCGAAGTGCAAGAGTTGCAGGAGGCACAGGTAGCGCCGCCTGCGAGCGAGCCCGCTCGCGAGCAGGCACCCGTTGCCGAGGCAGTGGCGCCCTCAACGCCAGCCGTCACGGCACCGGCTGGGGCTGCCGCCTCCGCCTCCGCTGAAGAGAGCTCAGGGGAAGAGCCGGTAGTCAACGCGCCGCTCAAGGAACCGCGCAACGACAATCGTCGTGGCCGTGAAGCTGCCGGCCGCAAGGCCGCCGGGGGCGGGCGCAAGAGCGGTGGACGTCGCGAAGACGAGGACGATCGCAGCGACCGCAGCGAGCGTCGTGGCTCGGCCGGCAAGAAGGCCAAGCGCTCCGAGCGTCGCGGCGGCCGTCGCGGGCGCGACAATGCCCACGGCTTCCAGCGCCCGACCCAAGTGATCATCCGTGAGGTCAGCATCCCCGAGTCGATCAGCGTCGCTGAGCTGGCCGACAAGATGTCGGTCAAGGCGACCGAAGTGATCAAGGCGATGTTCAACATGGGCGCCGCGGTCACCATCAACCAGACCATCGATCAGGACACCGCGGCGATCGTCGCCGAGGAGATGGGCCACAAGCCCAAGCTGATCAAGGACAACGCGCTCGAGACCGAAGTCCTCGAAGGAATCTCCTACGAGGGTGAAGAGTTCACGCGTGCGCCTGTGGTCACGGTGATGGGACACGTCGACCACGGCAAGACCTCGCTGCTCGACTACATTCGTCGCACCAAGGTCGCCACCGGCGAGGCGGGCGGCATCACCCAGCACATCGGCGCCTACCACGTCGAGCATGCCACCGGTGACGTCACCTTCCTCGATACCCCCGGACACGCGGCCTTCACTGCGATGCGTGCGCGTGGCGCCAAGGCGACCGACGTGGTCATCCTGGTGGTCGCCGCCGACGACGGTGTGATGCCGCAGACCATCGAGGCGATCGAGCACGCGCGCGCCGCCGAGGTACCGCTGGTGGTGGCGATCAACAAGATCGACAAGCCTGGTGCTGATCTCGACCGCGTCCGCAATGAGCTCTCCCAGCACGGAGTGATCTCCGAGGAGTGGGGGGGCGATACCCAGTTCGTCCTGGTCTCGGCGAAGACCGGCGAGGGGATCGATGCGCTGCTCGAAGCGGTGCTGCTGGTTTCCGAAGTGCTCGAACTGAAGGCCGTCCCGGAGGCACCCGGCAAGGGTGTAGTGATCGAATCCCGGTTGGATCGTGGGCGTGGCCCGGTGGCTACCGTACTGGTCCAGAACGGTACCCTGCGCAAGGGCGACATCCTGCTCGCCGGCCTGCACTATGGTCGAGTGCGCGCGCTGGTCAACGAGCTCGGTCAGCAGGTCGACTCGGCTGGCCCGTCGATGCCGGTCGAAGTGCTCGGTCTCGATGGCACGCCTGATGCTGGCGAGGAGTTCAACGTCGTTGCCGACGAGAAGAAGGCGCGCGAAGTCGCCAACTTCCGTCAGGGCAAGTACCGCGACGTGCGTCTCGCCCGGCAGCAGAAGGCCAAGCTCGAGAACATGTTCAGCCAGATGGGCAAGGAAGAGATCGCTTCGGTCAACATCGTGCTCAAGGCGGACGTGCAGGGCTCGCTGGAGGCTATCCGCCATGCGCTGGAGGAGCTCTCCACCGACGAGGTCAAGGTCACCGTGGTCTCCTCCGGGGTTGGCGGAATCACCGGCACCGATGCCAACCTGGCGGTTGCCAGTGAGGCGATCATCGTCGGCTTCAACGTCCGTGCCGATGCGAGCGCTCGCGAGATCGTCGACCGCGAAGGGCTGGATCTTCGCTACTACAGCGTCATCTACCAGCTGATCGATGAGGTCAAGCAGGCGATGAGCGGCATGCTGGCGCCGGAGTGGAAAGAGGAGATCGTGGGCATCGCCGAGGTGCGCGACGTGTTCCGGGCGCCGAAGATCGGTGCGATCGCCGGCTGCATGGTGGTCGAGGGTACCGTCTACCGCAACAAGAGCATCCGCGTATTGCGCGACAACGTGGTCATCTACGAAGGCGAGCTCGAGTCACTGCGCCGCTTCAAGGATGACGTCAGCGAAGTCCGTAATGGCATGGAGTGCGGTATCGGCGTACGCAACTACAACGATGTCCAGGTCGGCGACAAGATCGAAGTCTTCGATCAGGTCAAAGTCGAGCGCTCGCTCTAAGCGGGCCGCGAGGAGCGCAGATGCGTGAATTTACCAGGACCGATCGGGTCGCCGAGCAGCTCAAACAGGAACTCGCGCTGCTGGTGCAGCGCGAGGTCAAGGATCCGCGTTTGGGTATGGTGACGATCAGCGATGCCAAGGTCAGTCGTGACCTCGGCTACGCAGACGTCTATTTCACCCTGCTCGGCGAGAACGATGTTGTTCGCGTACGCGAGAACCTCGAGATCCTCAAGCGCGCGTCCGGTTTCCTGCGCTCGCAGGTCGCTCGGCGGATGAAGCTTCGTCACGTGCCCGAGCTGCGCTTCCACTATGACGAAAGCGTAGCGCGGGGTGATCAGCTCTCACGGCTGATCGAGCGTGCGGTGGATAGCGATCGGCGCAGCCGCGACGACGAGCCGGAGTCGGAGTAATGGCCAAGCGCCGTCGGGGCCGTCCAGTTGACGGCGTGCTGTTGCTCGATAAGCCGAAGGGGCTGAGTTCCAACCGTGCACTGCAGCGCGCACGTGGGATATTCCAGGCCGCCAAGGCGGGGCATACCGGCACGCTCGATCCGATGGCCACGGGGCTCTTGCCGATCTGCTTCGGCGAGGCGACCAAGTTCTCCTCGTTCGCTCTGGATGCCGACAAGCGTTATCTCGCCCGCGTCCAGCTCGGTATCACCACCGACAGCGGTGACGCAGAGGGTGTGGTGCTGGAAGAGCGCCCGGTACCCGCGCTCGATGAAGCGGGCATCGAGTGCGTGCTGGCGCGATTTCGTGGTGAAATCGAGCAGATTCCACCGATGTTCTCAGCGCTCAAGCATCAGGGCCGTCCGCTCTACGAGCTGGCCCGTGAAGGGCGCGAGATCGAGCGTGCGCCGCGGCGTGTAACCATTTATCATATGCGCCTCGTTTCGCTCGATGCGGATGCCGGCTGGTTCGATCTCGAGGTCGATTGCAGCAAGGGTACCTACATTCGCACGCTTGGCATGGACATCGGCGCGGCGCTTGGCTGCGGTGCGCATCTCAGCGCGCTGCGGCGGCTGCGCACGGGGCCGTTCGAGGCGAGTGCGATGGTGGGCCTGGATGCGCTCGAGGCATTGGGCGAGGAGCGCGATGTGCGACTGTTGCCGGTCGATGCGCTGATCGCACACCTGCCCAGGCTCGAAACCGATGAGCCGACCGCCCTGCTGTTGAACCAGGGGCGGCGGATTCGCTGTGCAACCGGTTCTCATGCCCCGGGCACCATGGCGAGGCTGTACTGCGACGAGCGCCTGCTGGGGCTCGTCACCGTGACGGAGGAGGGCGAGCTCGCTCCCCGACGTCTCTTGCGTGACGCGGCCAACGGCTGACGTCGCCTTCGCTGAAGACTGCAAATATGCGTGGTCTTCGACACTGACTGCTTTATTTCAAAGCATATTGATTGGAGAAGCTCCCATGGCACTTACTGCCGAGCGCAAGGCCGAAATCGTCAAGGAATTCGGTGCCAGCGAAAACGACACCGGTTCCCCGGAAGTCCAGGTCGCACTGCTGACCGCCAACATCGAAGGTCTGCAGGACCACTTCAAGAGCAACAAGCAGGATCACCACTCCCGTCGTGGCCTGATCCGCATGGTCAACCAGCGCCGCAAGCTGCTCGACTACCTCAAGGGCAAGAGCTTCGAGCGTTATCAGAGCCTGATCCAGCGCCTTGGCCTGCGTCGCTGAGCGCAAGCCTTGCACTGTATCGAACGGGCAGCCCTGTGGGCTGCCTGTTTTTTTTCGCCTCGATGCGTCCCAGGTAATGGCACTCATGGTGCGCCCGAGGGCGCAGTGACAGTGCAGGCCGAAGGCTCTAAGATGGCGACCTGAGCGCATAGAAAGCGTACACGATCGTATAACATTCGAAGGAATTCAGAGTGAATCCCGTCACCAAGACCTTCCAGTACGGCGGTCAGACCGTCACGCTGGAGACTGGCCGCGTCGCCCGTCAAGCTACTGGCAGCGTGCTGGTCACCATCGACAACACCGTAGTCCTCTGCACCGCAGTCGCTCGCAAAGACGTCAAGCCGGGCCAGGACTTCTTCCCCCTCTCCGTTCACTACCAGGAAAAGACCTACGCGGTCGGCAAGATTCCCGGCGGGTTCTTCAAGCGCGAAGGGCGTCCGACCGAGAAGGAAACGCTGACCTCACGTTTGATCGATCGGCCGATTCGTCCGCTGTTCCCCAAAGGGTTCATGAACGAAGTGCAGGTGATCTGCACGGTGATGTCAGCCGACAAGCAGCATGATCCCGACATCGCGGCGATGCTTGGCACCTCCGCTGCGCTCGCGATCAGCGGCGTGCCTTTCGCCGGCCCGATTGGCGCCGCGCGCGTGGCCTTCAATGAGGATCGCGGCTACTTCCTCAACCCGAGCCAGGCGGAACTGGCGAGCTCCGAGCTCGACATGGTCGTCGCCGGCACGGATAAAGCGGTGCTGATGGTCGAGTCGGAAGCCAAAGAGCTGACCGAAGACGAAATGCTCGGCGCAGTGCTCTTCGCCCACCAGGAAATGCAGGTCGCGATCGAGGCGATCAAGGCATTCGCCCTGGAAGGCAGCAAGCCGAAGTGGGACTGGCAGCCAGCGGTCGAAAACGTCGCGCTCAAGCAGGCGGTTGCCGTCGGCTTCGAAGCGGGCATCGGTGAAGCTTACCGGGTGACCGACAAGATGGCCCGCCAGGACGCGCTCGCCGCGCTCAAGTCACAGGCGATCGAACTTCTGGCCGGTACTGGCGAATTCGAGGCCGACGCGGTGGTTGGTGCCTTCGCTTCGCTCGAGAAACGCATCGTTCGCGAGCGGGTCCTGGCGGGCGAGCCGCGCATCGATGGCCGTGATCACAAGACCGTGCGTCCCCTGTCGATCCAGGTCGGGGTGCTGCCGCGCGCTCACGGCTCGGCGCTGTTCACCCGTGGCGAGACCCAGGCTATCGTCGCCGCGACTCTCGGTACCCTGCGCGAAGCGCAGCTGATCGAGGGCCTCGAGGGCGAGCGCCACGAGCGTTTCATGTTCCACTATAACTTTCCTCCCTACAGCGTCGGCGAGGCTGGCTTCTTCGGCTCGCCGAAGCGTCGCGAGATCGGGCACGGACGGTTGGCCAAGCGCGGCGTTCAGGCGATGGTGCCGAACGGCGACGACTTCCCCTACTCGATTCGCGTGGTCTCCGAGATCACTGAGTCCAACGGCTCGAGCTCGATGGCATCGGTGTGCGGCTCTTCGCTTGCCCTGATGGACGCAGGCGTGCCGCTCAAGGCGCCGGTTGCGGGTATCGCCATGGGCCTGGTCAAGGATGGCGATCGCTTCGCGGTGCTCACCGACATCCTCGGTGACGAGGATCACCTCGGTGACATGGACTTCAAGGTCGCAGGCTCGGTCAACGGTGTCACCGCACTGCAGATGGACATCAAGATCGAGGGGATCAACGAGGAGATCATGGAGCGTGCACTGAACCAAGCGTTCGAAGCACGTCAGAGCATCCTCGAGCAGATGAACCGGGTGATCAGCGAGAGCCGTTCGGAGGTCGCTGACCACGCGCCCTCGATGGTGCTGATCAAGATCGACACCGACAAGATTCGCGACGTGATCGGCAAGGGTGGCGCGACCATCCGCCAGATCTGCGAAGACACCGGTGCCTCGATCGACATCCAGGACGATGGTACGGTGCGGATCTATGCCGATACCAAGGAAGGCTCGAAGAAAGCGGTCGATACCGTGCTGGCGATCACCGCCGAAGCGGAGATCAACAAGCTGTACCGCGGCAAGGTAGTGCGGATCGCCGACTTCGGCGCGTTCGTCAACTTCATGCCGGGTACCGACGGCCTGGTGCACATCTCGCAGATCGTGCCTGAGCGCGTCAACGACGTGCGCGATTTCCTCAACGAGGGCGATATGGTCACCGTCAAGGTGCTCGACGTCGACAATCGCGGACGCGTCAAGCTGTCGATCAAGGAGATCGAACCGGCCGAGAAGGCAGCGTTCGAGGCGGGCCTCGGCGAAGGAGAGTAATCGCCGGTCGCGGCCTGACCGCCGCGCCGGACGATTCAACGAGAGCCCCGCATGGCAGTAGCCATGCGGGGCTCTCGCACATTGGACCGATGGACTTGTCCGAACGGTTCAATCTGATTCCCGCTGCGGGTAGACTCGCTGGCCCAAGACTTTACAAGGCGCCTGCTCGTGCCCTCGCCAACGACTACTCCTCTTTCCACTGCCGGTGCAGCACCGTCGTCGACCAAGGGCGCGGAACCGTCCTACGCCTGCGCGCAGCCATCCAGGCGCGATCTCCCCGGTGAGTCGGCGGGTGCCTTCCTCTCGCATCATCTTCCGCTGCTGGTCGGGCTGGTACTGGTTGCGCTCAACCTGCGTCCAGCGCTCTCAAGCCTTGCGCCACTGCTCGGCCAGGTAAGCAGTGAGCTTGGCCTCAGTGCAAGCTTCGCGGGAGTGGTGACCTTCCTGCCGGTATTCTGCCTCGGCGCCTTCGCCTTTCTCGCCCCGCGTTTGTCCCACCGCTACGGTAGCGCCAGAACGATTCTGCTCGCTTTGCTGGTGCTTGCCGCCGGCGTTGCGCTGCGTGGTGTCTTCGGCATTGCCGGACTGCTGCTCGGCACGGTCATGGCGGGGGCGGGAATCGGCGTGGCCGGGGTGCTGCTACCGAGCGTGGTCAAGCGTCACTATCCGCACCATGCAAGCCTGTTGACCGGGATCTACACCATGGCGCTGTGCAGCGGCGCGGCCCTCGCTGCAGGTGCCAGTGTGCCGCTGGCCGAGGCATTCGGTGGCAGCTGGCGGCTAGGGCTCTCCTGCTGGGCGCTGTTGGCCCTGGCGGCCGCGCTGATCTGGATTCCTCAGCTTCGGCGCGCGAAGCACGAACCGAAGTCGGAGCGTCGACGTGTGCGAGCGCCCTGGCGTTCGATGCTTGCCTGGCAGGTCACCCTCTACATGGGCCTGCAGTCCTCGCTTGCCTACATCGTCTTCGGCTGGCTGCCGACCATGCTGATGGCGCGTGGGCTCGGCGCGCTCGAGGCCGGACTGATGATGTCCGTATCGGTGCTTTTGCAGCTCGTCACCGCGCTGGGCGGGCCGTTCATCGCTGCCAGGTTTCGTCACCAGAGCGGTGTGATCGCGCTGTTCCTCGCCCTGAGCGTCGTTCCGCTGCTCTGCATCCTGTTGATGCCTGTCTCTACCCTGTGGCTCTGGATCGTGCTGCTGGGGCTTGGCCAGGGCGGAACGTTCAGTCTCGCGCTTGCGCTGCTGGTGCTGAGAACCCGCAATGCCCAGAGCGCGGGCGCGCTCTCCGGCATGGCTCAGGGAGTCGGCTACTCGCTCGCTTCTTTCGGCACCCTGGGGGTGGGGCTGCTGCACGACCTGCGCGGCGACTGGTTTGAGGTGGCCGGGCTGATTCTCGCCATCGGCTTGCTGGCACTGCTGTGCGGATTCAATGCCGGGCGCGATCGCTTCGTCGAAGCCGGCTGATCGCAGAGCCGAGGGTTCAGCCCGGGAGAGTGACCGCAAGATTGTCGAGCAGCCTGGTCGTACCGAGATAGGCAGCGGCCAGCAGAATCGCTTGGCGAGCGTCGCCGTCGAGCGGCGCGAGATCGGGCGCGCGCAGCTCCAGGTAGTCGATCACGAAGCCTTGAGCCTCGAGAGTGTCACGCCCCTGCGCTAGGGCCTGGGCTGCCGGGATGCCCTGGGCCAGGCGTTCGGCGATGCTGCGCAGGCTGCGAGCCAGCAAGGGTGCGCGTTCTCGCTGCTCTCGATCGAGATAGCCATTGCGTGAAGAGAGTGCCAGCCCGTCGGCGTCGCGAACGGTCGGTACGTCGACGATCTCGATCGGGAAGTGCAGATCCGCGACTAGCTTGCGAATCACTGCGAGCTGCTGGTAGTCCTTGTTGCCGAACAGAGCGACATCGGGGCCGACGATGTGGAACAGCAAGCTGACTACTGTCGCCACGCCGTCGAAATGCCCTGGGCGCGTGGCGGCGCAAAGTCCTTGCGAAACTTTGGGCACCCGCACCTGGGTCAATCCGTCCAACCCATTGGGATAAAGCGTGTCGACATCGGGTGCGAAGAGCACATCGCAGCCTGTCGACTCGAGCTGCGCCCGATCGTCGTCCAGAGTGCGAGGATAGCGCGCGAAATCTTCGCTTGGACCGAACTGGATCGGGTTGACGAAGATCGACGCCACGACCAGATCGGCGCGACGTCGCGCCTCTTCCACCAGAGCCAGGTGGCCCTGGTGGAGATTGCCCATCGTCGGCACCAGCGCGATACGCACGCCAGCTGCGCGAGCCTTGGTGAGCGCTTGGCGTAGCGCAGCGATGGTATGGAATGTCTGCATGATGGGGTGCCCTCCAGCGGTACCGAGCGTGCGCCAGGAACTCAGAAGCAGTGTTCTTCGGCGGGGAACTCCCGGTTCACCACCGCTTCGTGGTAAGCCGCGAATGCCTCCTGGATCGATGCTTCGCCGATCAGGAAATTCTTCACGAAGCGTGGCACGCGCCCGAGCGAGGCGCCGAGCATATCGTGCATGACCAGGATCTGCCCGTCGACATCAGGGCCTGCGCCAATACCGATCACGGGTACTGCCAGTGCGTCGCGTACTTCGAGGGCAAGATCGCTCGGCACGCATTCGAGCAGCACGACCGCGGCGCCGGCCTGCTCCAGCGTCAGGGCATCGTCGATGATTCGCTGCGCGCTCTCCGGATCGCGACCTTGGATACGGTAACCGCCCAGCGCATTGACATGCTGGGGGGTCAATCCCAAGTGTACGCAGACCGGTACGCCGCGTCGGCTGAGCGCTTCGACGCCTTCGGCGAGCCAAGCCTCTCCTTCGATCTTGACCATCTGCGCGCCCGCGCGCATCAGGATTCCCGCATTGTCGAGCAGCCGTTCGATGCTGACATCGGCCATGAACGGCAAATCCGCCATGATCAGGCTGTCGACTCCTGCCCGGGCGACGCAGGCCGTGTGATAGGCGATGTCGGTGATGGTGACCGGCAGAGTGCTCGAGTGTCCTTGAAGCACCATGCCAAGGGAGTCGCCGATCAGCAGTACCTCGACGCCGGCGTCGCTGGCCAGACGCGCGAAGGTGGCGTCGTAGGCAGTCAGGCAACTGAAGGGCGTGTTGGACTCACGGCGACCTGTGAGGGTCGAGAGAGTGACGGCGGGCATGGCAAGGCTCTCGTTGGAGATCGTTGAGGAAGCGTCGGCTCAGGGCGTGAGCTCGACCAGTGAGCCGCGTAGTGAGTCATCCACCAGATCGCTCAGTACACGGTCGTCGGGCAGGCGCAGGCCAGGAGAGATGTCCAGCAGCGGTACCCATACGAAGGCACGATTTAGCATTTCTGGATGGGGAACACAAAGGCGAGGATGCTCGATCACACGATCATCGAACAGCAGCAGGTCGAGATCGAGCGTGCGTGGGCCCCAGCGATGCAGCCGCACCCTACGTTGGCTCTGCTCGAGGCGTTGCAACTGGTCGAGCAACGCCAGTGGCGAGTAGGCGGTACGCAGCTCCACCACCGCATTGACGAAGTCGTCCTGATCCTGCGGGCCCACCGGCCGGCTGGCGTAAAGTGGCGAGGCCTTCACCAGCCTGCACAGCGGCAGCGAGGCGAGTGCCTCGATGGCTGAGCTGACTCGCTTTCGTGGGAGATCCAGGTTGCTGCCCAGACCGATGAAAGCCCGATGGGCAAGCACAGCGTCGGGCATCCTTTCATTCTCCCCGAGGGGGGCGACGACGCGGCCGGCGGCGTGAGTGCGTCGGTTTGGATGCAGTTTCGGGCAATGGCTCGTCGAGGCCCGCGGGCTCGTGGACGATCTGGCTGATCATCACCCGACGCTCGGCGTCCTCGAGGGTTTGATAGCGTGTCCACCACTCCCCTAGGCCGGCCGCCAGTTCTCCAGCGTTTTCGCGCAGCAGTAGGAAATCGTAGCCGGCACGGAAGCGCGGATGGCTCATCACCTGGTCGGCGCGCTTGCCCTTGCGCCGCGGCAGACGCAGCTGGAGCTCCCAGATGTCGCGCATCGGGAAGCTGAAGCGCTTCGGGATCGAGGTGTGTTGCAACTGGCGGCTGATCACCTGCTGGGCCGCCTGCTGGTGAGCGAGAGCCGTTGGCATGCCTTCTTCTTCGAGGGCATTGGCATCCATCACTACAGCCGGCCACAGCAGCGCAGCATAGAGGAAGGCCGGGGTGACGGGTTTACCCTCGAGAATGCGCTGGTCGGTGTTGATCAGCGCCTGCTCGATCATCGCCTCGGCCCATGGCATGACACTCAAGGCATCGAACGTGACCGGAAACAGCATCGCGAACAGTCCATGCTCGCGTAGGCCTCGATAGGTCTCCAGCGCCGCACCGTTGAGAAACAGCTTGAGCACTTCTTCGAACAGCCGCGCGGGGGGGATCGAGAGCAGCAGCGGTGCGAGATCGATGATCGGGGCGGCGGTACGTTCCTCGATCTTGAATCCGAGCTTGCCAGCGAAGCGTATCGCTCGCAGCATCCGAACCGGATCCTCCCGATAGCGCACCTCAGGATCGCCGATCAGTTTCAGCTGGCGGCGCTCGAGATCGTCGATGCCGCCGGTCCAGTCATAGATCGAGAAATCGGCGACGCTGTAGTAGAGCGCATTGACGGTGAAATCGCGGCGCAGCGCATCCTCATCGATGCTTCCCCAAACGTTGTCGCGCAGTAGCATGCCCGTGGCCGAGCGGTGCGCTCGGCTGACGTCATCCTCATCATCATGCTGGCCACGGAAGGTGGTGACCTCGATGATCTCCCGGCCGAAACGGACATGAACGATGCGAAAGCGCCGGCCGATGATCATGGCGTTGCGGAACAGCGCCTTGACCTCGTCAGGCGTCGCGTCGGTGGCAACGTCGAAATCCTTCGGGGTGATGCCGAGCAGGCCGTCACGCACGCAGCCTCCCACTAGATACGCCTGGAACCCCGCTTTATTGAGGCGGTACAGAACCTTGAGAGCGTTTTCACTGAGCATGCCTCGAGAGAGGGAGTGCTCATCACGAGGGAGGATGCGAGGAGCGGAAAGAGAGGCCTGGTCGCCGACTGGGGTTTTCAAACGTTTACCGGTACCTGATCGAAGCTGGACGAAATGAGAATCGACATTCTGCTGGTTCCGGTAAGTGTAACCAAGGTACCCGGGGATGCAAAGAGCGGCTACCGAGCCTTGCGCTCAAATAGCAAAAGGGAGGCCGAAGCCTCCCCGGAATGCTGCGTGGCACATGGCGACAGCAGCGAAGCTAAAGATGCGCTTGAATTCTTCGTGTATGGCGCATCGCTCTGAATACGCATTGCAGGCGCGAGATACGTGAGCTCGACGGACGCTTGGTGTGGCGGGCTAATGCGCCGTGCCGTATTCAAAACAATCCTCCATGCACGCGGACGCTCTCTTTGATCAACGAAAAGAGATGGCTGCCCCGGTGAGTTGTTCTTGTTCCGGGGTGCCGACCAGGAGGCGTTGTTTTTGTTGTGCCTCGTTCGCGGCGTCGCGTATTACTCTCCCTGGACCGACGTTGTTATTGTCATGTCGGCACGTTCGTCTCCATCCAGCGATTCTTGTTCTTGTCGGTATCGCTGTATCGGATGTCTAGAGGAGCGCTTGTTGTTTTTGTTGCGCTGCCTCCTTGAGCGAAGGTTGTTGTTTTTATTCCTTCGCTGACGAGCGTTGTTGTTTTTCTTGCTGATATTAATGCTCGATGTGTGCCAGTTTGTTTTTTTTACATTTAAAACATGCGGTTATGGTTTTGGTGGGATGAGCGTCACTCCGTGCCTCATCAGCCTTCGGCCAAGTTGCTGGTGCTTGCGTTCAAAAATGGTGCGCCAACGGTCGTTTTTGGTGCATTGCCGATTGGGGCTGAGCATAGCGAGGTTTCTGGCGCGACGAGATACGACCTTGGGTGCGCCACCAAAGATCGCTTGAACTCAGCGCCATGATGGTCGACGCGGTGGCGGAAATAGGTTTCTAGCGAGACTCGAGGGCCGGTCGGAAAACGATGTCGCCCTGCCCGATCGCGGTGCTGCGCCAATGGCTCTTCGCCCAGCAGAGCTGCTCCTGAACCGGTGCATCGAGCGACTCGACGGGTGGATGCTGACCAAGTGCGCGCAGCGCCGCATGGAGAAGCGTCCGCGCGGCCTCCTCGCTACGGGGCAGCGCTGGGGCGAGGTTTTGCTTCGAAAGCTTTTGCCCATTGGCGGCGCGGGCCAATGGGAGGTGCAGGTAGCTGGGTGTCGGTAGATCCAGATTGCGCTGTAGCAGCAGCTGCCAGGGAGTGTTGTCGAGCAGATCTGAGCCACGCACCACATCGGTGATGCCTTGGTCGCCATCGTCGACCGTGACTGCCAGCTGATAGGCCCAGAATCCATCGCGTCGTCTGAGCACTACGTCGCCAAGTGCGGCGGGGGTCCATTCCTGCCGGCCGAGCCTGCGGTCCTGCCAACTGACCTTGACCGGTTGGTGCGTTGAATCGGTGCGAAGGCGCCATGCCTGCGGGCGATCTGGGTGCAGGCTGCCTTCCCGGCACCAGCCCGGGTAGTGGTCGAACCCCTGCCAATCCTTGCGTGAGCAGCCGCAGGGGTAGGCGAGGCCGAGGGTGGCGAGTTTTTCCAGGGCATGCTGGTAGGCTTCGCTACGCCGGCTCTGATGGCGTACATCGCCATCCCAGTGGAGGCCGAATGCTTCCAACTGGCGGAGGATGTCCTCGCTTGCACCACGAGGGCAGCGGGGAGGATCGATGTCCTCGATGCGCAGCAGCCATTCGCCTCCCACCGCATGTGCATCGAGCCAGCTAGCGAGGGCGGCGATCAGAGAGCCAAAGTGCAACGGGCCTGACGGGGTTGGTGCGAACCTTCCGCGATAGCTTGCAGCCCCGCTCATCGCTTTCGCTCCCTGGGTTTTCGATCCCAAGCAAGACGGACGCCGAGGCGTCCGTCGTGGATCAATGAGCATCGAGGGGTTCAACCGCCGAGCTGCTTCTCCTTGAGCTCCGCAAGGGTCTTGCAGTCAACGCACAGCGTCGCGGTTGGCCGGGCTTCGAGGCGGCGAATGCCGATCTCCACACCACAGGCCTCGCAGTAGCCGTAGTCTTCCTCGTCGATCTTCTCGATGGTCTCGTTGATTTTCTTGAGCAGCTTGCGCTCGCGATCACGAGTGCGGAGCTCGAGACTGAACCCTTCTTCTTGAGTAGCACGGTCGGCAGGGTCGGCGAAGTTGTTCGCTTCCTCCTGAAGATGCCGAACGGTTCGGTCGACCTCTTCCATCAGATCCCGCTTCCAATCCAGCAGCATCTGACGGAAGTGCTCCAGCTGCTTCTCGTTCATGTACTCTTCACCCGGGGCCGGCTGGTACGGGGTGAATTTGTTCAGCGCTTCCGGTTGCTGTTCGGCTACTGCCATGGGGATGCCTCATTGCGCAGTGTATCTTGGGCCGCAAGGTCGCAGCGATCCCACCCTCACGGGTGTGCTTGACCCACCGAAGGTAGAGCCTTTTATAGAAAAAAACCTCGCAGTGCAAGATGTATATGGCATTGCGATGAGGCCTTATAGCACAGAATTTCGATCTTTGGACGGGAGATGGTTTGAAATTCAACGAACTTCGTACAGGACGCCTGGTCCGGCGCTACAAGCGTTTTCTCGCTGATGTGGTGTTGGATTCAGGTGAGCAGGTGGTCGCCCACTGCGCTAATACCGGATCGATGCGCGGGCTCGACCGCGAGGGGGCGAGGGTATGGCTCTCGTATAGCGATAGCCCCAAGCGCAAGCTGGCGTGGAGCTGGGAGCTGATCCAGCTCGACGATCCCGATCGTTCGTCGTTCGCCTCGGTCAACACCGCACGCGCCAATCATTTGGTGCGCGAGGCGCTCGAGCGGGGAGTGATCGAAGAACTCAAGGGATGGGTGGGAATGCGGGCGGAAGTACGTATCGAAGACGCGCGACTCGATTTTCGCCTCGACCATTTCGCCTCTCCCGACTGCTACGTCGAGGTCAAGCAGGTGACGCTTCGCGAGCCGGACGGACTTGGCTACTTTCCCGATGCGGTCAGCGTACGTGGACTCAAGCATCTGCGCTCGCTGAGCGGCATCGCCGCCGGTGGCGGGCGTGCAGTGCTGCTCTTCTGTGTCGCCCATACGGGAATCGATCGGGTGCTGCCGGCCTGGCATCTCGACCCCGCGTACGCTGCCGGCCTGGTCGATGCGGTACGGTGCGGTGTCGAGGTGCTGGCCTATGGTTGCCGCATCGAGGCCGAGGGTACGACGGCGGAAATGGCGCTGGAGCGCCGGTTGGAAGTGGCGCTGACGCCAGCGAGTCACTCCTCGCTGGGGAGCCGGTCCTTGACGTAGGTGATCTGGGTCCGGCCGTGTGGCGCAGGCAGGCCATCCTCGCCGAGGTTGACGAATACGATCTTCTCGATGGTGAGGATGCTCTTGCGAGTGATCTTGTTGCGTACGTGACACTTGAGCGTGATCGAGGTGGTGCCGAAGTGGGTCGCGGTGATGCCGAGCTCGATGATGTCGCCCTGGCGGGCGCTGGAGACGAAGTTGATTTCGGAGATGAACTTGGTCACCACGCGAGGGTTGTCGAGCTGGATGATCGTATAGATCGCCGCTTCTTCATCGATCCAGCGCAGCAGGCTACCGCCGAACAAGGTACCGTTGGGATTGAGGTCTTCGGGCTTGATCCATTTGCGGGTATGGAAATTCATCTGCGTCTCCTGGCGTGCGGCGGCTGGATTCGATTCTATCAGTGAGCGGTGGCTCCCGCCGAGCGCCGGGCCTAGCGGCGGATACGGAAGATCGCCGTTTGGCCGAGCAGGTTTGGCCAGCGTCGCACGCTCCACGAACCCTGGCGACCGACAGCCTGGTCGATGATGGTGTAGCCGCGGGAGTGGCACAGGTTGGTGAAGTCCCGAAAAGTCGAGAGGTGGATATTCGGGGTGTCGTACCAAGCATGGGGCAGTGATGACGAGACCGGCATCCGGCCTTTGATGCCAAGGTGCAGGCGGTGGCGCCAGTAGGCGAAGTTCGGGAAGGCGATGATGCACTCCCGCCCGACACGAAGCATCTCGTCCAGCGTCAGGTCGGGCCGCTTGAGTGCCTGCAGCGCTTGGGTCATCACCACCAAGTCGAAAGCATCGTCCGGGATGTTGGCCAAGCCTTGGTCGATGTCCTGCTCGATCACATCGACACCGCGCGTGATGCAGCCATTGATCCCGTCGTGGTCGATCTCCAGGCCATAGCCCGTGACCCCTTTGTCGCGTCCGAGCAGCTCGAGCAAGGCGCCGTCACCGCAGCCGAGATCGAGCATCCGGGTGTTCGGTGCGACCCACTCGTAGATCAGTGCAAGATCCGCTCTCATCTCATTCATCTTCAGCCCTAGGCAGTGACAGGGTGTCGCCGGCGTGGCGCAGGAACCCTCCCAACACCGTGTCGTAGCGGGGGTGGGGCATAAGGAAGGCGTCGTGGCCGTGGGGTGAATCCACGTTGGCGTAGCTCACCCGCTTGCCTGCCAGCATCAGCGCATCGACCAGCTCCTTGGAGCGCTCCGGCGCGAAGCGCCAGTCGGTACTGAAGCTGACCACCAGGAAGCGGCATTGCGCCGGTGCGAGCGCCGCGGCAAGGTCGCCATCGCAAGCGCCCGCGGGATCGAAGTAGTCGAGCGCTTTGGTCATCAGCAGATAGGTGTTGGCGTCGAAGCGATTGGAAAAACTCTCGCCTTGGTAGCGCAGGTAGGACTCGATCTCGAACTCCACACCGTAGCCGAAGTTGAGTTCGTTACGTACGTCGCGGCCGAACTTCGCCCCCATCGCCAGCTCGGAGAGGTAGGTGATATGGCCGACCATGCGCGCCAGCCTCAATCCTCGGCGAGGCAGCGTATCGTGCTCAGCGTACCAGCCGTCATGAAACTCGGGGTCCGAACGGATCGCCTGTCGGGCCACTTCGTTGAAGGCGATGTTCTGCGCCGAAAGCTTCGGCGTCGCGGCGATCACGACCGCGTGGGCCAGGCGATCGGGGTAGGCGAGCGACCATTGCAGCACCTGCATGCCACCGAGGCTTCCGCCTATCACGGCGGCGAAGCGCTGGATGCCGAGATGGTCAGCAAGCCTTGCCTGGCTCTCTACCCAGTCGGTGACCGTCATCAGCGGGAAGTCGGGGCCCCAGATCCGTCCGGTCGCGGGATTGATCGAGGTGGGGCCGGTGCTGCCGTGGCAACCGCCGAGATTGTTCAGCGCAACCACGAAGTAGCGACGGGTATCGATGCTCTTGCCGGGGCCGATGTGGGTGTCCCACCATCCGGGCTTTTGCTCCCCCGGGTAGAAGCCCGCTGCGTGGTGATGGCCCGACAGCGCATGGCAGATCAGGATGGCGTTGCTGCGCTGCGCATTGAGTTCGCCATAAGTCTCGTAGACCAACTCGAAGGCATCGAGCGTCCTCCCGCAAGCAAGCTCGAGAGGCGTATCGAAACGCGCGATGCTGGGTTCGACCAGGCCCACCGAACCCGACTGCGTGTTCACCATCAATATCCCACCACCACGCGGGCCGGCAGCATCGAGGCGCGGACCAGCGAACTGACCACGATACTGTCGATCAGGTTGATCAGGATGAAGGCCACGATCGGGGACAGATCGAGCATTCCCAGCGGCGGAATCACCCTGCGCAGCGGCGACATGATCGGTTCCGTGACCTGGATCACCAGCAGCGCGCCAGGGTGGTCCGCTCGCGGGGCGACCCAGCTGAGGATGATCATCACGATCAGGGCGAAGAAATAGATCTTCACCAGGGCATTTAGCGCGCCGGCGAAACCCGCGATCAGCAGGTTGAGCACAGGGGGAAGGGTGCCAGCGAAGAGCAGGAAGATCAGCAGCAGGGCGGCGATCTTGACCAATATCGCTGCCACCAGCGAAGCCAGATCGAAACGGCCGATCGGGCGTAGCAGGCGCTGTAGCGGATGGACCAGCCAGCCGGTTGCCTTGACCACGCCCTGGGTCATCGGGTTGTAGTAGTCGGCTCGCGAGGCATGCAGCGCAAAGCGTAGCATCAGCACGAAGACGAACAGATTGAACAGCGTATTGATCAGCGTCAGGCCGATGCTTCCCATCTGGGAGCCCATGGCATCCTCCAGTGTCAGGCGCGTGAAGGGGCGGCTGTTGCCGCCCCCGTGATTTCGGCAAAGCGCGAGCGCTTTGCGCTAAGGCTGGTCGAGTTGGTCCGCCAGCTCGTTGGCGCGGTTCCGGCAGGCGTTGCAGGCATCGAGCACCAGCGCCTCCAATCCCCCGGCCTCGAAGCGTTGGATCGCGCGCTCGGTGGTGCCGTTGGGCGACATCACCTGGCGCTTCAGCGTCTCGGGATCATGTTCGCCGAGAGCGGCCATCTTCGCCGCGCCCAGCGCGGTCTGGATCGCCAGCCGCCGAGCGCTATCCCGCTTCAGGCCCTGGGCCACGCCCGCTTTTTCCAGCGCTTCGATCATATAGAAGAAGTAGGCCGGTGCGCTTCCGGCGATCGCGGTGACGACGCTGAGCAGCTCCTCTTCCTCTACCCATTCGGTGATGCCAACGGCGCCCATGAGCCTTTCCACCAGGGCACGCTGTGCATCACTTACGCCAGGTGCCGCATAAAGCCCACAGGCCCCCGTGCCGACGAGCGAAGGTGTATTGGGCATCGAGCGGACGACGGCAATATTGCCCCCCAGCCAGCGCTCGATCGAACTACAGCGGATGCCTGCCGCCACCGACAGTACCAGCGGACGCCTTTGCTGCACGGCATCTCGAAGACCCACGCATAGCTCGGCGAGCTTCTGTGGCTTGACCGCAAGGACCAAGACATCGGCATTCAGCACGGCTGCTTGATTGTCCAGCGAGGTCGTGATGGCAAAGCGCTCGCGAAGCGGTGCGAGGGTCTGCTCGCGAGTGGCGGTGGCGGTGATCTTCTCTGGAGGATGGCCGCTCGCGATCAGGCCTTGGATGATCGCGCGGGCCATGTTGCCGGCACCGATGAAGCTCAGCTGGCTGGACATGTCGAACTCCTTGATTGGCCGCCCCATCGTTGCGCTGCGAGCGGCGGCGAGCATTTCTTCTCAGGGGCCACTCGGATATTCACGCGGGCCGAAGATGGCGGTACCGATTCTGACCATGGTGGCGCCCTCGGTGATCGCAGCCTCGAGGTCCGCGCTCATCCCCATCGACAGCGTGTCGAGTGGAGCCTGCGGCAGCTCCGCCCGAAGCGACTCGAACAGCGCGCGCAGTCGTGCGAACGGCGCTCGCTGAAGTACGGGATCGTCACAGGGCTCGGGAATCGCCATCAGTCCCCGCAGGCGCAGGCGAGGCATCGCCGCTATGCGCTGCGCCAGCGGGAGCAGCGCCTCTGGGGCCACTCCTGACTTGCTCTGCTCCTGGCTGACGTTGACTTGCAGGCATACGTCGAGGAGGGGGAGGTCGCTGGGGCGCTGGTCATTCAGGCGCTGGGCGATCTTCTCACGATCGATGCTATGTACCCAATCGAAATGCTCGGCGATGTCGCGTGTCTTGTTCGACTGGATCGGGCCGATGAAATGCCATTCGATGTCGAGATCGGAAAGCATGGCCTGCTTGCCCAGCGCTTCTTGCAGGTAGTTCTCGCCGAACGCCCGCTGTCCTGCCTGGTAAAGGGCGCGCAGTCGGTCCGCTGGCTGCGTCTTGCTTACCGCCAGCAGGCGGGCTGCTGCTGGATCACGGCCGGCATCGGCGAGGGCCAGGGCGAGACGCTCGCTGACCTGCGCGAAGCGGTCGGAAACGCTCTGTGGCGTGGTTGGATCGACGGGCATGATCGAATTCCTGCGCGAGGAGATTGGTGCGATCGAAGTGGCGGAGTCGGATATTAACCAACTGCCGCTGGTGACGGCAAAGCGAGCTGCCGCGGCGGGCGCATCGTCGATGACATGGTACAATCATGCCCTTTTTGCAGGCGAGGTGGCGCAGCGTGTTGGGATGCGTCGCTTCCGAATCCGCTTTTCCTGACGCGAGAGAGACGATTGATGAACGACGTTGTCGAGGCGTTTGAGCTGATCAAGCGCGGCACCGATGAAATCCTGCTCGAGGACGCGCTGCTCGAGAAACTGCGCTCGGGTCGTAAGCTGCGCATCAAGGTCGGGTTCGACCCGACCGCGCCCGATCTCCACCTGGGCCACAGTGTACTGCTGACCAAGATGCGTCAGCTCCAGGAGCTGGGGCATACGGTGATCTTCCTGATCGGCGACTTCACTGGCCGCATCGGCGATCCGAGCGGAAAGAGCGTGACTCGCAAGCCGCTGACCGAGGAGCAGGTCAGGGCAAATGCCGAGACCTATCGGCAGCAGGTGTTCAAGATTCTCGATCCCGAACTCACTGAGGTGCGGTTCAACTCCGAGTGGTTCTCCAGGATGGGCGCTGCCGAAATGATTGAGCTCGCGGCGCAAAGCACGGTGGCGAGGATGCTCGAGCGCGACGACTTCGAGAAGCGCTATCAGGCGAATCAGGCGATTTCGCTTCATGAGTTCCTCTACCCGCTGGTGCAGGGCTACGACTCCGTGGCGCTCGAAGCGGACATCGAGATGGGCGGTACCGATCAGAAGTTCAATCTGCTGATGGGTCGCGAGATCCAGAAGCATTTCGGCCAGACCCCGCAGGTGGTGATCACCATGCCGCTGCTCGAAGGTCTTGACGGTGTGCAGAAGATGTCCAAGTCGCTCGGCAACTATGTGGGTGTCGACGAGGCGCCGGGGGCGATGTTCAACAAGCTGGTTTCCATGCCCGATGCGCTGATCTGGAAGTACTTCGACCTGCTCTCGTTGAAGTCCAATGCGGAGCTCGAGGCGTTGCGCGAAGAGATGGCCAATGGCGCCAATCCCCGTGACATTAAGATGGTGCTTGCGCGCGAGCTGATCGCCCGTTATCACGGCGAAGAGGCGGCGGCCAATGCCCATCGCTCGAGCGGTAACGTACTCGGCGACGGTGAGTTGCCTGAGGACATGCCGGAAGTCGAGGTCGCTTTCTCAGGGGACGCCGGTGTGCCGATCGGTTTCGTGCTCAACCGCTCGGGGCTGGTCAAGAACAGCGCCCAGGCCAAAGACCTGCTCAACAACGGGCGGGTCAAGGTGGATGGTGTGGTGATGGACAAAGATGCCTTGCTCGAATTCGGCCGTAGCTACGTCGTTCAGGCAGGGAAGCGTAGTTTCGCCCGCGTTTCGTTGGTGCCCGAGCGCTGAAAGTCGCGATCAAAAACCTGCGGAAAGGGCTTGCCAAGTGGCGAGGGGGTCTATAAAGTACGCCCTCGCTGACCGGGGTTAACCCGCAGCGGGAAGAGCAAGTCATTGATTGTTTTGGTGTTTCAGGTTGGTTCGGGAACGGGTGGTTGGCTGGTTCCGAACGACACTTCCTCAAGGAAGTGGTTGACACCAAAGCGTTTCTGAGTAGAATGCTCATCCACTCGACGCAGGGCACGCTTCTTCGAAGCAAGGTTCAGCCCGCGACGAGACGCTCTTTAACAAGTCGATCAGGCAATTTGTGTGGGCGCTCGGCTCGATGAGACGGCAACGTCACTGATGTATCCAGTCAGGCATCGAGGCAGCGACCACAAAGGCAAGCGATCCATCGTTTGTCGATGTAACAGCTCTGTCGAGCCAGGCTAAGCCGTCCGTCTTTTCGAAGGTGGGGGGCAGCAAGATTTAAACTGAAGAGTTTGATCATGGCTCAGATTGAACGCTGGCGGCAGGCCTAACACATGCAAGTCGAGCGGCAGCACAGGGAGCTTGCTCCCTGGTGGCGAGCGGCGGACGGGTGAGTAATGCATGGGAATCTGCCCGGTAGAGGGGGATAACGTGTGGAAACGCACGCTAATACCGCATACGTCCTACGGGAGAAAGGAGGGGATCTTCGGACCTTCCGCTATCGGATGAGCCCATGTCGGATTAGCTAGTTGGTAGGGTAAAGGCCTACCAAGGCAACGATCCGTAGCTGGTCTGAGAGGATGATCAGCCACACTGGGACTGAGACACGGCCCAGACTCCTACGGGAGGCAGCAGTGGGGAATATTGGACAATGGGGGCAACCCTGATCCAGCCATGCCGCGTGTGTGAAGAAGGCCTTCGGGTTGTAAAGCACTTTCAGCGAGGAGGAACGCCTTTGGGTTAATACCCTGGAGGGGGGACGTTACTCGCAGAAGAAGCACCGGCTAACTCCGTGCCAGCAGCCGCGGTAATACGGAGGGTGCGAGCGTTAATCGGAATTACTGGGCGTAAAGGGCGCGTAGGCGGTCTGTTAAGCCAGATGTGAAAGCCCCGGGCTCAACCTGGGAACAGCATTTGGAACTGGCGGACTTGAGTGCAGGAGAGGAAGGTAGAATTCCCGGTGTAGCGGTGAAATGCGTAGAGATCGGGAGGAATACCAGTGGCGAAGGCGGCCTTCTGGACTGACACTGACGCTGAGGCGCGAAAGCGTGGGTAGCAAACAGGATTAGATACCCTGGTAGTCCACGCCGTAAACGATGTCAACTAGCCGTTGGATCCCTTGAGGATTTAGTGGCGCAGCTAACGCACTAAGTTGACCGCCTGGGGAGTACGGCCGCAAGGCTAAAACTCAAATGAATTGACGGGGGCCCGCACAAGCGGTGGAGCATGTGGTTTAATTCGATGCAACGCGAAGAACCTTACCTACCCTTGACATCCAGAGGACTATCCAGAGATGGATGGGTGCCTTCGGGAACTCTGAGACAGGTGCTGCATGGCTGTCGTCAGCTCGTGTTGTGAAATGTTGGGTTAAGTCCCGTAACGAGCGCAACCCCTATCCTTATTTGCCAGCGATTCGGTCGGGAACTCTAAGGAGACTGCCGGTGACAAACCGGAGGAAGGTGGGGACGACGTCAAGTCATCATGGCCCTTACGGGTAGGGCTACACACGTGCTACAATGGCGAGTACAGAGGGTTGCGAAGCGGCGACGTGAAGCCAATCCCAGAAAGCTCGCCTCAGTCCGGATTGGAGTCTGCAACTCGACTCCATGAAGTCGGAATCGCTAGTAATCGCGAATCAGAATGTCGCGGTGAATACGTTCCCGGGCCTTGTACACACCGCCCGTCACACCATGGGAGTGGATTGCACCAGAAGTGGCTAGTTTAACCTTCGGGAGAACGGTCACCACGGTGTGGTTCATGACTGGGGTGAAGTCGTAACAAGGTAGCCGTAGGGGAACCTGCGGCTGGATCACCTCCTTAAACGACAGCGCCGTGGTTGAGCCGAGTACCCACACCAAATTGCCTGATCGAAAGCAAGAGCGAAGTACTAAGGGTCTACGGCCCCGGCTTGGGTCTGTAGCTCGGTTGGTTGGAGCGCATCCCCTGACCTTGTGGAAAGCAGGGTGAGGTCGGCAGTTCGAAGTATGCCGAAGGTAAGCTCTGAGTGCCCGAAGCTGGGTCTGTAGCTCAGTTGGTTAGAGCGCACCCCTGATAAGGGTGAGGTCGGCAGTTCGAATCTGCCCAGACCCACCATTCTCCTGGTTGGATCTGTGAGAGCGGTGACGACAACGGGGCCTTAGCTCAGCTGGGAGAGCGCCTGCTTTGCACGCAGGAGGTCAGCGGTTCGATCCCGCTAGGCTCCACCATCGATTCGTTTGAATCGAGGTCGCTGTCCAGGCCAACGAAGAAAATACCGATGCCAGTCGCAAACCAATGTCCTCCGGATCAAGAGGAAGACGTGGGTTTCCGACTGTCTTCGCGACAGTACGCTCTTTAACAATGTGGATCATGCTGACCAAGTCCAGCGCGAACACCGGGGTGGAGACCTCGTGTCGTGAACGCTGGCCTGCCGGCCGCAAGGCGGGCAGAGAGATACGTCTCAAGCGTATCCGGCGAAATTGTTTTCGTTGATCGGTGACCAGACCCCTTCGGGTTATATGGTCAAGCGATTAAGCGCACACGGTGGATGCCTTGGCAGCCAGAGGCGATGAAAGACGTGATAGCCTGCGATAAGCGTTGGGGAGGTGGCAAATGACCTTTGATCCAGCGATTTCTGAATGGGGAAACCCACCGGCCAGAAGGTCGGTATCCGTACGCCAATACATAACGTACGGAGGCGAACCGGGAGAACTGAAACATCTAAGTACCCCGAGGAAAAGACATCAATTGAGATTCCCCCAGTAGCGGCGAGCGACCGGGGAGAAGCCCTTAAGCAGCTTATGTTCTAGTGGAACCGTCTGGAAAGTCGGGCCGTAGCGGGTGATAGCCCCGTACATGAAAGGGCATAGGGTGTGAAAACGAGTAGGACGGGGCACGTGAAACCCTGTCTGAACATGGGGGGACCATCCTCCAAGGCTAAATACTCCTGGCTGACCGATAGTGAACCAGTACCGTGAGGGAAAGGCGAAAAGAACCCCGGCGAGGGGAGTGAAATAGATCCTGAAACCGTGTGCGTACAAGCAGTGGGAGCAGGCAAGTCCTGTGACTGCGTACCTTTTGTATAATGGGTCAGCGACTTATTCTCAGTAGCGAGCTTAACCGTATAGGGGAGGCGTAGGGAAACCGAGTCTTAAATGGGCGACATAGTTGCTGGGAATAGACCCGAAACCGGGCGATCTATCCATGGGCAGGTTGAAGGTTGAGTAACATCAACTGGAGGACCGAACCGGGATCTGTTGAAAAAGATTCGGATGACCTGTGGATCGGAGTGAAAGGCTAATCAAGCTCGGAGATAGCTGGTTCTCCTCGAAAGCTATTTAGGTAGCGCCTCACGTATCACCATCGGGGGTAGAGCACTGTTTCGGCTAGGGGCCCATCCCGGGTTACCAACCCGAGGCAAACTCCGAATACCGATGAGTGCAGCGTGGGAGACACACGGCGGGTGCTAACGTCCGTCGTGAAAAGGGAAACAACCCAGACCGTCAGCTAAGGCCCCAAAATTCTGGTTAAGTGGGAAACGATGTGGGAAGGCTTAGACAGCTAGGAGGTTGGCTTAGAAGCAGCCATCCTTTAAAGAAAGCGTAATAGCTCACTAGTCGAGTCGGCCTGCGCGGAAGATGTAACGGGGCTCAAACCAGGTGCCGAAGCTACGGGTTCAGGTCTATGGCCTGAGCGGTAGAGGAGCGTTGTGTACGCCTGCGAAGGTGGATCGTAAGGTCTGCTGGAGGTATCACAAGTGCGAATGCTGACATGAGTAACGACAAGGGGTGTGAAAACCACCCCCGCCGGAAGACCAAGGGTTTCTGTTCGACGTCAATCGGAGCAGAGTGAGTCGGCCCCTAAGGCGAGGCCGAAAGGCGTAGTCGATGGGAAACGGGTCAATATTCCCGTACCAGACGTTACTGCGATGGGGGACGGAGAAGGCTAGGCGGGCCCGGCGTTGGTTGTCCGGGTAAAAGTAGGTAGGCCGAATCTCCTGGCAAATCCGGAGGTTCAAAGCCGAGATACGAGACGAACCAGTTTTTCGGAACTGGGAAGCCGTTGATGCCACGCTTCCAGGAAAAGCCTCTAAGCTTCAGGTAACGTGTGACCGTACCCCAAACCGACACAGGTGGTCAGGTAGAGAATACCAAGGCGCTTGAGAGAACTCGGGTGAAGGAACTAGGCAAAATGGCACCGTAACTTCGGGAGAAGGTGCGCCGGCGTAGGGTGAAGAGACTAGCTCTCGGAGCGCGAACCGGTCGAAGAGTCCAGGTGGCTGCAACTGTTTATTAAAAACACAGCACTCTGCTAACGCGTAAGCGGACGTATAGGGTGTGACGCCTGCCCGGTGCCGGAAGGTTAATTGATGGTGTTAGCTTAGGCGAAGCTCCTGATCGAAGCCCCGGTAAACGGCGGCCGTAACTATAACGGTCCTAAGGTAGCGAAATTCCTTGTCGGGTAAGTTCCGACCTGCACGAATGGCGTAATGATGGCCACACTGTCTCCACCCGAGACTCAGTGAAATTGAAATCGCTGTGAAGATGCAGTGTACCCGCGGCTAGACGGAAAGACCCCGTGAACCTTTACTACAGCTTCACACTGGACGCTGATGTTGCTTGTGTAGGATAGCTGGGAGGCTATGAACCCTGGACGCCAGTTCGGGGGGAGCCAACCTTGAAATACCAGCCTGGCATCATTGGCGTTCTAACTTGCCCCCGTGATCCGGGGGAAGGACAGTGTGTGGTGGGTAGTTTGACTGGGGCGGTCTCCTCCCAAAGAGTAACGGAGGAGCACGAAGGTACCCTCAGCACGGTTGGAAATCGTGCATTGAGTGCAAGAGCATAAGGGTGCTTGACTGCGAGACGGACAGGTCGAGCAGGTACGAAAGTAGGTTCTAGTGATCCGGTGGTTCTGTATGGAAGGGCCATCGCTCAACGGATAAAAGGTACTCCGGGGATAACAGGCTGATACCGCCCAAGAGTTCACATCGACGGCGGTGTTTGGCACCTCGATGTCGGCTCATCACATCCTGGGGCTGAAGTCGGTCCCAAGGGTATGGCTGTTCGCCATTTAAAGTGGTACGCGAGCTGGGTTTAGAACGTCGTGAGACAGTTCGGTCCCTATCTGCCGTGGGCGTTGGAAGTTTGAGAAGCGCTGCTCCTAGTACGAGAGGACCGGAGTGGACGAACCTCTGGTGTTCCGGTTGTCACGCCAGTGGCATTGCCGGGTAGCTATGTTCGGACGGGATAACCGCTGAAAGCATCTAAGCGGGAAGCCCCCTTCAAGATGAGACTTCCCTGGGGCCTCGAGCCCCCTAAAGGACCCTCGAAGACGACGAGGTTGATAGGCACGGTGTAGAAGAGCGGTCAACGCTTTGAGCTAACGTGTACTAATGGTCCGTGAGGCTTGACCATATAACCCCAAGTGGTCAGGTCATCGAAAGACGAAGACAACGGATACGACGAGACGATCTCGGCCAGCATGATCCACGAATCAGTGAAGTTTGCCTTGATGGGCAGGCTTTGCGCCAGAATATGCTTGACGACCATAG